>CAJXQX010000006.1 GCA_913058185.1 uncultured Verrucomicrobiota bacterium
AATCACGGAGGACATTGCAGACTACTTCTGGCGGCGTGACGGCATCAGCAGTTCCAGTCTGAGGTTCGGAGCCGGTTGGCATAACCCGCAACTCACGCGCGAAGCGGAAATCGCCGCTTACGTCGCGGCCAAGGAGCGCGCCATCACTCTGGCGGCTTTACCTCAGGCTGAATCTACGGCTCTGATCACCGCCGCCCAAGCCGAGTTTGATCAACTCCGGGTCGACCGCGCGTTCGAGGGCAAGACGTCCTACGTGAAGGCGTTATCCGACCCCGACCTGAAACTGATGTGGATGAAACACACTTACTTTTCCTACGTCGATTTGAGTGACGCCTGCCATGCGATTGAGCTGGGACTGACTGCAAATTACGAGGGCAGTCACCCGCTCTTCGTCGTGCACGAGAACAACATCCTCAATCAAGATGCCGCCACCCTCGCCCGACTGTTTTACCCGACCGTGGCCGACCAAAGTAAGCTCGAGCACAACCAGTCTTTTCTCAGTGGTGACAAAGCCGCAACGGTCATGGGATTCCGAGCTACGACCCCTCCCGACCAACTGCTAGTCCCGTAACAATAGGCTCAGCGCACGACTCGGCCCGAGGTGGCTCCCCCCATCAGGGCTTCAACTTCGGCACGGGTGGAATAATTAAAATCACCCTTGATCGAGTGCTTCAGGCAAGACGCCGCCACCGCATAGCGCAGCGCTGTGCCGGGCTCGGCTAAGTCGGGCGTGGTGAGGGCAAAGATCAATCCACCGGCGAAGGAATCTCCGCCCCCTACCCGATCGACGATGTTTTTGATCTGATAAGGCTGGTAACTACTCGTGCCATCGAGCGGGGCAAAATACGCCGTGTCGGTGTCCCGCTCGTAGAGCATCGCTCCCCAATTATTGTGTGAGGCGGACAAGCTTTCGCGCAGGGTGATTGCCACCCTACTCACGTTGGGAAACTGGCTGATAACCTGGCGGGCGACATCGGGGTAACGCGCCGTATCCAGTTCACCGGAATCAACATCGGTCGCGCCGGCTTGGATGCTGAGCACGTCGTGACAATCTTCTTCATTGGCGATCACCAGATCGATGAATGGCAAGATGCCGCGCATCGTCTTCTGGGCCAACTCAGGGGCCGGCGTGCCCGGTTCCCATTTCCACAATTTCTTCCGGAAATTCAGATCAATCGAAACTTGGCAGCCGGCGGCTTTTGCTTGCTGCGCCGCTACAAGTGTCGCTTCAGCGGCGATGGAAGAAAGCGCGGGCGTGATACCACTTAAATGCAGCCACTGTGCCCCAGCGAAAATCGAGGGCCAGTCGTATTGATCCGCCGGGGTTATTGCGATGGCAGAATCCTCGCGGTCGTAGATCACGTTGCTCGGACGTTGATTCGCACCCGTCTCCAGGAAGTAAACGCCCAGACGGCCGGAATCGGTGCGCAACACGTGCGTTGTGTCGATGCCGACCGAGCGCAGGGTGTCCATCGTAGCATCCGCCAGAGCATGCTTGGGCAATGCGGTCACGTAACGCGCGGAGCCACCGAAGTTGCAGACCGAAGCAGCAACACTCGCCTCCGCCCCAGCGTAGGTTACTTCCAATTCACGGGTTTGGCGCAGTCGCAGATTCTGCGGCGAGGCGAGGCGGCACATGATTTCGCCGAAGCTTACAATGGGTTTCATAAAAGAGGAAATTTAGGTGGTTTTCGCAGCAATCTGACAGACTTCAGTCGCTCGCGCGGTGATTTGATCCCAGGCTTTCTGTTGAACCAAATCGGGTTTCACGATCCACGAACCTCCGATCGCAGGCACGTTCTTTTCCAGTAGATAGTTGACCATGTTGGTGGCATTTAGCCCGCCCAACGGAAAGAACTTCACTCCGAGGTGGGCGTAAGGGGCCGAAATGCTCTTGAGATAAGGGAGCCCTCCAGCCGCTTCCGCGGGGAAGAACTTCACAAACCGGCAACCACACTCGATCGCCGCCTCCAACTCCGAAGGGGTCGCGATACCGGGAGCAAACGGCAGGTCGGCTTGTTGCGCCGCTTCGATCACCTTGCGATTGAGTCCGGGTGAAACCCCAAAGTCGGCGCCATTGGCTTTCACTTCGCGGGCTTGGTCTGGCGTGAGGATCGTGCCCACCCCGAGTAACATGTCAGGCACGCCCTCACTAATCGCCTTAACGGCGGCCATCCCGGCCTCCGTGCGCAGAGTCAGTTCGACAACCGAAATCCCCCCGGCGAGAAGCGCTTGAGCGAGGGGAACTGCATCCTCGACGCGGTCGATAGAAAAACCGGCCACCACTTTAGCCGCCTCCAATCGCTGCATGATCCTTTCGGGGAAAACGTTCATATCAATCAATGAGAACCGAGATACGTTTCAGTGTCAGGTATTCTTCCAAACTATATCGCGAACAGTCCTTGCCCATCCCACTTTGCTTCAGGCCGCCATGCGGCAGCTGCACCGAATAATGCGGTTCGTTTATGCAAACGCTGCCCGCCTTGATGTCGCGCGCAGCCCGCAGCCCGAGCGATAGGTTCGTCGTGAACACGTAGGCGGCCAAACCGTAAGGCGTGTCGTTGGCCAAGGCGATTTCGTCGTCCTTGTCCGTGAACTTCAGGATCGGTAAAACCGGACCAAAAATCTCGTCACTCGCCACCTTCATCTTCGGCACGACGTTGCGCAGGATGGTCGGCTCCATGAAAAACCCTGAACCCTCCACCGCATTTCCACCGGTCACAATTTCGGCGCCGTCCGCCACCGCTGACTCCACTAGGGCCAACACGTAGCGGCGCGCCTTCTCATTGACCAGTGGACCCATCTCGATCTCAGCCGCGCGTTGGCGAGCCGCCTCGACAAACTCCTCATAAACCGACTCATGCACAAAACAACGATTGGGCGATACGCACACCTGACCGCAGTTGGCGAACTTCAGATCGACGACCTTGTTGGCCGCATCCGTGATATCGGCATCGGGATATACCAACACCGGCGCGTTTCCTCCTAACTCGACGGAAAAATGTTTAACGCTCGTGCACGCGGCATTCAGCACTTCCAAGCCGCCGCGCGTTGAACCAATCATGGTCACGAGTGAAGGCACCTCACTTTGGAGGAGTGGTTTTACCGCATCGTGATCGCTGCTGGTGATCATGTTGACGACGCCATCGGGCACCCCCGCTTCTTTCGCCAGATAGGCGACCTCCAGCGAAGCGAGCGGCGTATGGCACGACGGCTTAATGATCGTGCTGCAACCTGAAGCCAGCACGGGACCCAGTTTGTAACCCACGTTGAGCAACGGAAAATTCCACGCCAGCATCCCCACCGTCACGCCGAGCGGCTGACGTTGGACGTAGTGCAAAAAGCGTCCGTCGGGATCGTGCAGCACCGGCTGATCCAACCGCTCAAACTCCTCAACGAAGAATCGCAAGCAGGTGGTCAACATGCCGAAATCATATTCCGCATTGTCGCGAGGTTTGCCGGTTTCAGCGATCAACAGATCAACGATTCTCGGCTGATTCGTCTCCAGCAAGTCGGCATAACGCAGGATCACTTCGCGACGCTTGGCCGGGGTTGTGGCCGACCATAATTGGAAGCCCTTTTCGGCCGCCGTGAGCACCTTCTGGATTGATCGTGAATCGATCTCCGGCACCGCACCTATCACCTTCCCCGTGGCGGGATTGATGACATCGCAGGTCTTCTTACTTCGAACGCGCTCACCTCCAATGAGCATGGGATAAATTTTGTTAGGCATCAGTTTTTTCCGTTTTCTGGACACAATAATTTGCCAGTGCCTCACGGTCGGGCTCGACGCCCAGCCCTGGGCCAGTCGGCACCGTGAGTTCTCCGTGCTCGATCTGCACACTTTGCCCGAACATCTCATCCCGCATCGGGTTCCTCGTGAGATCAGTCTCGAGCAGCGGCTCGGCGACTTCGGCGCGTCCCGGCTCCACGGAGGTCGTGGCCACGAAGTGCACCGCGCTCGCAAGATTCAACTGGGTGCCCCAACAGTGCGGCAGCACATTCACGCCTTTGGACGACGCAATCGCGCGAATCTTGAGTGCTTCCGTCGGTCCTCCGCAGTAAGCCAAATCGGGCTGCGCAATGTGCACGCCGCCGTGCGACAGCAGATCCTGAAAACCGAATCGAGTCTGCTCACATTCGCCGGTGGCAATGGGCACATCGACCTTGGACGCAAGTTCCGAAAACTGCCGGCGCATTTCCGGCGAAAGCGGTTCCTCAAACCACGCGTAGTCGAGCTCTGCGAGCAACTTCCCGACCTTCACGGCCTCGGGTAAATCATAGGCGTGATTGGAGTCGGCCATGAGTTGCGTGTCCGGCAGCGCCTCGCGCATCGCCACGATGAGCCTCCGGTCGAAGGCCATGTTTTTCCCGACCTTGATCTTGAGGGCGCCAAACCCTCGCGCGACACAATCACGAGCTTCGTCCAGCAGGGTTTCGAGCAACTCCGATTCGGGCTGTTTGCGGAAATACATACTGGTCGCGTAACCTTGGACGCGGTCCCGCACTCGCCCTCCCATGAGTTCGGATACCGACACGCCCAGCAACTTCCCTTTCAAGTCAAGTAGCGCCATGTCCAATCCAGAAATGGCACCCATCATCGGACCCTTCATAGCGAAGTCCAACGACGCGCGCCAGCAATGCTGCCAAGCCGCCTCGTTGCGCAACGGGTCCCAGCCAATCAGCAGCGGCGCGTAGAAGGTATCGATGGCATTTTGGGTCACTGTCGCGGGGCCATAACACTCGCCCCACCCGACCGCGCCGGAATCATCAATCACCTCTACGATCAAGGCATTGCGCACATCATAGTGCCATTGGGAAAACCCGAAGGACTCCGTCAGCTTGTGCTGGAGGCGATAAGTTTTAATCGATCGTATCATGGCGAAATAGGAATGGAATAAGGGGTCAAGTTTGGAGCTCCCGAATTTGCCGAGTATGGTGTTTCTGCCGACGGAAATCGGCCGGAGAGAACCCGACGTTTTTCTTAAACTGGCGGCCAAAATGAGTGTAATCGTTGAAGCCCACTTCGTAGCAGACATCGAGCGCGTTGTCGGTGGTATCACGCAGCAAGACACACGCGTTTTCGATGCGAAGACTGTTGAGATAATCGAGAAACGTCATGCCGGTCTCGTGTTTAAACAGGCGGCAAAAATACGTCTCCGACGCCCCACTCATCGCCGCCATTTCTTTCAACGTCAGCGGGTCCTTAAAGTTGTCGTGGATGTGGGTGAGCGTCGTACGCAGACCATCCTTGTAGCGAGAGATAGGACTGGCCCGGGTGACCCGCATTGTCGTATTGCCCATGTCATCCCGTTCCTTTTGTCCCGACAATAACATCAACAAGTTCAAGAAATTGCAGCGGGTTTGCGCATGTGCTATTTCGGATTCATCGTGCGTGCTCTGTTTCAGCTGCTCGAACAAGTTTACCACCGTCGCTCGCTGGTCCGGCTCGATCTCGATCTGCACCGCCGAGACATCCGCTTCCGCGAGGTCGAAGAACGATTTAAAGAAGTAACGATTCGGCGACGAAGACGCTTTGAGTTCCTCTAACGAGTCGATCCCGTAATCCACGATCTGCGGCAGAAAACTGCAGCAAAATGCCCGCACGGTTTCATCGCGTTTCTGATCAATCAGCACGTGGCGCACAAACGGTTTCATGATCACCACGTCGCCTGCCTTCATCGTCACGTCGGCGCTTTTGAAACGGTTCACCAACTTGCCTTCCTCCACGTAGAGCATTTCAAAATACTCGTGCCGATGGAGCTCCTTCCGGATCAGCGTCCGGTCCACCACCGTGTCCACTGTGATGGGAAACGCCGACTCCGAAAACAGCTCTCTGGATTTAACGAGGGACATGCGGAAAGTTAGTAAGGGTCGAGTAGTCGGACCGAAATCAGTTGGGCAGGCTTCCCCGCCAGCCCCGGTTGAGTTGGCTTAAAAGTTGGGCGATCACGCCAGGGTGCTGCCTGGCAATATTCACCGTTTCGGACGGGTCGTTATCGTGATCGTAGAGTTCGACAAATATGGGATCGGCCGCCGGATGCTTCACGTCTTTCCACGCAATCAATCGGTAACGATCCGTGCGCATCGCATAACCCATCAAATCGTTTTCAAAGAGCTCACGATCCCACTTGTCGCCCTGCTGCTGGATGATGTTCGCCTCTACATCACGAATCAGCGGACCAAAAAACAATTCGCGCATATCGTCAGTCAGCGGGTTGGCCGCCCACTCCCGCAGAGCTGGGTTGGGATATTGGCTGAAGGCCGCCGTTTTCCAGGCGCGATCCGGTTCCTCCAGCAACGGCGCGAAGCTGTGTCCCTCCAGATGAGTCGGCAGCGATATACCAGCCAATTCGCACAGTGTCGGATACATATCCACGAGCTCCACCAAGGCATCCGTCGTGCGCCCGCGGCTGCCCCGCGGCATGTCCGGCGTCCAGATCATCAGCGGCACGCGAGTGCCGATTTCGTAGTTGGTCGCCTTCCCCCAAATTCCCATTTCACCCAAATGCCAGCCGTGATCGCCCCACACGATGATGATCGTATTGTCACGCACTCCCGCCGCTTCGAGCGCTGCTACCATCCGTCCGATCTGCGCATCGACATAACTGGCACAAGCCAAATAACCGTGCCGCAGCGTGCGAGCTAGATCCGGCTCAATGTCGCCGTATTTCGGAATCGCATGTCGGGTCCGTAATTCGAATGAGGCATGCAGTCCCATCGCCGCTCCGTCCCGGGGCGCATCGACTTGCTCAGCGATCGGCATCGAGTCGCGATCATACAGGTCCCAATATCGTTTGGGGGCGATGAAATCGAGGTGCGGTTTCTTCAATCCAAGTCCCAGAAAGAACGGCTGTTGTTCGTTCTTGAGCAGATCGTGCAGGGTCTCGATCGCGAGATCCGTATTGTAACCATCTTCGTAAGTCTGATCCGGCACATCAGCCGACTCGTAGGCGGGCCCCTTCAGCAATGCGCTATGCGCGTCGGCCCCGAGTTTCTTTATTTTCTCCGCCCTAATCTCCCCATTCTCCGGTAGAGCGAATCTCACCGGATCAGCCCATTTCTGGCGCGTCTTCACGCCCGTGGGACTCCGGCTCCATGACAGCTCTTCGTCACCGAAAGCTGCGTTGTGGTAGATCTTCCCGGTGCGAACCGTAGCGTAACCATTGGCCCACAGATGTTGCGGCAACGTGATAATATCCGGATTCGCATCGCGGAAATAAGTGTAGTTCTCAACAACCCCGATCGTATCAGGTCGCGCCCCGGTCATCAGACTGGCCCGCGACGGACTGCAAATCGCCTGCTGGCAATAAGCCCGGTTAAACAACAAACCATCGCCGGCGAGCGCATCCATATGCGGAGTAATCGCGATCTCGGAGCCGTAGCTGCCGAGTTCCGGACGCAAGTCATCAATGGCAATAAATAGAATATTGGGCCGATCAGCACCAACGCAATATACGGTCCCGACGATGCCGACAAAACCGACAATCAAAGCGCGCATAACAAAAAATGTCTTCATGGGGGATGGGTAATTATGGCCGATATTCGTCCTAATCAGATCCGGGGGTGAACCAATGGCTTCTCGAATCTCTCACACCTTGGGTAAGTTTGGAACGGCGTATTTTGTATAAATCACAGTGGATATTGCATTATTCTGAGTTTTCAGCCCCTTCCTTCTCTTATAAGGCGATTTCTGGACCGCGTATATGATACGGTTGGTCAACGGTTGAAAGACTTTCGATTCGCCGAAATTCTGAGGATGCGTAGTAGTCTTCGAACGAGATATAGGCATACTGCGCACATTAAGGATCGCTGCCGCTCCTCCACCCATCTGCCCCGATGAAAAACGTAAATTTCAACTTCGCAAAGGCGCTTTCCCGCCGCTCCTTCCTCAAGGGAGCCGGCGTCAGCATGGCATTGCCTTGGCTCGACGCAATGACCCCCGCCTTTGCCGCATCTCTGGCTCACCAACCTCCTCGTCGTTTCGTCGCGGTAACCCTTGCTCTCGGCCTGCACGGACCGAACCTCAATCCGACCGAGGCCGGCCGAAACTACACCCCCTCCCCTTACCTCAACGACCTCGCCGATTTGCGAGATGACATGACGATTGTCAGTGGCGCCTCCCATCCGGGTGTCAGCGGAGGTCACATGGCTGAGGGTAGCATTTTAACGGCCGCACCTTTCTCGCGGAACGCTGCCTTTAAAAATTCGATCTCCATCGATCAATACATGGCGCGGCACCAGGGCCACCACACCCGCTTCCCATCGCTGGTGTTAAATATCAACGGCTCCAACAGCGCATCCTATACGGATTCCGGCAGTATGATTCCCGCGGAGGAGTCTCCCTCCAAAGTATTCAACCAACTCTTCATCCCCGACACCCCAGCTGAAAAGGCCCTCCAGATTGAGCGCCTACGCCAAGGCCGCAGCGTGATGGATGTCGTTTCGTCGGATGCCAAACGCGTCATCCGCACGCTCAGCTCGGGTGATCGCGATAAGGTCGACCAATACTTCACCTCCGTGCGCGATTTTGAAAAACGCCTCGGCGAAGCCCAAGAGTGGGCCGATCGCCCGAAGCCTAAAGTCAACGCTCCCATCCCGGTCGATATTTCCAATAGCGACGCGATCATTGACCGGAAGAAGTTGCTTCTCGACGTCACTTTCCTCGCGTTGCAAACGGATTCAACCCGCTTTGTAACCATTCACCTCAACGGTGAAGGAGGGGCCGTGCCGCTCCCCGGTGTCGATCAAGGCTACCATGGCTTGAGTCACCATGGCCTCGACGAAATGAAACTCGATCAATTGACCCTCGTGGAAACCGAACTGATGCGCAAATACGGCAACTTCCTACGTGACCTCAAGGGTGCTGAAGAATCTAACGGCAGTATGCTCGATTCCACTAGCGTGCTCATGACTTCCAATCTTGGTAACGCGAGCTCCCATGATAACCGCAACATGCCCGTGGTCCTCGCGGGCGGCGGATTCCGTCACGGCCAACATATTGCCTACGATCGCAAGGATAACTACCCGCTGCCAAATCTCTACCTCAGCCTGCTGCATCGCCATGGTATCGAAGCCGACCAATTCGCCACCAGCACCGGTGAGATGAGCGACCTGTCGATGGTCTGAGTTTAGCGATCACCGGTTTCATTTCAAACGCCCACGCGCCCAACCTACCCATGTCCCGGAGGTTCCTTCTACTTTCCATCATCACCGCCGGCGTAGTGACCGCGCAGGCCGACGATTCCAACGCATTCCCTCCTCTCGTCTCCGAGTTCTTCGATCTCAGCTGTTTCGAGTGTCACAACCCGGTTGATAAGAAAGGTGAACTCGATCTCGAATCGCTGAAGTTCGACTCCTCCCAACTCTCGGATCGCAGCCTCTTGGCCATGATTCACGACCGGGTGCGCGATGGGGAAATGCCTCCCAAGGAAGACTCACTCGTCGAACCCGAGGAGCGCCGTAATTTTCTTACCGAATTCGAAGCCAAAATTCACCGCGCCTCTGCTATTCACACCCAAGAACTTGGCCGCGTGAAATCCCGCCGCTTGAGCCAGGTCGAATACGAAAACACCCTCCACGATCTCTTCGGGATCGATATCCCGCTACTGGAACACCTGCCGGAGGAAACGGCCAAAAACAGCTTCATCAACATCGCGGACAGCCAACAAATCTCGTATCATCTCCTGCAGAAGTATCTCGTCGCCATCGACCTGATGCTGGACGAGTCGTTCAAACAGGCGATCGAGCCCCGCGTGACCTACTACGAAGAATTCGAACCCCACCAACTCGGCGTGGGGCGCGAACGAATTGCCAACGAACGCATGGCCGTCTATGACGCCGACAACCACCAGCTACTCAGTTTTCCCTCCACCAACGGCTTCCACGGTCGTTTGCCCGACACGACCGTGACGGAGACCGGCTGGTATCGCGTCACCGTCACCGCCAAAGCCCATAACGCGCCGCCTGGCCGCAGCGTTTGGACCCGACTCAAAACCGGTATCCTGCGCGCCAAGGCCCCCATGACTTACTGGGTGGGCCATTTCGAAGCGACCGACGAACTGCGCACCCACTCCTTCGACACTTGGATCCGAGCCCCTCACCAACTCGGAATCAGACCCATCGACAAGACGATCGACTGGGTTAGCTCCAAAGAAATCTATTCATTCGACGCGGTGAATAATGGTGCTGCCGCCGTAGCCGTCAAAGGCCTCACGATGGAGCGCATCTACCCGGGCCTCGCCCCAAAAGATTTACGTCAAAACCTGTTTGGTGACCTTGAGATCGACCAAGGTGAACTCCAGAGTGCGAACCCCCATCAAGACCTCGCTGACCTGTTGCTCCGCTTTGCCAATCGAGCTTTCCGTCGCTCTGTCACGGCCAAAGAGCTCGAGCCCTATGTCGACTTCGCCAAAGACGAAATGGCCGATAGCGATTCACTCCTCGCCGGCGTGCGAGCCGGGTATCGGGCCATACTTTGTTCCCATCGGTTCATTTACTTCACTGAGGAACCCGGTCGTCTGGATGATTACGCCATCGCCTCTCGGTTAAGCTACTTCCTCTGGAGCACCACTCCCGATGCGGAACTTCGCCGTCTCGCCGATGCCGGCAAACTTTCCAATCCGCAAACGATCCGCCAACAGGTCGAACGCATGCTGGATGACGAACGATCACAGGCTTTCGTGGAGAATTTTTCCGATAACTGGCTGAACCTAAACGACATCAATTTCACCACCCCGGACGCCAAACTGTATCCAGAATTCGATCCGGTTTTACTCTACTCAATGTTGGATGAAACTCACAGTTTTCTAAGTCTGATGATTGAGGACGATCTGAGTGTAACTCATGTGATCGACTCCGACTTCACCGTCGTGAATGAGCGCCTCGCTCACCATTACGGCCTGCCATTTGAATCCGGTGAGGAATTTCAAAAAATCACGCTCACCGACGACGACCACCGCGGCGGCATCATCACTCAAGCCAGTGTGCTCAAAGTAACGGCCAACGGAACCACCACCTCGCCAATCGTGCGCGGCGCTTGGCTCATCGAACGTATTCTCGGCCAACATATCCCGCCGCCACCCGACCAGGTTCCCGCCATCGAACCCGATATCCGTGGTGCCGTTTCGATCCGAGATCAGATGGATAAACACCGCTCGATCGAAAGCTGCATGGCCTGCCACAAGATGATCGATCCTCCCGGTTTCGCGCTCGAAAACTACGATGTCATCGGCGGCTGGAGAGACCACTACCGCGCCAAGTCCGAAGAGGATAAACTTATCCAAGGTCCCATCGTAGATGCCAGCTACCACATGGCCGACGGCCGCCCCTTCCAAGACATCGAAGGATTCAAAAGCATTGTGCTATCGTCCCCCGACAAGATCGCGCGCAACGTTTTAAACCAGATTCTCACCTACGCTACTGGGGCCGAAATTCAATTTGGTGACCGTCGCGAAATCGATCGCATCGTTACCGAGCTCGCCGAACACGACTACGGTTTCCGCTCCCTCATCCTCGCCGCCACCCAGAGCGACATCTTCCTTTCCAAATAACCTCTCCTCTGCCCCGATGAAAAACCTCCTCCCCCTCGCCCTGCTCTGTTCCAGCCTGGGCCTCACCACCAACGTCGTAGCCGGCGACTACGGCACTCTCATTTTTGAAGACACCTTCGATCGCACCGAGTCCCAGGAACTCAAAGATGAGCCCGGCAATGAGTGGACGACCAGCAGCGACAAGACCGCCGAGGGGAACAAAGAAGTCGATCTACGGGACGGCTACATGTATATCTACACTCACGAAGTGGCCTGGCACGCGACGTCTGTGCGGCACGCCTTTGAATTCCGTGATGGCACCCTCGCACTGCGTTTCATGCTCGAGGATGACGATGATGAACTGAATCTAAACTTCGCCGACATGGAGCTCGAATCCGTCCACGCCGGGCACTTATTCAAGGTCATCCTCTCCAAAGAATCGGTAGAAATCGCCGATCAAAAAACTGGCAATATGGATCTCAAAATTCGCCAGGCCCGACAGGATAAAACCGTTACCCCCGAGCAGCAGGCGATGCTCGCCACTAAATCCAAAACCATCCCGAACGATTTGGAAATTGGCATCTGGCACGAAGTCGCGGTCACCCTGCGTGGCTCAAGACTTTCCGTTGAGATTGACGGTAAAACCGTGGGGTCATTCCGCTCCGAAGGCTTCGACCATCCGACCAAACGACTCCTTCGTCTCCTGGTGGCCAAAAATGCCTACATCGACGACTTGCGCATCTGGCGTGAGAGCTAAGGACATTTCTCTGAAAGGCCGGCTCGGGTTCACAGCATCTGCGAATTCTCACGCAACCGACCTGAAGCCCCTTCGATCGTATCCCAGTAGCCGTCAGCCTTCGTTGAAACGGTGTCCGTGAACCGAATCACGCCGAGCCAACTACTGAATATTGGTGATCAAAGCCGCCTTCGCACCCTTGCGATCACCCCGTTTGATAGCTTCGAAGATCGCTACGTGCTCTTGGTAACTTTCGATCCAATCACCGAGGCGATGATAGTGAAGCATCATGGCCGAGATGACCTGCTTCCATAAGCCAATCAGTTTCTCACTGCCGCCTCTCTCCACAATCGCTTCATGGAATGCCATGTCAGATTTTATGATGGCCGACAAAACACCCTCCCGGCACGCCGTGTGGTTTTTCTCCAGACATCGCTCCAGAACCGTCAGATCCGAATCGTCGATTTGTTTGATGAACCTATCCAATGCAAACAGTTCAACCTTAAGGCGAATATCAATCACTAGCGGCTGGATTTCATCATCCATCCGCGAGGCCACTTTGACCCCGCAATTCGGCGTCGCGACTAACAGCCCTTCTTGCGTCAGCTGAAGTAAAGCATCCCGGATCGGTGAACGACTAACCGCGTAGCGTTTGGCCAGGGCGAATTCCCTCAGGTTCTCACCCGGTTCGAAAACCTGCCCCATGACATCATCGCGGAGGCGATGCACTACTTGCGCACGAATCGTGCGGAAAATGGGTTGGTCAGGCATGTGAAATCACATCTTCACCAGAATATCTGGATCGTTCAATACGGATTCCATACAATATGCGCGAGACACTTGGAGGTATTTGTCTATTCAGACCCTTCGGGAAAGACCATCGATCTCACGCCGCTTCACACGAGGAACAGCAGCGTCGTCGCCGCAGCCACCAACACCATTACCGTGAAGATCAGGAATACATCCCCGGCCCGACGATGGGAAAATGAACGGATCTCGGGACTAAACCGGAATCGGATAGCCGCATAACCCAACAACGGCAGCGTCAGGGTTTGCGTGATTCCCGCAAAGATCACCCAGGCCCGTGGATTCGGCAAAATCACAAACATCAACGCCGCCGCCAACGGCAGAGCGACTCCCAGAACACGCTCCGCCTTGCATCGGCTTTCTGCCGATTGCTTGCCTTTAATCACGTCGGCCCAGACGAGCGCACTACTCGCGTTGTTGACTAGGAATGTGGAATACAAAACCACACACGCCCCACCGAGAAAGAGCACCATACCCAAGTCGCCGAATACCGGCTGATACATTTCTGACAGGACTTGGATGAGTTCCGCCCCCGCCGGCTTCAGTCCGGAACGCGCCAACACCGCTGCGCCGAGTAAGTAAAACGCCACCGTCGATACCGTATAGATGGCCATCGAACACAACGCGTCCCACTTCATTACCCGCAACCAGCCTTCAGCTCGGTGGCGCCACGCGTCACTGCCATCCGAGATACCCGTGTAACTACCGTAGCCTTTCTTCAGGCACCAATACGGATAAAAGAAGATCTCCCCCGCTGCCATTCCGATGATGCCAAACGCCGCCAAGGCCGTGGTGAGTCCCACCGTAAAATCATCCCCCGGGGGAAACTGAAAACTCAACCCACGGCCGATATCGCCCGCCGAAATGGCCCACTCCTCGTGGGATTGCAGGGCGAAAACATTAAAAACCGAGACCAGGGTAAATCCGCCCACCACCACGATCATGATCCGTTCGAGCAGGCGATAGCGACCGGGCCACAGCAGTGCTGCCGTGCCAACGGCAATCACCAGCGACCAAATCAATACATCCGTCGAACTCGTGGCGCTCATCGGTATGGCGATGGCCAAGGCTTGTCCCACTCCACCCAACACTCCGCCCATCTGTCCGATCCCACCAAACAACATCGCTAACACCACCCAGGCGATCCAATGCAAGCCACGTGGTTTCCAGCCCGGTAGGTCACCGAGCAAGGCCAACGTGGTTCGGCCCGATAGCACGGCGGCGCGACCGACCTCGAGCTGCACGCTTACCTTCACGATGCAGCCAATCAGGATAATCCACAGCAGCCAAAACCCGGCCTCCGCGCCCGCGATTGTCGTAGCGATCAACTCCCCTGAGCCCACCACCGATCCTGCGATAATGATCCCCGGACCAATCTCACGCAGCGTTCCTTTCAAATCCTGCGGCGCTTCCCGCGTTTGGTCGGTTGGTTGAGGATCTTTCATAACAACTCAAACTTCCGCGCAGCTTTCCGCGGTGATGTTTTCTCCTTTTAGGTAAGGGGCCAAGGCGGGCCAATCGAAAGTCACGCCAATTCCCGGTTCATCCGGAGCAACCGCGAGGTGATTTTCTAGGGCCAAGGGCCGGATGGTGTATTGGTCGATCGGGAAACTGTGATACTCAAGCCAACCCGCATTGCTCTGCGCCGAGACCAAACTCACGTGCAATTCCTGCATGCCGTGAGAACATATTGGCAGTCCGTATTCACGTGACATCGCGGCGACTTTGAGCCACGGCGTAATCCCGCCGCAGGTCGAGGCATCGGGTTGAATGAAGGACAACTTCGCCTGACGAAACGCGTAGCCGAACTCGTGCACGGTGTGGAGGTTCTCCCCCATCGCCAATGGCATCGCCGTCTTATCCGCGATCTCCGCTATACCTAAATAATCGTCGGGTAGAGTCGGTTCCTCCAGCCAGTAAATATTGTAGGGTCGAAACGCTTCCGCCGCTTCAACCGCCTGCGCCACCGACCAACCATAATTGGCGTCGACCATGAACGTGACGTCGGAGCCAATCATCTCACGCACCGCTTTCACCCGGGCCACATCTTCGGCCAACTCAGGCTGCCCAACTTTGATTTTCACCGCATTGAACCCGCGGTCCAGATACCCCTGCACATGCGTCAGTAGTTTCGGTAGGGGGAAATTTAAATCGATCCCACCGCCATAGACGCGACAGGTGCGTCCCGCGCCTCCCGCGACTTTCCACAGAGGTAAATTCGCTTTGCGGCAACGAATATCCCACAGCGCGATATCAATCGCTGCCATGGCAAAACTGGAGATTCCTCCCCGTCCGACATAATGGATGTGCCACTCGCAAAATTCGGCAATCGCTTCGACGTCGTCGCCATCGTGACCAATAAGCTCAGGCGCAAGATCGTCATCGATCATCGCCTGAATTGCAGTGCCGCCTCGTCCCCCGGTGTAGCAGTAGCCCGTGCCTTCGCTACCGTCTGCCAACGTGATCGTCGCGGTCACCAACTGGAAACTAAAATGATCACCGTGTTTAGCATCCGTCAGCACCTCGGCCAAAGGAACGTCAAACAATCGGGAGACGATATTAACGATCTCACTCATCAGATCCCGGGGCAAAATTCACGTAGACCGTTTTCTTCTCGAGGTAGTTCTCCATCCCGTATTTTCCATCTTCGCCGCCGGTGCCGCTCTTGCGGAATCCATTGTGGAATCCCTGCCGCTGTTCACCCATCGCGCGGTTGATGTAGATCTCGCCGAAGTGGAGCTCGCCGACCGCCCGCTGAATCCGACGCATATCCTTGGTGAAAAGATACGCGGACAACCCATACTCGCTGTCATTAGCCAACCACAGCGCCTCTTCATAACTACCGATGCGCATAATGGGACTGACCACCCCGAAGACCTCATCGCGCATGATTTCCATGTCGTTGGACGCTTCGGTTAAAATCGTCGGCTTGAACCAATGACCTTTTTTAAAGCGGGCTCCTTTGGGTCGACTGCCACCGAGGGCAACCTTGCATCCGGCGTCGACCGCACGCTGCACCATCGCTTCCATTTTTTCGAGTTCCACCCGGCTGACTTTTGGGCCGATATCAGTGCCCTTCTTCATGGGATCGCCGAGTTTCAGCTTGGCACTGGCCGCGACGAATTTTTGGACAAATTCATCGTAGACGGCATCGTGGATGTAATAACGCTCCGAGCAGGTGCAGACCTGACCGTTGTTCAAATAGCGGGAAACCATCGCGGCATCGACCGCCTGATCCACGTCGCCATCCTCCATCAAAATAAACGGTGCCTTACCGCCAAGTTCGAGCCGCACGGCCGACAGATTGTCCGCACACGAACGAAAAATCTCCTGTCCGGTCCGTGTGCTACCGGTCATCGTCACCAGGCGCGTGATGGGGTTCTTCACCAGAGCGGCGCCCAGTTCCGCGCCTTGGCCAGTCACGATATTGATCACGCCTTTGGGCAGCCCAGCCTCGGTCGCAAGTTTGCCAAGTTCCAAAACCGTCAAAGGCGTCAAAGGCGGCGGTTTCACCACCATGACATTACCCGCCGTCAAAGCGGGTCCAATCTTCCGGCAAGCCAGCGCTAAGGGGAAATTCCACGCCAATATCCCAACCGTAACGCCGTAAGGCACTTTGTGTATCCAGATATGCTCATCGGGGTTATCGGACGGATAAATATCACCCTCCAACCGACGCGCACCAGAAGCCGCAAAGTTGATGAAATCGGCCGACACATCGACTTCGCCGTAGGCCAACGGTAGCACCTTGCCCTGCTCGGCGACTAAAAGATGAGCGAGCCGATCTCGGTTCTCGCTGATCTTCGCAGCGAACTTGGTGAGGAGGGCTCCTCGCACCACTGCGGGGGTCGCTGCCCAATCCGGTTGCGCAGCTTGCGCCGACTCAAGCGCTCGTTGCGCTTCGGCTTCGCCCCCTTCTTGCACGGTGGCGATGAGTTCTTCGGTGGTCGGATTTTCGACTTTAATTTTCGCCTTCGAGGCCGCCGAGACCCACTGACCATCGATATACATTTGGTAGTGATCGATGCCGTTCCTTCTACGTTTCATTGGAGCCATGGTAAGAAAATTTAAAAGTGTGATTGAAGAAAAACTTAGCGCCCCATCCATCCACCATCGACCAACATGGTGGTGCCGTGCACGTAGCGAGCGGCGTCAGAAGCCAGAAATACGACGGGGCCTTTGAAATCTTCGGGTTCGCCCCAACGCCCAGCGGGGATGCGAGCCAGGATTTGCGCCCGACGAACCGAATCGTCACGCAAGGCCTGAGTGTTGTCTGTCGCGATGTAACCGGGAGCGATCGCATTCACGTTCACGCCTGATTTGGCCCATTCATTGGCAAATGCCATGGTGAGTTGTCCGATCCCTCCTTTACTTGCGGCGTATCCTGGAACGGTGATGCCGCCCTGGAACGTGAGCAGCGATGCCGTAAAAATCACTTTGCCCGAACCGCGCTCCACCATCTCTCGGCCAAATTCCCGCGTCAGCACGAACTGCGCGTTCAAGTTCACTTCCATCACTTGATCCCAATATTCGTCGGAATGCTCGACCGCGGGTGCCCGTAATATAGTTCCGGCATTATTTACCAGGATATCTACCACCGGGTGATTCGCTTTCACCTCCGCAATAAATCGGTATAATGCGGGCCGGTCCGCGAAGTCACAGGCGTAACCACGAAAGGAGCGACCGGTGGCATTTACCGCCTGCTCGACTGCGCTACCCGATGCTTCGAGCGAAGCGGAAACACCGATAATATCAGCACCAGCTTCGGCGAGAGCTTCCGCCATCGCGCGGCCGATACCACGTTTGCACCCGGTCACGAGCGCGGTGCGACCCGTAAGGTCGAAGGTTTGGAGTGTATTCTTCATGTCGCCAAAATGGGGTGCTTCTAGGAGGCGCAGGAAATCAGGGTTTTGATACCGCTCGGTTGTCTCTCGATCTCTTCGAAGGCCGCCTGCACTTCGTCTAGGGGGCGAACTTCGGTGATGAGTTTGTCCAGACTCAGTTGGCCACTGGCGGCTAATGCGATCGCCTCATCAAAGTCACAAGGCTCGTAGAGTCGGGCGCCAATCAAACGTAACTCCGACCAAAAAAACTTAAATAAACTCACGGGCCGCGGCTCCGGGTGAATCGCGACCATCACGATCCGGCCGCGCGCGGCGGACACTTCGGTCATCGCTTCAACGCCGGGAGCAGACCCCGAGACTTCAAACACACAATCCGCCATCGCTCCATCGGTGATCTTGGCGACGGCCTCCGGGAGTTTCTCTTTCAGCGGATTCACCGTAATGATACCGAGCGATTCAGTGAGTTTGAGGCGAACCTCGTTGATCTCTGACAAAATCACGCGGGCGCCTTTGGACTTCGCGACCAGCGCGATCAACAACCCGATCGGACCTCCCCCGATCACAACACACGTTTCACCCGCTTTCACTTCGCCGAGCCGTACGTCGTGGCAGGCCACCGCGGCCGGCTCGATCATCGCTCCGTGTTGCATGGAAAGTTCCTCCGGGAGGTTGTGGAGCGTGTAGGCCGGGACCGTCCACGAGGCTTGCATGCCACCGGGCTGATCGATGCCGATGAACTTCAGATTACGCCCCACATGAGCGTTCCCGCGGTCGAATTCCGTCTCCGGGCCAAAACAAAGCGGACGCACTGCCACACGATCGCCGGCGGAAAACTCGGTAACGCCCTCGCCGACCTCGGCGACGGTCGCAGAGACCTCGTGACCAATGACGAGTGGTTGGCTGACTCGCTGGTCCATATGGCCGAGGAAGATGTGCATGTCGGTCCCGCAAATACCGCAATAAGCGACGTCGAGGCGCACTTCACCAGGCCCCGGAGGCATGGGGAGACTTTCGACGACTTCGATCGAGCGAGTGGACGCGTAGGCGGCTGCTTTTTTCATGAAAGGTGAGGGTCGTTGGGCTCGGATTACGGGTCCAAAATCCTTCCCCGAAATCAACAAAAAGGAAACTGATTGAGCCGATTGAGAACCAATACATCGCGGCCGTTCTGTCGATGTATTTTGTATGCAATCTGAATTCAAACGCTTAATTCGACTTAATGGCGGGCAAAAAATTTAGCTTGCCCGAACCTATCTGGTGGGGGGCGAATTGAGTCAAAATACCAGCGGGGTGTAGCTTAGCGTGGTAGAGCGCTACGTTCGGGACGTAGAGGTCGGAGGTTCGACGAAGCGAACAAAGTGAGCGCAGATGGGGTGATCTTTATCACAGATCGAGTCCGCAGGACTGGCGTAACGCGCCACCAATCCTCTCACCCCGACCACTTTTCTACAGCCTGCGATCTACCGAGAACAGGATAGTGTGCGATTTAGAGGAACGGGTTGAATTTTCGTTCGTTCTCGATGGTCGTCAAAGGTCCGTGACCGGGAGCGATGACGGTCTCGGGAGCTGCGCCATCGATCACCGCGTGCAGACTCGAGTGCAGCCGTTTGCAGCAATGAAAGGCCCCACCAATCGATCCGGCGAATAACAGATCGCCCGCAACCAACAGCGATCGGCCATGCGGCGCTTGCGGAGCCGAAACCCGGTAACAGTGGTGCGACTCCACGTGACCAGGCGTCGAGCAGACCTCCACCGAGAATCCTTTTTCGTTAACCACCGCACCGTCGTTAAGGGCAATCACCCCGTCGGGTCTATCATCGGCGTCGGGTCCGAATACCGGCACATCGCGGAAACGTTTGCGCACCGCACTCAAGCCACCGCAGTGCTCGGTTTCGTAGTGCGTAAGAAATACCGCCGCCACTCGATTAATCTTGGTCGGCCAGCTTTTCCACAGCCCTTCGGCACCCGTGCCGGTATCAAATAGAATCCCCCAGTCTTGGCTGCAGTCAGCGACGAAGTAGGCGTTGGCCACTCCGATGCCATGGGACATGCGCAGCGGATAGAGGCAAAACGGCAGTCCACTGATCTCAGGTAAGGGATAGGCTTCGCTCGCGACCGCATTCAGTCCAACCGACTGCAAGTTGAGCAATTTTGCCAGCCGTTCGAGTTCTAATGGTTCGAGACGCTCACAATAATCGATGACGGAACGGAGCCGTTCGACCGGGATCCCCGTTTGCTCTGCCACCGCCGACTCTTCTAGGCCACAGCCCCGGATAGCCTTGTCGAGCACATCGCCCAATTCGTCTTCCAAAGGTGCCCGTTCGATTACCATGGCACTACCCTACCACCTTTGGCCCAGAGAGCAAAAATGTTTTGGCGCGTCTTCTTCAATTCATCAACATGATGACATGGCCGACCAAAACGACGAAGTCCTCGATATTTTCACGCGCACCCGGGCACTGCAACAGGGACACTTTGTGCTAAGATCCGGACTCCACAGTGGTCATTTCTTCCAATGCGCCCAGGTCTGCCAGGATATGGCCGCAGTCACTCGTCTGACTGAGTTGATGCTACCCACCCTCAACGCGTTCGAATTCGATACCGTGCTCGCCCCCGCTATGGGTGGCTTGGTCATTGGCCAAGAAGTCGCCCGCCAAACGGGAAAACGTTACATTTTTGCCGAAAAAGTGGACGATCGGCTCGCGATTCGTCGGGGGTTCAAATTCTCCCCCGGTGAAAAAGTGTTGATCGTAGAAGATGTGATCACGCGCGGTGGTCGAGTGCAGGAGGCATTGGACCTCATCGCTCAAGGCGGTGGGACTGCCGTAGCCGTCGCATTGCTGGTCGATCGGAGCGAAGGAAAAGCCTCGTTCACCGTCCCTCACCTACCGCTGCTGCAAATGAGTTTCCCGACCTACGCGGCCGATAACTTACCCGCTGAGTTAGCGGCAGTTCCGGTCTCGAAGCCGGGGAGCTAAGGGCGACCGTTAAGGGATGTCGGGCGTTCCTCCTTCGCCAAGGCTTCGGCGGACAAGAAAAGGCC
Organism: uncultured Verrucomicrobiota bacterium; assembly: GCA_913058185.1. Lineage (GTDB taxonomy): Bacteria > Verrucomicrobiota > Verrucomicrobiia > Opitutales > Opitutaceae > Actomonas. The sequence continues at coordinate 20,962 of CAJXQX010000006.1, forward strand.
AGATGAAAGGTGATACAGAACACGTTTGGGCTGCAAAAATGTCATCGAGCGCTCTGTTACCGCAGGTCGATTCGCCTTCCGCCAGCACGCGAAACTCACCACAGCAAGATGCGTTCGGCGCGGCGGTTTATGGTAGGGCGGTTTCGCCGAAACCGCCGGTTGCGGTGGGAGAGATGAAACAGCGCGCTCGGCGAGCACGCCCTACCTACTAGGCTAGGCAGTTCCAGTCTCGAAACCAGGGAGCTAAGGACGGCCGTTAAGGGATGTCGGGCGTAAAGCCCGACCCACCCCCGAAAGGGTTACTTTATATTCTGGTGGGACCGGCTTTACGCCCGTCCGCCACTTACGGGTAAACCAGAAGCTAGAAGCCTTTTACTTTGAAGAGGCCGGTGATGCTTTCATTTTGGTGGATGCGCCTAATCGCTTCACCTAAAAGTGAGGCCACACTCAGCACCGTGATCGGCAATCCTTGAGGATCGACCGGGATCGAGTTGGTCGTAATCAACTCGTCAATGTATCCCAGTTTGAGTCGATCATAGGCCATCGGGCCCAAAAGCGCATGACTCACGGCCGCGCGCACACTGATCGCGCCATGCTCACGCATGGTCTTGGCGGCATTAACGAGCGTACCAGCGGTCTCGGTGATATCATCCACCAAGAGCACATTACGGCCTTCGACCTCACCGACTACATTGACTGATTCAACCGTCGTCGCACTGGTGCGTTTTTTCCACACCATGCCGAGTTCCGCTCCCATCAGGGTGGCATAGGCGGCAGCCATTTTCATGCCGCCAACATCGGGCGAAACCACCACGAGGTTGTCGTTACGCATGTTGTTTTTCTCGACGTGGTCGAAAAAGACCGGTGAAGCGAAAAGATGATCCACTGGAATATCAAAGAAGCCCTGAATCTGTTGGGCATGCAGATCCATCGTGAGAATCCGATTCGCGCCGGCTGCGACGATGAGATTGGCGACCAATTTAGCCGTGATCGGCACGCGGGGCTGATCTTTACGATCCTGGCGCGCGTAACCGTAAAAAGGGAGGACGGCGGTGATACGGTGAGCTGACGCTCGACGGGCCGCATCGATCATAATCAGCAGCTCCATCAGGTGATGGTTAGTCGGCGTGCAGGTCGACTGCATGATAAACACGTCCTGACCACGCACATTCTCGTTGATCTTCACGAACGACTCACCGTCGGGGAAGCTACTGACGGTGGCTTCACCTAGGGGCACGCCGATCGAGGCACACATTTCTTCGGCTAAGGGCCGATTCGAATTACCGGCGAAAATCTTCAGACTGGGAGCGGTCATTGGTTAGGGTATCGTGCCTGATCGTTCAATCGGCGGAAGTCTTTTTTAATATTTCGAGTTCACTAAAGAGTCCATCGACCTTTTTGAAGAGGTCTGGGAGGCGACGTTGGAGCACAACCAGACGCCGCTCCATGCGATAAGGCATGGCCGGCATACCGGAATATACCTTTCCGGGTTCGGAGATATTTGCCGTCAGACCACCTCGACCAGCGACTTGAGTGCCCTGGGCTACTCGAATGTGTCCGGCGGCTCCCGATTGGCCTCCCATGACAACGTAATCCTCGAGTGTGGTGCTACCCGCAATGCCTACTTGGGCGCACAGGATGCAGTGACGCCCCACGACTACGTTGTGAGCGACTTGGACCTGATTGTCTATTTTGGTGCCCTCGCCTATCACGGTGCGACTGAATCGCGCCCGATCGAGCGTCGCATTCGCTCCGATTTCGACATCACTTTCGATCACAACGATTCCGATCTGCGGGACCTTGGCGTGTTTTCCCTCCACCACCTCGTAACCAAATCCGTCGGAGCCAACCACCACGCCACCATGTAAACGCACGCGATCGCCCAATTCACACGTCGTGGCCAAATGAGATCCCGCCGCGAGCCAACAATCTTGTCCGATCACAGCCCCTCGCCCGACAAAGACCTGGGCCTGCAAGTGAGTGCGTTCGCCAATGATCGCATCGGCTTCAACCACACAGAGCGGGCCTACCGTCGCCGAAGCTGCGATCTTGGCAGATTCGCTTACTACGGCACTGGGGTGAACTCCCGCCTCGGGCCGAGGCCAAAGGGATTGCTCGATGCGAGCGCAAATCTGAGCCAACGCGGCCGAAGGATTCTCCACCAACAAAAAGCACTGCCTCTCCGCGGGCTCACCTTCATGATCAAGGGGCAAGAGCAACACCGAGGCTTTGCTCTCCGTGACCTGAGCTCGATACTTGGGATTCCCTAAAAAGGATATGTCACCTGGCTCAGCATCTCCCAGCGCCGCGATCCTCGTAACCGTTAAAGATTCATCGCCGCGAATTTGCTGAGGCTGAACTATGGCCTTCAGCGCTGTGACCGTAAACGAGGTATCCATTGTTATGGGGGATGGAGATCAGGAGGAACGCTGGCAATCCGTCATTGGATAACAAAAAGCCCCGCCGAATCGGCGAGGCTTTGAAAATTAAATTTTAACTTCAGCTTAGTTGCTAGGGAACGCGACGGTTGGCGTATCGCCACCTTCCGTGCTGGCTGGGCCAGCAACCGGAGCGTCAGGAGCGTCGGCTGGCTTATTCTCATCGATCTTAGCGAGAACGGCGTCAGTGATCTCGAGGCTGTCTTCAGCAAAGAGCACGGCTGGCATTCCGAGTAGGGATGGGCCCGACTTGTCGAACAACAAGGTGATGCCTTGGCGTTTGGCGATCTCTTGAGCGACTTGGGAAATTTCATCCATGAGCAAGGTGCGGAAGTTCATGATACGCTGCTGGAGCGATTCGCGGCTGTTGGTCACAAGCGCGTTCATTTCCTGCTGCTTCTGCTGCATCTCTTGAACCTTAGTGCGGGCTTCGAGCTCGATTCCAGCTTTGGCCTCATCCTTGAGAACAGGATTATTGAGCTGTTCGGCGAGACTCTGAGCTGCTTGTTGCAATTCCAGTCCTTGGCCATTGAGGCGTTCGATTTCGGATTGCACACGCGCCTGCTCTTCTTGGAAGACCAGATTCTTCTCGGCCGTCTTATAGTGGGCGTCGAAAAGACGGGCCATGTCTACGACACCGACCTTTAGCGATTGAGCCGATCCTGCTGCTGCGGTTAAAGCGAGAGCGAGGATAGCGATGAGGGGTTTCAAATTACTCTTCATGATTGGTAAAAGGGTTAGACTACTAAATTAGAAGCGGGTGCCGAAGGAAAAATTAAACTGATTTCCTTCATCATTATCACCGTCAGACGTGAGAGGAATACCAAAATCGAGACTTAGTGGCGCACCTCCAACAAAGAGACGTAAGCCGACACCGAAGTTGTCGTTGTATTGCGAGGGGTTCAAATCGAACGCGTCTGCGTTGACGAATCCAGCATCATAGAAAATCGCGAATCGAATCGGTGCGACAACATCGGCGGTATACTCCAGCGTCAGCATACCGTAGGAATTACCACCAATGGGCTCCAGATTGATACTATCCTTCGGTCCAACTTCGCGGAACTCGAACCCGCGCAGGGTGTAAGGACCACCGAGAAAGAACTTCTCGAAGAACGGCACATCACTACTATCGCCATAGGCATCTGCGACGCCGGCGCGTAGGATAACCGAAAGCACCTGGGATTGGAACTCGAAGAGCGGATACCACTGCGCACCGCGGAATTCCAACTTAAAGTAATCTGCATCGCCGGCGAACACTCCACCAGCTAGGTCAGTGCGAAGTTCAACGCGATTGCCACGGGTGGTATTGATAATCTTATCGCGCGTATCGCGCTCGAGAACAAATCCAAGTTTCGAGATGGCCTGCTCGCCTGCCAGAGAGCGGATAACCGCGGGAGCACTCGGCGCAATGTCGGTGATCTCAACGACCTGGTAGGAGTAGGACAGCTGCCCGTTAACCAATTCGAAGAGGCGTTTCCGCATGAAAACCTCACCACCCGTGCGGATTTCACTGTAGATCGCGCTGTTAAAGTCAGACGAGGTGCGGAAGAGTGTGAAGCCGGTCGAAAGACGTTTCTCGAACAACCAAGGCTCCTCAAACGAAAGCACCACTTCACTGGACTGGTCGCCCAATTGCATCCGCAGTCGGAATTTTTGCCCGTCACCCTGAAACAAGGAGCGACGATTGAAGATATCAAAATTCGATTGGCTGAACTCCGCGAAGATCACCGCACGTTCGAGCGAGCTGAAACCAGCTCCAAAGGTCAGATTACCGGTGCGGCCTTCCTGAACCGCTACCTTGAGGTTACGGCGTCCGGGGATGTTGGTTGATTCAGGGGCGACATTAACATCTTCGAAGAATCGGGTGTTATCCAAACGGAGTTTGGAAATCTCCATCCGATTCATGTCGAAGGTCTCTCCCGGACCGAGCACGAGCTCGCGCAGAATTACGATGCTTTTGGTCTTATCGTTGCCTTCAATGCGGATCGATTCGACGTCGTAAGGAATATCTTCGTCGATGATGTATTTTAAATCGATATCACCGGTGTCGAGATTCGGGATCCGAAGCAGGGTCACCCGGGCATCGAGATGGCCTCCTCGGCCGTAGAATTCCTCAATTGTCTGAGCATCTTCATCGAGCTTCTCGGGCGAGAAAATCATGCCAGATTGTTGGCGCAGAGCGAAACGCAGCAGCTGTCCGGGAATTTTCTCCGATCCGGAGAGATCAATCTTACCAATTCGGTATTGGCGTCCTTCCTCGAGGTGAATGATGAGGTGGAGCTGTCCGGGTTGAGGGTAGTTATACTCAATCTTCTCCGGAGGAATCGAGATATCCAAATAGCCCTCTTCACGGTAATAATCCCGCAGGAGATCAAGATCGTCTTCAAACTCGTCGTCTTTGAAGCGGCCAGTCCCAATCAGCCAAGACCAGAGGACATATTTCTTGGTCTCCATAACCTTACGCAGTTTGCGCTCCTTGATACTATCGTTACCGACAAAAGTGATGCTCTTGACCTTAACCCGATCACCCTCGCGGATGTGGAATACGATCGTGCCAAAGCCGGTCGAGCGGTCACGTTCGATTTCGTAATAGATCGAAACCCGATTGTAGCCCTTCTTCTGGTAATACTCGCGAATCTTTTCCGAGTCTTCTTTAACCTGACGTTCGTCGAGGATGAGATTTTCCGCCGTCACGATCTCTTTCTGCAGGCGCCGGTCCTTCATGTTATCGTTGCCTTCGAAGATAACCGCCAGGACCCGGTAGCGAGGGGTGAGCTCGAAGAGGAGATTCACATTCCCATTGGGAAGGGTCTCTCGCTTGACCTCGATAAACTCGAATAAGCCCGTCCGGTAAAGAGATCGGATATCACGATCAATCGAGACCTCATCGAGCGCGTCGTCCTCTCGGACCTGCATGTTGGCTCGAACGACCTGTTTACTGACATTGGTCGCGCCCAAAAACTGGAGCTCCACGTTCTCAACAATAGGCGCGCCGGCGGGCGAGCCAAAGGCTTGGGCAAGCGCAGACGAGCAGCTCCCGGAAAGCAGGGCTGCAATTGCGATGATACGGACGATCCGCGACAGCGGACTACGGTGTGTGATTTTCAAAACGAGTGATGTCTCGGAGGAACGTAAGCTTCAATTCTCCTACCGGTCCGTTTCGTTGCTTGGCAACGATTAAGTCGGCGGAGTCGGCTGCGACTTGGAATTTTTCATCCGCATCGCGCGGACGAGCGAGCATTAAGACGACGTCGGCATCCTGCTCGATTGAGCCGGATTCACGTAGATCGGAGAGTTTGGGCGCACGGTTTTCTTTTTCCGCGGCACGGTTTAGCTGACTGAGCACGAGCACAGGGACATCCAATTCCTTGGCCAGTGCCTTCAAACCTCGAGAAATTTCCGCAACCTGCTGTTCGCGGGGAGTCTTAGGGTCGGTTGCGCTGAGTAACTGGAGGTAATCCACGATTATAAAACCCAGGGGATGACGGGCAGCTAGTCGACGCGTCTTCGCACGTAACTCCATTATAGTCAATTGACTAGAGTCATCGATAAAGATCGGAGATTTGGATAATTCGTCGGCCGCCGTGACGAGATCTTTGTATTCGTCGCCTCCGGGGCGCACGAAACCTTCCCGTAGTTTTTTCATGTTCACCCTGCCCCGTGAGCAAAGCATACGCATGCCGAGCTGAGCAGCACTCATTTCGAGTGAAAACACCAGCGTGGCGGCCGGCTCACCTCGACGAGGCAATGCGGCGGACTCCGCGATGTTGAGCGCCAGAGAAGTCTTACCCATGGAAGGTCGGGCAGCCAAAATGATCATTTCGGCCTTTTGGAACCCATAAGTCATGGCATCGAGTTCCTTGAACCCCGATGAAATCCCGGTGATCTCGCCCTTGTGGTGCATCATCTTGTCGATGACGACCCAGGCCTCCTTCGCTGTTTCCTTCATCGAGCGAGCTCCATCGCTCACCCGATCTTGAGTGACCGTAAAGATATCCTGCTCCAGCTTGTCGACGAACTCCTCGAGCCCGCCTTGATAGGCAAAACACTGCTCGACCGTCGACGTGCCGACCTTGATGAGTTCGCGCAACATGTAGAGCTCGCGCACTTTCTCGAGAAAGTAGTCGGTCTGGGCGGTCGTCGGGATGCGGCCACTGACCTGCATCAAATAAGCCACGCCACCGATCTCTTCCAACTGACCGGTGGTCTTAAGCTCCTCGGCCAATACTTCAATGGCAACGGGCGGAGCTTTTTGATAGAGCTCGATGAGCTTCTCATAAACGATCCGATTTGCCGCGACGTAGAAGGCCGCGGGGGGAAGTTTTTTCTCCAAACATTTCGCGATCGAATCCGAGCCATCCAACAAACAGCACGAGAGCAAATACTCCTCGGCTTCGACGGAATGTGGTGGCTGGCGGCCAATGCTCGGAGCATCCGTCATCGCCCCATTTCCACCGTTGGCAGAAGGGTTACGATTTCGACGAGAGTCGTTGCGGAAATCTGGAGGGGATTGATCCATCAAGAGGAAACACTGATCGGAAGGATGCTGATCGACATTAGCAATCGGAGACCGGCGGAATCGGGGGAAAACTTGTTCCAGTTATTCACATCCCGGCAGGTCGAACGACGTAGATACAAAAACAGCCGCGGATTTAAGATCCGCGGCTGTTCGCAAAAGGGATGTTAGATGAATCAGGATTCGCTCGCTGCGGCCTCTTCTTCGGACTCTTCGATCGGATTTTCCGAAACGACGTCGAATGAGACTTCCACGCTGACGTCAGCGTGTAGCTTAATCTTGGAAGTGTGGTTACCCAACGCCTTCACCGGAGTGTAGAGGTGGACCTTCTTCTTATCGATTTCGATGCCCGCTTCGAGGATCTTCGCGTGGAGATCGGCGGCGGTGATCGCACCGAACATCTTACCGCCCTCACCCGTTTGCACGGCGAACGCGAGAGAAAGGGCTCCGAGCTTCTTGGCGAGCTCTTGAGCACCGTTTAATTCGGCTGCTTCACGCTCAGCGCGACGCTTGCACAGGGCATCGACACGCTTGCGATTGGCGACGGTCATGGGTGCGGCAAGTCCCCGGGGAAGGAGAAAATTGCGAGCATAACCGGCGCGGACTTTGACTTGGTCACCTTCGCCGCCGAGACCATCGACGGGTTGGAGGAGGAGAATTTCAGTGTTGGCCATGGAATAGAATGATTTGGCGATTCAGTTTGATTATAGAAATGAGAGGTGACGAAACGGCCTAGAATGGCACGTCTTCATCGAGGTTGTCTTCAGCAGCCGCAGCGGGCGCTGGATTTGGCTGACGCGGAGGCGGAGAATTCCGTTCCGGCGAGCCACCACTAACAGGTGCGTCAGAGGGAGGAGCACCGCCACCGCCTTGATCGTCACCGCGGCTACCAATAAATTGGAAGTTCTCGAGGACGACAGACAGACGATTGCGCTTTTGACCGGTGGTTTTGTCTTCCCAGGAGTCAAACCGGAGGCGGCCTTCAACGAAGAGCGGACGACCTTTGGTGCAATACTTGGAAATGACTTCGCCTTGGCGGCCCCATGCTTCCACGTCGATAAACGTGGTCTCTTCGCGCTGCTGACCGGCGCCGTCTTTAAACGTGCGGTTAACCGCCAGACCGAACTGGCAGATAGACGAACCCTTAGGCGTGACCCGGAGTTCCGGGTCGCGAGTGAGGTTTCCGATGAGGAGGACGCGATTTAGATTGGCCATGGGGTTTGGACGACCGAGATCAAGAGACAGCGATTAAACGCTCTCGACGTAGGTGCGGTAGACGGTTCGGTTGAGGCGAAGACGCTCAGTCAGAGCGGCGGGAGCCGATCCGGGGCCGGAGAAGTGCACTTGCACGTAAACGCCGGCAGGGCGCTTAGGGTTGGTGACGCGAGCGAATTCGCGTTGGCCAAGATTCTCGATCTCGCCGACTTCACCTTCGACGGTGACAATTTCTTGCTTCACGTCTTCGAGGATTTTGTCGACGTCTTCGACTCCAGTGGTGTCGAGGATGAAGGTGGCGCGGTAGTTACGGTTGGTGGGATTCATTTTGATCTCTGCGATTTAGAAGGTTCATGGCCTGTTCGGAGCCGCTGGTGATGAGCAGATCCAGGCCGGAAAGGTAGGTTTTGAGTTGTTGTTCGACTTGCATGCGTTGTTCAGAGGTGAACTTACCGAGGACAAAGTCTTTGAGATCCATCTGTGCGGGGTGCTTCGGACCGATGCCGAGGCGGAAACGCTGGAAGCCGTCGCCCAATTTGGCGATGACATCGGCTATCCCATTGTGGCCGCCGGCGGTGCCTCGGGTAGAGACCTTGATCAGACCCAGATCGATCGTGAGGTCATCGTAAACGAGAACAACGTGGGCGTTGGACACTTTGAAATAGCTAGCGAGTAGGCGGGCAGCTTGACCACTTTCGTTCATGAACGTCTGTGGTTTAGCCAATAACACGGGGTTTCCCGAAGGGTGATCCCAACGGGTAATCTCGGCCTTAAAAGTAGGCTCGGCCTTCCACGTCAGACCCTCACGGGTAGCTAACGTGTCCAGCACTCGCCAACCGAGGTTATGGCGTGTGTCCGCATATTCCCGTCCTGGATTTCCCAGACCGAGCACAAGCGTGATGGACATAATACAAAGAACAAGCGACCTCAGTCGCAAAACGCAGCGTTAACACGCCGCGGCGGGAAATTGGTTATTTCTTCTCCTCTTCAGCTTCCTCACCTGGCTTCGGCTCTTCGGCCTCACCCATGAGAATGGAGATAACGGCTTGGCTAGCTGGATCGCGGTATTCCACGCCCTCAAGCTGAGGCAAACCACTGATTTTGACCGTCTCTTCGACGTTGATATTGGTCACATCGACTTCGATCGCACCAGGAAGATCCTTGGCGAGACAACGAACTTTAACAGTGTGAGTGGCGATCTCAAGGATGCCGTTTTGCATTTTAACGCCAATCGCTTCGCCTTTTACGACGACAGGCACTTCAACCTCGAACGTCTCATCAGCGCGAATTTCGCGGAAATCAGCGTGGAGGAAGATGTCCTTAATCGGATCGCGTTGAACCTCTTGGAGGAAGGAGAGCGACTTTTCGCGGCCTTCGCCTTCGAGCTCGATGATGGTCTTACGACCAGAGATCGAGATAAGCATTTTGGTGAATTCCCGAGCGTCGACGGTGAGCTTCACCGGATCGGTGTGCTTGCCATAGAGAATCGCAGGAATCTGATTAGCTCTGCGCAGGCGACGGGAGGCCGAACGGCCAGTTTCTTCGCGCTGCGTAACTTTGAGTGTAGGAGATGTAGACATAATTTCGTTCCCCCTGTCACCCCGGGATTGAGGGCAGGCGTAGTGGAAAAGAGAACCAGTGCATAGAATCGCCCTGCCAAAAGCAAACAAATCTTTGGATCTTCACATTTCCTGCAATTGGAGCATTGACAACCCCCGCCTGCCCATTGTTTTTCAACCGCTTTATTGCTCGGTAGCTCAGTGGCAGAGCAGGTGACTGTTAATCACTTGGTCGTTGGTTCGACCCCAACCCGAGCAGCCACTTTACCCCCAACGACTTAACTTAAGTTGTTGGGGGTTTTTTGTGGGCAGGTGAATTTTGACTGTCCCGTTACTGCCCGCTCTTTGAAGTCTGAGTTGGAGGATTGAGACGTAGAATCGGTCTGAATCAGAATAGGACTGATTGATGGATCTGGACCAATTGGTGGTAACCTGAATGGCGCAGGTGGAGTCAAGAGGGGCTCCTGTGTCACGCACCGTCCCCTTCAAATCCTCGCGATAACGTCAGAGTGATACCTTGGGCATGCCTGAGCCTAGAAAGTGCCTAGAATCTCGATGAGGGAATCGATGCGGGAATCGATGCGGGTACATGGGTGGAGCATCCACTACATGATTGCCGTTTCCCCTCATGTGTAAGAATCATGGCAAGGACTCTTGATGACGGTCTCCGATGAAAAAGAACGCCTCGATGCGGATCAAATCCGAGGAGAGGCCGCTGTAGATGACCGTCTTAACCTTTGAATGACTTTCTTGCAGCGCGGCTAGAATCTCAATCCCCCCGCGGTCGGGTAGCACCAAATCAAGGAGCAGGATCTCGGCCTTGGTTTTCGCCAAACCAGACACCCCTCCTTCCGCGACGTCAGAGGTCCCAACCACCTCAAAATCAGCCGAGCTGTTAAATAGATCCGTGAGCAGCTCCAAAAAGCGGGGTGATCAATCGACGATAAATATGCGACGGGGAGCGCCATGCGCTCTGGTAGCACGGTTGGAGAGGATGCTTTGGTGATTTCCATGGTAAATTTAGCGGACGGGGGAAGGAGCGAAGATACTTGCAGTCCATTGCACTGGACCGGGGGTCAAGTCATCCGCCCCTCCCCCCTAAGTCTGGGAAAACTCGAGTCAACTCGGTGCGCAGTCTCGGATAAACCGAGGGCAGAGATCGGTTGCCCGCATGGATTGATGAAACACCGGGGTCGTCGAGCCTGAGATTGGAGGCACGATCCATGTCCAGTCCGCTGAAACGGAGCGATTGCTCTGCGCTTCGTGGTCACAAAATTTTCCAAATTCCTTCGCCGCCGTGTGATGGTCCACGATCTTGACTCCAGCGGCTCGAAAAGAATGCAGCACCGCGAAGTTCAGCTCCACGATAGCCCGATCCCGCCAGAGGCTCTCCTCGTGAGTGGCATCCAATCCCATGGCCTTCGCCACCGCTGGCAGTTGATTGTAACGGTGAGGATCCCCCAGATTACGGGCTCCGATCTCCGTGCCCATATACCAGCCATTAAATGGGGCTAAGGGGAAATGCTGAGTGGCCGTTTGGAACGCCACATCACATACGACGGGCACCGGATACCACTTGAGACCAAGCTCCGAAATTTCTGGAACTTTCGGATGGGTGATATGGACCTCCGGAACGAGCTCGGGAGGAACCTGACGCCATCGGTTTCGACCGGTCTCATCAGTGAAGAGTAAGGGGAGGAGATCAAATGCCGAGCGGCGGCGCGGGGGAGACCAGCCCCAATCAAGCGCTCGCTGCGTGGTTGCTATATTTTGGGGATCCCCCAACACCTCCCCGGATGCCGCTCGGTAGCCGGCGTAGCCGCACAACTGTTGATTCCAAATTCGTAATGATCCGATTTCCGATGCGTCAGGGAAAACTGAGATGATCGGACGCACGCGACCGCCGTTGAAGGCATCCCGCAGGTGGACCCAGAGCTGGTCTATGATCTGCTCGGCGCGGTGGCAATGCCGCTGATCCCGAACCACCAAACTCGACCAATAAAGACGCCCGATACACCGGGAGTGATTGCGCCAAGCCTCGCGGGCGTCGCGCTCCAGATCAGTGGGTCTGCTCGGACTCCCGCCCGAGTGTGATTCACCGCCGGAGGAATCGGCGATGAATCCTTGGTTAAGGTTGCTCGCGGCAAGCCGAGGGCGAAGTGGGCGATCTGCAAACGGACAATGGCCTGACATAATAAACCTAGTTTAAGGCCCAAACACTCTCCATCTTAGTCGCCCGAAATCGGCAACGGACTGCCCAAAACGCACCGTTCCCGGCGCCCTCGACGGGGCGCAAGAACGCCATCGAGTGTTTAAGAATCGAGCGGATCCTTGCTGCACGACCTGTGCCGGCTGGGCTTCGCCCGCTTGTGCCCTCAACCCGATTTCATCGCCCCAACCGACCAAATCCCCGGAAGGGATTGATGCTTGGTTTCTGGGGGCGGGCCGCTTTTCTTGTCGAGAGGTCGCCTGAAGTATCGCAGAACTCGACACATCGGAATAGCCGTTTTCTCTGAGTTTAGTTTCCATGAGTTCCAATACTTGGGTTACCATCGCGCTCGGCTCTGCATCGAGTGCTACCAGCCCGCCCGTTTTGCGATCTAGAATTTGGTGACACGTTGGCTTGTGAGCCGCTAATTCAAAGAACCGGGCGTTTTCATGAACCAACATGACGTGAACCAATTTAGCCTGCGTCAGGCGAGTGAGGATTCGATGAACGGTGCTCAAATCGTAGCCGAGGGGTTTTAGTGCTTCGAATATCCCCCGGGGGCTCATTGGACTCTTGGCAGCGTGAAGCAGACGCAGGAGCGAGCGCACCGCTTTGGTCGATCTTAAGCCACGCTCAGAAAGGACATGAGCGATCCATTCATCGAGGGCGTGCGATTTAGCGGGTATCATTTTGAGTAGATTGATGGGTTTTTCACAGTTTGGTGGCTAAGGGATCTGCTCCGGGAACAAGACCGCGCGGGAATACCAACGTAACTTGGTTGAGGAGCATCCCCAGTGAGAGTTTAAGCCTTGGAGAGCCGCTGAGCTCCCCGGCCGCTCGTTAACTCGGGCCCGCCCCCACCCTTGACTAGCAAAGCCTTTTCCCGAAAGCCGTCAAGGATCAGCTCGAACTAATCTCGGACGAGCAATTGGCCAATGCGCCCGACTCCGAACCAATGCGAACCGATGTAAGCTTCGAGGGTAGAGCCGGGGTAAAAATCGACCGCGCTCACCATGCAGCGGGAATTCGTCTCGATGATCTCCCATGAATTCCGCAGCCCTATGGCCGCGATCCAAGGGACCTCGCATTTGATCGAAATGAGTCTGAATGGAAACCTGCCCGGAAAGCTCGATCGGTATTTGGAAATCCAGAAAGAATCGCTCAAGACGTTGGGGGAATTGGTCGATCAAGTGCTCCTATTGAACCAACTGTTCACCGACAATGTCCGATCAACGGCTGACTCAACCGAAAAACTTTTGCAGTGATCGTCGTAAAGTCGCCCAGTTTCTACGCGATCACCGAACCAATTCTTCCAACCGCAGTGCAGAATCTACCTGCTGCAATGATGCAATCAGTCGGGCTTCATCGATTGCGGCGACGGCTCGAGGTGATGGGGAAACCATGGCAGAATAGATACGCTGTGAGTAGCGAGAAAACCCACCTACGAAACGGAGCAGGTCATGCTAAAATCGATAGTAAATCCGATTTGGAACGAATGGAACGAATTGACCGTGCCATCCTGACGCATGCCCAATTCCAATTCGTTCCAACTTTCCGAATTTGTTAATCAGTTGGAACGATTCACGGGGCATTTCCCCCTCTGTCGCGGTCTGTTTTCCCGTGACCGAGTTCGTCATTCCATCCAGCCCGAGCAGCCACTCTAGAAAAGGCCGTTTCCCCTAAGGGAGGGGGGCTTTTTCGTGCCCTAATTTCAATATCTGGAGTCAGATCATCGAAGGACTGCAGATCGGTGATAAACATAGACTTAAACGCGTATCCAAATTTTTAGTAATGCTTTAGGTCACATACCGTTTCTCTGAAATACTTGTGATCGACCTAGCTCAATCCCGTATCGGGATCATCGTGATCGAGGTGCGACCTTTGGCCAGATGGCCTTCGGGCAAATAGCCTCCGAAGGCTAACGTAGGCATGATCAACGCTCGTTTACCCAATAAGGTGCCGGGCTGCAGCACCGCATTACAGCCAATTTCAGCTTGGTCGCCGACCGCTGCCCCAAATTTTCTCAGGCCCGTCTCGGCGATGCTCTCCGGCAACCGAATCGTGATGGGTTTTTGATCGAGGCGTAGATTTGATAGCACCACGCCGGCGGCCAAATGCGCCCCGTTACCGAGAATCGAATCTCCCACATAGCTAAAATGGGGCACCTGCACGTTGTCCATGAGGAGGCAGTTCTTGAATTCACAACTGTTCCCCAAGACGCCCCCTGCCCCCACGATCACATTACCGCGCACAAATGCACCCGGACGGATCTCGGTATTGGGGCCAATCCAACACGGACCAATCAACGTCGCTTGCGCCGGCAACTTAACCGTCGGGTCGAGCCACACTTCATCTTCGATCGCTACTCCCGGTGGTATCTCGCGTTCACTCGTGTTTCCTTCCAGCCCAGCGAGCGCCTGCTTGATTTTCGGTAGCCACTCCCAGACAGGTGCGGACGGATCAAACTGCACCGCAAAGCGCTGCAGAGAATCAGGCAGCGCGAAAAATTGATCAGCTTGCATGACGACAATCCTTAGGGACTTTGGCCCCTGCCAATCAACGTATTACTCCGTCGGGATGCTGAACGCTTGGCAGCGCGAAAAAACCCTAACAACGTACGGTCGCCTCTCTGGCGTCGAACATGCCCTCCCTTTCCGAACGACTTGGTCACATTGTGCCTGCGCCCCGTATCTTGACCGGCGCGGCTGATCGCGCAGCTTATGATTCGGATGCGCAAACGGCGTTTCGTTGTCGCGCCGCAGCGGTCATCATCCCTCAAACGACCGACGAACTGGTCGCCGTCGTGCGTTGGTGCCATGCCGAGGCGGTCTCTTTCGTGGTGCGGGGCAGCGGCACAGGACTGAGCGCAGGAGCCACCCCGATCGCAGATGGCGTGGTGATTGTGACGACCTCACTCAACCGCATCCACCGGATCGATCCCGTGCAACGGATTGCCGTGGTCGAGACCGGGGTCGTAAACGCCGATGTTTCCCAAGCGGCGGCCGAGCACGGCTTATTTTTCGCCCCCGACCCTTCGAGCCAACCCATCTGCACCATCGGGGGGAATATCGGCTTCAACGCCGGTGGGGCCCATTGCCTAAAATACGGCATGACCTCCAATCACGTCCTCGGTCTCCGCGCGGTTCTAGCCACCGGAGAAGTCGTGAACTGGGGCAGCGAAAGCCGGGACACCATCGGCCCGGATTGGACGGGACTATTCGTCGGCAACGAAGGCCTTTTCGGCGTCGCCCTCGAAGCGACCCTGAATCTCATCCCCATTCCCGACGGCTGCCACACCGTGCTCGCGGGATTTGATTCTGCCGAAGCCGCTGGCGACGCCGTTTCAGCGATCATTGGATCCGGGCTCGTGCCGGTGGCGATCGAGCTGATGGACGATCTCACCATCGAAGCCGTTCGTCCCGTCGTTCCCATCGACTACCCCGCCGGATGCCACGCGTTGTTGCTGGTGGAACTCGATGGACCCAGCGCCATCGTCGAAGCCGAACGCGTCCAGCTCGAGACCCTCCTGCGAGACAACAAATCGACTGGACTAGTTATCGCTCAAAACGCTCAAGAACGGGCCAACATCTGGCGCGTCCGTAAAAGCGCGTATGGGGCCTATGGTCGTTTCGCGCCCAATAATTTCGTGCAAGACAGCGTGGTTCCGCGACGTCACCTAGCCACGGCTCTTCGCCGCGTTAATCAGATCGCAGACGAAGCTGGGTTGCGCTGCCCGACGGTCTGCCACGCGGGCGACGGAAACCTCCATCCCAACCTCCTCTACGACGGTGAACAACCCGGCGAGCTCGAACGCGCCGAGAAAGCGGCGTGGGAGATCCTGCGCATGTGTGTAGAATTGGGAGGATCAATCACCGGCGAACATGGCGTAGGACTCGAAAAACGAGACTTTTTGCCTCTCATGTTTGGTTCGGCCGAGATGGATTTGTTTAAGCGGGTCCAAATCTGCTTCGACCCATCCGGCATCGCCAATCCCGGCAAGATGTTCCCCGACGGCGAGCAACCCCAAACCGATTCCTCATCCAAGCTAGATCCCCGGATTCGGAAACTTGCGGTGGCCATCAAACAAGCCCCCCGGGGCCGAGCGATCGGCGGGCACACCAAATCTCCAGATCAGGAATCCGCATTGGTTGAGCATTCGATCCGCGAGCTCCGAGGAGTCATCGCCTATGAGCCGTCCGAATTCGTGATCACCGCTTTGGCTGGCACTCCTCTCACCGAGATCATCAAAACCTTAGACCCAGCTGGCCAACAGCTCCTCTTTGATCCGATGCTGGCCGAAGCAGGTGCCACGTTAGGCGGGACGATCGCGAGTGGCCTCAACGGTCCCGGAGCCTTTGGCCAGGGGCGCATCCGCGACGCCGTGCTAGGAGTGATATTTATCAATGGTGACGGGGACGTGTTTCAAGTCGGAAGCAAAGTCGTCAAAAACGTTGCCGGATTCGATCTGCCTAAACTTTTCGTGGGCAGTCTCGGAACGCTTGGGGTCTTGGCCGAAGTCACGCTAAAAGTCGGTCCTCAAGCACCCCTAAGCGAGACGCTGCAGCTGACAGCGGCTGATTCGACGAACTTCCACCAGCTGCTGCGCTCCCTCTCCACCTTGACCACCCGTCCGATCGCCATCGACGGCAGTTTCAACGATTTGAAGATCTGGATTCGATTTGGGGCCCCCGCCGCCGCGCTGCCTTCACTCACCCAAGAGCTCATCGATCAAGGTGCGAAGCCGCTATCCCACGACGAAGCGGGATCACTGTGGGCGTCGGTCAAGGCGATCGATTGGGCACCTAAAACGAGCACATTGATCAAGATCCCCACCGACCAACGGCGGATTGAAGACTTAATTGCTCAAATCCAGGACCGCTCACCCCAGGCCATAATCCACGTGAGCTTGGGTGGCGACGTGGTATTCGCCGCCGTCGACCCTAGTGTTGAACTCGCGCTGCGAGAAGAACTGGCGATAAAAGGTCACGCCTCGTTGGGCCTGCGTAATACCACGCGGCAAATTTATTATTCCGCCCCACCCTCACAGCTCGCCCATCAGATAAAAACGCTCCTGGATCCCGACGCGTGTTTTCCCGACCTATTTGGCGCCGTCGGCACCTGAACCCAAAAACGACCGGTCACTGAGACCGGTCGTTTAAGAAATTGGAGCGGGCGAAGAGACTCGAACTCTCGACAGCCACCTTGGCAAGGTGGTGCTCTACCAACTGAGCTACACCCGCGGAAGAAATGCAGACAACAAGCATCGAAATTGCGGTCGTCAACAGGTTTTTTAAGGTCGATTCACGGGGATTGATCCACGACCTCGAGATCAAACACCAATTGGTTCCTCAACGTCCTCGGTAACGGCATCACTTTTGCCTCCCGTAAAGCCGCACTCACCTCGTCGCTATACCAATACTTCAACCACGACAGCAGCTCCGGTGCTCGGGCCCGCTCAAAGACCAAAGAAAGCTTCATCGCCAATCGCCATATTCTGAGGCGTCGGCCCGAACGCCACTTCCGTCGGCGATGGAGCGACTAATAACGCCTTAAATTGAGTATCGTTCTCATCCCACAAGGGGACGACCGCGATCCCCGCGTCATACTTCATCATCGCATTCCGGGCGTCCAACAGGCGGCGCCCCAAACACCAACTCTGCCACGCCGCCACGCCCAACAGCAGTCCATTTAGCACCAGTAACAAATAATCGCCCCCAAACCCATTCGGCGGATCAGGCACCTCGGCAAACAGTCGATGGCGTAATTCTGCCGGCAGAACAGCCAGCGCTCCCGCAATCACCAGTGGATATCCGGGAGGGTGATACAACTCGGGGAATCGCGCTTCCGCATCAAAAAGTCTCCCTTACTTTTCCATCACCGCATGGACCTGCGGATAATTAACCGACGTCGTGAATCACTCACCACTAGCGATGGAGCGTCCCAAATCGGCTTGGCGCAAAGTCTCCTCGGTGCGAGGCCCATGAAACTGCTTGAACGCGACAGTCGCGCTGAGCGCCAGCAAGCCTAGCACCAACGCACTGATCTTCAGCACGCGAGCTCCGCCGCCCTGCTCGAGCCAATGAATTGCTTGCTGCAGGTTCATACGTCGTGCAGTCCGAACATCAATCGGTCACATCCAGCTCTGGCCAGAGCACGAGTTTGCGATGGAGCGTACGTCGGCTGATGCCCATCAACTGCGCCGCCTTCGTCCGATTGCCTCGGGCCTTGATCAAGGCCTCTCGCAATAAACGCTTTTCATTTTCCTCCACGGATAGAACCGACCCCGTCGGGATCGTTGGCGCGCCCGCATCGGAGGGTAAACCACCTTCCGCCCGGAATCGGGGATCTAGATCGTATTCGGAAACTTTGCCTCCGCGGTGAAGCACCACCGTGTTTTCGCAAAAATTGCGAAGCTCACGAATATTACCCGGCCAACCGTATTTCTCCAGCGTGGCCAAGGCACCGGCCTCGAGTTCCGGCACCGGCAATCCGTTTTCCTTCGCGAAATACTTCAGGTAGTGGGCGAGCAAGGTCGATACATCACCCGGTCGCTCGCGTAGCGCCGGCATCCGAATACCCACCACATTGAGCCGGAAGAACAGATCCTCCCGGAACGTGCCTTCCTTGACCAACGTTTCAAGATTGCGATTGGTCGCGGCGACGAGGCGCACATCGAGATCAATCGGCTTCGAACCGCCCACGCGTTCAACCGACTTGGTTTCCAAAAACCGCAACAGCTTTACCTGAGTAGACGCCGAAATCTCGCCGATCTCATCCAGAAACAACGTGCCCCCATCCGCGGATTCGAAGCGACCTATTCGTTTCTCCATCGCGCCGGTAAACGAGCCCTTTTCGTGACCAAAAATTTCACTCTCGAGCAGGTTTTCCGAAAGAGCCGCGCAATGCACCGCCACAAACGGCGCCCGCGCCCGGGAACTGGACTGATGGATGGCCTGCGCGATCAGTTCCTTACCCGTGCCCGACTCGCCTTCGACCAGAATCGTCGCCTTCGAGGGCGCTACCAATTTAACCCGATCGATCACATCAAGCAGCTTCGGAGAGTCTCCGATGATCCCCTTAAAATTAAATTTCTCGTCCAACCGCTCATGCAACTGCTTCACTTCGACTTCGAGCGTCCGGTTCTTGAGCGCCCGGTTGATGAGGATCTCGAGACGCTCGATGTTGACCGGCTTGGTCATGAAATCCACTGCGCCCCTCCGCATCGCCTCCACCGCAGAATCAATACTGCCATAGGCGGTCATCATGAGCACCGCCGGTTGGTTCGGCATGCTGAGAGCTTTATCGATCACTTTGAGCCCGCTCTTCCCCGGCATCCGTAGGTCCGTGACGACGACATCGAACTCCTGGGCCGCGAGTTGATTGAAGGCCTCGTCTGCGCTGGCTGCGACGGAAACATCAAAATTATCTTCCAGAGCCTGCTGCAGCCCATCGCGGGTGTGGCGTTCGTCGTCCACAATCAATACCGTAGGAATCATACCCAAATCATCCCCGACCTTTCTCTCTGGTCAAGCCTAGGTGTGACGTTATGGCACTCCTAACGCTTAACACCTCAGAGACAACGCACCCTACCCATCATCAGGAAAGGCTTCCTCATCGCCTAACCGATCAAGCACTCCCGAACTGGCGACGGGTTGTAGGAGTTCGCTTGCCGAGCGAACCGGCGGGTAAAGTTCAATGAGCTACGCATGACTCGCGAGATCGCCGCTCCATCTCAAAATTTCGGACCACGCTGCAGATTCCGTCAGATCCAGCCGCCAGATCCGCTGGACCTCCCGAGTCGCCTCCCTGTATCTCATCTCACCCAATCGAGCGCGCAGTCCGCTAAAACCTCCATCCCACTATGGAGCCATTCGCAATAGCCCTCCTCGTCTCCCTCGCTGCCCTGCCCCTCTCCGCCCAAAACCGCATCGGCACCGGCCAAATCAAAGACCTCTATTTGCAAAGCTGCGCGCATGCCACGGCAAAATATGGAAGGCGGCCAAGGCAGCTCGCTAATCGATAACGTGTGGACCCACGGCGATTCCGACGAGGCTATCGCCAAAATCATCCGCGAAGGGATCGCCGACACCCCCATGATCGCGTGGCAAAGCACGCTTTCCGAGGAGCAAATCCGCGCCTTGGTAATCCTGATCCGCGAACAGAAAATAATCGCCGAAACCACTGGCATCCTCGAGAGGGTCAAACCCCTCGGCGGCGTCTTCTCCTCGGAACTTTATAATTTCAAACTAGAGAAGGTCGCCGACATCGACAACACCCTCTGGTCCATCGCATTCCTCCCCGACCATTCGATCCTCCTCACCCAGCGCGACGGAAAGCTGTGGCACGTCGTCGACAGCAAGAAGAGCGAGATCACGGGCATCCCGACAGTTTGGATCGGCGGCCAGGGCGGCCTGCTCGAAGTCGCCCCTCATCCCGACTACACCAAAAACGGCTGGATCTACCTTTCCTTATCCGACGACCAAGGCACCCAGATCAACGGCAAGGACGCTAGCATGACCGCCGTCGTGCGCGGACGCATCAAGAACGGCCAATGGGTCGACCAGCAGGAAATCTTCCGTGCTCCCACCGATCTGTATATCGCTGCCACCGGCCATTTCGGTTCACGCTTCGTCTTCAAGGACGGCTACCTCTTCTTCTCCATCGGCGAGCGCACCAAGGCCGAGATGGCCCAGGACCTCACCAAATCCCAATGGCAAGATCCACCGCCTCTTCGACGACGGGCGCGTCCCCACCGACAACCCCTTCTACAACACGCCGGGAGCCTACAAATCCATCTGGTCCTACGGCCACCGCAATCCCCAGGGCCTCGCCCTCGATCCCCGCACCGGCGAGCTGTGGGAAACCGAGCACGGTCCTCGCGGCGGCGACGAGCTGAACATCATCCAACCCGGAAGAAACTACGGCTGGCCCGTCATCACCTACGGCATGAACTACAACGGCAAGCCCTTGACCGATCAGACCCAAATGGAAGGCATGGAACAGCCCATCCACTACTGGCTCCCCTCCATCGCCACCGCCGGAATCGACTTCTACGAAGGCGACGCCTTCCCCAAATGGAAATACGACCTCCTCGCCACCGGCATGTCTGCCCAAGAATTACAACGAATCACCATCGTGAACAACAAGGTCACCCACATCGAAACCATCCTCAAAAACCAAGGCCGCGTCCGCGACGTGGCCTCCGGCCCTGATGGTTTGATCTACGTGGCCCTCAACACCCGCAGTCCCGACCACGGCGAGCTCTACCGAATCGTCCCCGTCTCCGAGCCGAAATGGACCACTCTCTTCAACGGTCAAAACCTCGATGGCTGGCGAATCCGCGACGGGGACTCCACCGTGCTCGTCGATGATGGCATGATCGTGGCAGTCTCCCAAGACCCCGTCCGCGAATCCTATCTCGTCACCGAAAAAACCTACGGCGATTTCATTCTCGAACTCGACATGAAGGTAATCGGCAAGATGAGCTCCGGAATCATGATACGCGGCATCGATGATCCCATTAAGCCCGACGGCATCATCACCGGCTACCAAATGGAGGTCGATCAATCGCCCCGCCAGTGGACCGGCGGCATTTACGAAGAACGAGCCCGCAAATGGCTCTACTCGCTCGAAGGCAAGACCGAAGCCCGCAAGGCCTACAAGCCGTCCCAATGGAACCACTACCGCATCGAAGCGATCGGAGATCACTTCCGTATCTGGGTGAACGGCATCCCCACCCTCAATATGGTCGACTCGAAAACGGCCGAGGGCGTCATCGGCATCCAGATACACCCCGCGCGTAAGCCCGGCGCCAGCAGCATACTTTACCTGCGCAATATCCGTATCATCGACCATAACGCCGGCGACCACATCAACGGCATCGCCATCCCCGAGTTGGTGATCGACTCCCCCAAATAGCTCATTCCCGATCCGAAGCCGTAAAACCCCCTCCCCGGTTAGCCTGCCCAAAGAGGCACCGAAGGGGGCAAACGCAAAAAATAAAGATCCATCGCACCACTCGGTCGTATCTTATTGGGACACCGAAGGCAGACTCGGATCTGGCCATGAATGGCGACGGCCGTTTCTCTATTTTACGTGACTAGCCTAATCACCCGCCGTTCAGCGTTGAAGCGTTTTGCATCCACGACTGCCCTTGCGTCCGCCCGCGGAGCCCTCACGTCTTCAAACCTGACCGCGGCTCACCATCAAACCGGCACCCGCCAATTTAAGCACTCCGTGTGTAAATGGTGTTTCAAGGATATCTCGCTCGAGGATCTGGCTGATCAAGCCAAGGACCTGGGTCTCGAGTCCATCGAGTTACTCAACGTGGAAGAGCTTCCGACCATCAACAAACGCGGCCTCAAATGCGCAATGGTCAAAGGCGTGCCGGGACGAATCGAAAATGGTCTCAACGACGCCAAAAACCACGATGCCATCGTCGCATTCATGGAACGGCAGATTCCACGGGCGGTTGAATTAGGTGCGACCAACCTCATCTGTTTCTCCGGCAATCGCCGTGGGCTGTCCGAAGAGGAGGGACTCGAAGTCTGTGCCCAAGGCCTCGCCCGCATCGTGCCCATCGCCGGGAAATACGGGGCCACCGTTACCATGGAGCTTCTCAATTCTAAAGTGGACCATGCGGACTACCAATGTGACCACACGGCATGGGGGGTGCAGCTTTGCGAAAAAGTCGGCTCCGCTCACTTCAAACTCCTCTACGACATCTACCACATGCAGATCATGGAAGGTGACCTCATCCGCACCATCCGCGATCATCACCCGTGGTTCTCGCATTACCACACGGGTGGGAATCCAGGCCGTCACGAACTCGATGGAGACCGCCAAGAAATCGACTACCCGGCCGTGATGCGGGCCATCGCCGATACCGGCTACACCGGTTTTGTCGGCCAAGAATTCATTCCCGCCGAAACAGACGCCATCGCCTCTCTGCAACGGGCTATCAATTTGTGTTCGGTATAGAAGGCTTGGTCGGGTTGACGTTCAGGTTGACCACGAAGCGAGAGCTGGCCCGGGACTAATCGTCAATCTACCAGGGTGACTCGCCATCACGTGCGACGCTCACAATGGGAGCCATGCCGGACGATTTGTCTTCGATCCGAATATTCACCGTTGCTCCGAGTGAAGAACCGCCAATGAGCCAAGTCCCCTCGCTTTCTTCCCAACTCATCGGTTTTTCTACTCCCGATTTCGGAAAAGCACGGGCAACCGAAACTATCCGGTGGCGAAAAGCCGCTTCCGAGGCTACAGACGCATACGGATAGACGCCCATATCGACCGGTAAATCCAATTCCCCGGAGCCGACCGTGAGCGGACCGACACCACCGCATACCGCTTGTAAATTCGCCTGTGGTCGTTGGATCAAAAACCCGTCATCTTCCGCCATCACGCTGCCATTCCCGTCGCGGTTGTGGGCTTGGAATCGCACCTCCACCGGCAGGGGTTTCTCAAGATCGATCGCATCAAATACCACCAGAAAATCTGGTTTCACATACACCACTGTGCGAGCCACTCGCGAAACGGGATGCCCCGCCAAACGATAAGCCTCCGTCGCATCACTCGTCGTCGTCATCCAATTGAGGCCTACTTGATGCGCGACGATACGGGCGTGGGCCAAGGAGCTGTTGGTGCCCTCTTCTCCGTGGTGGTAAATGTGCCCGCGACCATCGATCAATACCGAGGTGTGCGCTTCGGTTTGACGCAGTAACCAGCGGGGATGCTTCGGATCGTAAGACGCCTTGATCGGGTCGTTCAGGAGCCGTTCGCCGTAGGCCGAGAAGAGCAGGCTGTTCCGATCCGCGTGCTCGTGGTTACACGGCTCACCACTACGCAAACAGAGCACAGCGTCTTGATCGGCCCAACCGGATCGTGAAACCACGAGGCCCGGAGCGAGGGTATAGTCATGGTTGATGTCCGCCGCGAAATCCGTCGGCACCGTCGGATCGAACCAAATCGCTGCCCAACAAAGGGTGGGTTCGGTCGTCACCATTCCGGGTCGCGTCAGAAGGTGTTGGGCGGTCGAATCCCGGAACTCACGTCCAATCCAGGCCAGCGCGATCACGGAACCGGAATTGCTACAGTCGCCGATACTCAGCGTGTCGCGCGGCGTCTCGTGCGTTGGCATGGTCGAGCGCAGGAAGTAACGCGCCATGGCGGGGAAATCGGCGATCCCACGTTCATCGATACCGTGAAAACGTCGCAGCAACTCCAGGGACAAACAGAAGTAGTTGTAAGTGAATCCCCAATACGCCGAACCTTCGTCAAATGACCCATCGACCGGCTGCTTAGCGATGAACTCACGTAGGCTTCGCTGCCCCAGTTCCCGCCACTTGGTGGTATCCGGATGATCCGGCAACATACTCGAAGCGATCATCAGCCCGGACGTCGCGATGATTTGCAGATTGGTATTCGCCAGCACTTTGGGCCATTGGCTGACGTCGTTCACGGTCAGTCCGGTGCATTCGAGGTCCATCGACCAGCGGGGCATCGGGCTCGCGCCGAGCTCGCCATGCACCGCGCGATAACTCGCCGGTCCTACCTCATCGCCCAGTCGCTGCATCACCCCGGCTCTTAACACCGGATCGATATCCGCCCCGAGCCAATCCAGTGCGCACGACAACAGCACCCCGACCATCGGCCCACGCATCACGCCCACGGTAAGCACCCCATCTTCCAGGATCCAATCCCACCGATTAAATTTCAGGGCCGTGGCAACCGCGAGTTCGGCGGTGGCCCGCTGATCCTCGCTCGGTTCCATCACGTGCACAAAAGCCGACCGGAACGCGATGTTGGCGACCGTCGCGAGATCACGCACCCGGTTCTTCAAATCAACCTCGGTGGTCAGAAAACGACGATCAGCCGCGAGGTCGGCATCGTGGCAACTCGCCCAATAGGCCGCAAACGCCGGATGTTTGAGACTCGCTCTAATCCGCGGCAACTCCGCCCGGTCAAAAAACACTCCCCGCGGGATCGCCTTTCCTTCAGTCGGCGACGCGGCGGCCCGGGCCGACGGGTTTAGCATCGTGAGCGCGCTGAGTGAAGCCCCGGCTTGCAGAAAACGGCGGCGAGAAAGATTCGAAGACGGGATAGTTTTTTCGGTATTCATGGGGTATCGCAGATGCGGTAAATCGGAACCACTTACCGATAGACCTCTCGATCCTCAGGTAAAGCGCGAGACATCTAATTCCGGTCAAAAGATCACTCCTATCCGAAATGAAATTTCACCCACCATCCGACTCGCCTCGCGCGGCCCGATACTGCGTCGGACTAAGCCGGGTATAGCGGCGAAAAACCGTCGCGAAGTATTGTGACGAACAGAAGCCCAGCTCGAAAGCGATTTCGGTCACGCTCCGCGTCGAATTGGCCAATCCATGCTCCGCCCGTTCGATGCGATACCGCTGCAGATACTCGGCGGGGGGGATCCCTACTTCGTTTTTGAACCGCGCCTTGAATCGTGGCAGCGACAAGCCCGCCACCAGCGCGGCCTCCCGCAGCATCGTCGGTTCCCCCAACCGTTGTCGAAGGTAAGCTTCAGCCCGACGGATGGGAACGCTCCACTGGGTATGTTCATCGCGTTCCGCCCCCTCGCAGACTCCGAGCAGGAATTGGATCAAGGTCGTTTGCATCCGCAAACGAGTCATCGCGACATCGGCTCTATCTAGATCGTCGTGCCACTCAAAAATCTGATCGAGTTGTTTCTTAAATTCCACCTGCCCACCGAACTTGCGGCGGGGCAAATTTCGCAGAGCCGCGACTAGGGCATTGGCCGAAGGCGATTGGCACCCGAGAAAACTCCGGCCGAGTTTTGGCAGCTGGAGAATTAACCAGAAAAGCGTGCCCTTTTCCTGGGGCGACTCCCCCGAACCGTGCATCTCCCCGGGGAACGTCACAAACACGTCACCCCCGCCAAGCCAATAGTCCTGCCCATTGACGACGTAACGTTGCCGCCCGCGTTCGAGATAACAGATCTCCATACTGCCAACGTGAGCATGGGGTTCGAGGATTTCCTCGGCCTGAGCATGATCGTAACGGCCCAGCATCACCACCTCCGGTAACCCCAACTGTTCGAGTGAAATGCACGTCCGTTTCGGCTTACTCATGATGTTTGTAATCATATCACTGTATGAATGCGAAAGCACACATTCAAATCTCGTGGTATTTTGAGTTATGACTCGGGCCAATCATGCTGACGGCGAACGCCTCCAAAAATTCACCGTCACCCAAGATCCCACCCAACGGCGGCCTAAACCAGTCGCGTGGTATCGCACCAAAATCGATCCCTTCACGCTCAAGTCTCTTCACCAGCGCAGCAATCTTCGCGGTGCACTTCAGACGTTCGGGTATCTCGGAGTGATTGCCACGACCGCGACTCTTGCCACCTACTCCGCCTACCATTGGTCAGTTGGATTCACTCTTTTGCTCACATTTCTGCATGGCACCGTGTTCGCGTTTCAAATCAACGCAGTCCATGAATTGGGTCACGGCACTGCTTTTCGCACCCGGCGACTCAATGACATATTTGCCGCCCTTTTCGCATTTCTCGGGTGGATCAACCACTTCAAATTCGATGCCAGTCATACCCAACATCATCGATTCACATTGCATCCGCCGGATGACTTGGAGGTCAGGTTACCCATTCGAATCGTGGTCAAAGACTGGCTCCTGGCGGGCTTCATCGATTTCTGCCTGATCTGGTTCAAGCTCAGAGACGTCGTGCAAGAAGCTCGCGGAATCTACCGCGGAGAATGGGAGCAATCGTTGTTTCCCCCAACCGATGCGAGCGCCCGCCGTCCCCCTACCCGCTGGGGACGTTTTGTTCTGGGAGGCCATGTGGCGATCGTCGCTATCTGCGGACTCAACGGTTGGTGGATGATCCCCATCGTGCTTACCTTGGCCCCCTTTTACGGCGCGTGGCTTTTCTTTCTTTGCAACAACACCCAGCACATTGGACTCTAGGATCACACCGCTGACTCTCGACTCTGCAGCCGCACCTTTACCACCAATCCGGTCATCCAATTTCTCTACTGGCACATGAACTTCCACATCGAACATCACATGTATGCGGCGGTTCCCTGTTACCGATTGGGCCGACTTCATCAGGTGATAGAATCTGACTTGCCCAAATGCCCGCATGGACTGCTCGAAACGTGGCGAGAAATCGCAGCTATTCATAAGATGCAAGAAGACGATCCCGCTCATCAACATCAGCCCAAACTCCCCCAGCCATCAGTGGGTCATCACAAGCATAGACCCGACTAACCGCTCTTTACGCAGCAATGAAATTCCAGTCGTTTCCTGCTGTTACTTCGCCCCCGGGTGATCCTAACTCGGTGGCTATACCTCATGATAAAAATCCAAGCAAGTGCCAGTAAGGGATGGTTGCACCAAGAAGCCGGATTCAAATTCGAGAAGAAATACTATTTCGATCCGGAATTTCGGTGGGATCAAGACCACGCCATCGATCAGTATTTGGCGGAGCGGTTCCCCCACTACCCCATCTACAACATGGAGTCGAATCTCGGGCAGATCGAACACACGTTAGAAAAGCAGATCATCGTGGGCGGCATTCAACCCAACTTGATCATCGGATTGGCGGCGGGAGCCGACTTCTTCTGCGACCCCGACAAGGACTCCGACATTTCTATCCGCCCGCTGGAGTCGTTGCTCCACCACCCCGAAAAACTGCCTTCGGTTGAGTCGTTCCTCGAGTCTTCGCTCATCAAAGGCTTCGACGCTCAAATCGCTGAACTCAAGGAGACGAAACCCGACTACCGCATCATTCCACCCTACTTCTGGGACACCTCCGGACGCGCCACCATTCACGGATTCATCACCACTTCGATGAAGCTCTTTGGCGAAGACATCTTCCTCCTCATGATCGACGACCCCGATCTCGTGCGTGAGATTCATGGCTGGATCACCGATGTCTACCGGGCCTTGATCGACCACTATTCCAAACTCGCCGACCTCCCCGCCACCGCGGTCCACGTGGGCGAATGCACCGGCACCCTACTCAGTCCCGATCAATATCACGATTTTATCGTGCCTTTTGCCAATCGTATGGGGAACGAGATCGGCGGCCTGCGCTGGCACTCCTGCGGGGATTCCAACCATCTCCTAGAACCGTTGTCCGAGGTGGAAACCCTCAAGATCCTGGATACTGGATCCAAGACCAGCGTGGCCAATATTCGTGAAGAATTCGGCAATACGATCGAAGTCAATGTGGCGCCGCCGGTGGATGTCCTTCTGGAACGATCTGATCCGCAAGATATCGAACGGTGGCTCGATGAAACCCTCGACGGCAACGACGGCGGACCACTAAAAATCGTGCACCACCTCGAGCCCGGTTACTCCCTAGATGCCAATCTGCGCATGCACGATCAACTGGACGCCAAGGGTCTCCTGCCCAAAGCGCGTCGCGCTAAAATCTGAATCGAACCGCAGAGCAGCGGTTCAACAGACTCTATTAGCTGAGAGGTAGGTGAATTTCTAACCACAGATTTCACCGATATAACCCAATTTATCAGCACGATCCGGTCACCAGCGGAGGATCGAAGGAGCGATCATGCAGCATGGCGTATCCTTGAATGCCAACCTCGTGCTCTTTGGTATCATCCTTTTCACCTGTGCCTACAAATTCTCCGCTGGACCCGTGATGTGGATGCTGTTTACGAGCTCTTCCCCTCCAAAGTCCGCGCCCTCGCTATCACCGGATTTGTCTGGGCCGCAGATCTACTTAAGATTCCAGCACGCGGACCCGACGGTCTTTGCGCGGAAATTCCAGCGTCACGACCGTGCCAACCTCGGGTTTACTCTCCACCCCGACCTGCCCGCCGTGCTCCCGCATGATACGTTGCACGATCATGAGACCAAGGCCACTTCCACCCGGTTTGGTCGTGTGGTAAGGTTCGAACAGACGCAAAAGATCCTCCTGTTTGATGCCGGTTCCCGTATCGCCAAACATCAAGAAAATCGAATCATCACCGGCGCGCGTTTTAAGATGCAATTGACCTCCCGGTTCCATCGCTTCCATGGCGTTTTTAAGGACATTAAAAAACACCTGCTTGAGTTGATTGCGATCGGCCATGATCACCGGCAAATCTGGCGTGGCCTCCACGTCGACCGTGATTTCCCGATTCTCAAGTTCGCCTTGTTGAAACCGCAGAACTTCGTCCACCACATCCAATAGATGGATCTCCGAAAAATCAGGGGCCTTCGGTTTAATCGCTTCGAGGAAATTATTGATGATGCCGTCAAGTCGACTGACTTCGACCTGACACACTCGAATCGAATCGGTGAGTCCTTCCACGTCCTTCGCCGCAGCCTGCAGCTTCTTGAGTTTCCGTTCGATCAACTGCAGATGAATATTAAGCGAATTGAGCGGATTCCCCAGTTCATGAGCCACCCCGGCGGCTAACAATAAAATGGATGATGTGCGCTCGTTTTCGATGCGTTCTTCGGTGGTGGCTTTATCCCGGGAAACATCCGTGAGGATTACGGCATAACGCCGGCTATCGCCTCCATGATCATCACTTTTAAATGGGACCATGTAGAGTCGCACGGTCCGCGGTTCCGGATAAGTGAGCTCAAACTCTCGAGCTACCACCGGTAACGCTCCATCCCCTAAACTCCCCTCCAACGACGGTCTCAACCCTGGAACCAAGCGCCAAAGGGTTTGGCCGGATAACTCGTCCTGATTGAGTCCAATCAACCGATGGGCGGAATGATTCGCGTATTCGATCTCCCCGTCAGGGCTGATCACCAATACGCCCTCCTGCAAGGTGTTGAAAATATCCTCAAACAATCCCCGCTCGCGCGCCAGTCGTTGCACGAGGTTGGTAAGATTGACCGAATCCAGCGTGTCGAGACGACCCAACACGCGATCAAGTGAACTGTGGTGTTTTTTAGGAGGCATCGCGGGAACTTCGATCTGACTTACCAAACAAAGATGGAAACACCCTTCGAGAGAAGCGCGGTAACTCCAGCAGATTTTCGAGGAACCAGGCCGCTGGAAAAGTAAAAACGCAGATTAAAACAAGCACTAACCCATACATTAACAACGCCGATGCTCCCGCCGGCAGCAGTGTAACCACTATGATTTCCGCTGGAATGATCATGGCATAGTGCACGATATACGAGCCGTAGCTGTGGCGACCAATCCACGCAATCACGCCTCCTCCAAGCAATGCTGGAGCCACATTTAGGGCCATCAGCACGAGTATCATCATCACGCTTCCCACCATCAGACTGCGTTCCAAGTTCTCGCCCAGCCCAAAACTCCGGCCAATCAAAAGCCCCCACGACCAATGTCATCACTAAGAGGCTGATCCGGGTAGATATCGACCCTGAGACTCCAGACCGGTGCATGTGCCAGACCACGATACCACCGAAAAATGAAGGCAGATTGCGGAAGGAAAAATACCCGCTGGAGGGATCACCTCCCCGCGGAATAAAACTCGTGACCATTCGACTCAGTGGAGTGGTGAAAAACGCGACCAGGACGATCATTCCGACCCACCAGAAAACGGCGATTTTCAAGCTCTTAACCCACGGATAAATGAGCGCAAAGACTGCGGCAAATGTTGCCTCCGCCCCGATGGACCATCCACCCGGCACAATGTAATTTTCCCAACCGGGTTGCCACCCATTCAGCAACATCAGGTTTCCGGCCCAAACCTGTAGCGGCGCCTCCTCTCCCCGTAACCCGAGGCTTCCCTCAATCAGGTATCCATACAGTAGCATCCCGATCCAATAGAGTGGAATCAATCGATAGAGACGGCGCCTGAAAAATCCTGCCTGAGCTCTCCATCCCGCCTGTCGTTGCCGTCGGAAAGCAGATTCGCATAGGACAAAACCGCTAATGACGAAAAATAAATCTACCCCGAACTGGCCGGTGCGGAACAAGGTCATAAACCCTGCCCCGACCGCTGGAACAACGAGTGCACAATGAATCACGAACACGCCGATCAACGCCCATCCCCGCGGACAGTCTATCGATTCGAATCGGCCTCCCGGCGGCTTCATCTCTGAGATGGGCGCATTCACGACAGGAAGTCCATCTGCCCCGGATCGACGCGACCCGCCATAAGTTTGCGCAGGAATGTCGTGCGGTGATACCGGCACCGGCCGATGCTCAAAATCGCCTCCCGGTGTTCGTCCGTGCCGTAACCTTTGTGGTGGGCAAATCCGTAACCCGGAAACTCTCGCCCCAGTCGCTCCATTTCCCGATCACGGGAAACTTTCGCCACCACCGACGCCATCGCGATACACAACGAACGCGTATCCCCGCGAATCACGTTGGTATGCGGGTAGGGGAAATTTTTGAGCTGCAAGCCATCCACCAAAATCTTGGCGGAAACTTGCGGCCTAAAAGCGGCCACTTCGTCATCACTCGCAAATAAATCGGGCGCTTCCTTTCGCTCGAAAGCATCGGGTGGATAAATCCCCTCCAACGCCCGTCGCATGGCGAGCTTGGTGGCGCCGAGAATATTGAACTGCTCAATCTCCGCGACGTCGGCCATTCCGATTTCAACGTGAATCTGACGCTCCGCCATCAACGCCTCGAAATCCAACCAAAGCGTGTCGCGCTCGGTGGCCGTGAGTTGTTTGGAATCGTTGATGCGGCGCGCATTGGTCGCGACCCAATTTCCAGCGAGAAATTCCTTGGTCACGAGCACGGCTCCGGCCGAGACCGGACCGGCGAGGGCTCCCCGACCTGCCTCGTCGACTCCGATCAAAAACTCCACATCGGTGAGGTGTTTGAGGTCAAACCCCCGGAGTTGGCGGCGTTTCGGCATCACAAATAATTCAGTCGGGCTTCAGCAGCGTGCTATTTCGATTTCCAGCCCGAGTATTCCTTCGGTTCGGGCAGCGGCAACTCATTCAATCGTCCCTCGGCTTTAACGACTTCATAGGCCGTGCGGAAGTGTAGTTTCGCAAACTGTCCGAGTGCGACCGCTCCGAGCTTGTTCATGATTTCGACCGCCTGATCCTTAACCGCTGCGCTCGCGCCTTTCTGTAAGTTTGTCCCGAACTTATCCGACAGGCGCCGCATGATGCGCACGTATTCGGCCCGCGCCACGATCGATGCCGCCGCGACCACTGGATCGGATTCCGCTTTTGTCCGCATATCCAATTGGAAGTCAGTGACTCCTTTGCGCTTCAACTCGTTTTGTACCAGCGGCGTCTTGGTAAATTGGTCGAGCAATCCACGTGCGACAGGCTGCGTCTCCAACGCGTTGATCAGAGCGATGCCATGCTGCCAGGCCAGCAGTTTGTTCATGTTGGCCCGGGGACGAGACATCAACTCGTTGTATTTCTCCATGCCGAAAACCGAGACCTCGGACGTGGTCCCCTTGGTCGACCGGATGATCTGATCCAGTTTCATGATCTGCGGATCCGCAATTTTCTTAGAATCCTTCACTCCCGCTGCAACGAGCTTCCGAATCGCAGCGGCATCCGCGATGACCGTCGCCGCGACGACGGGCCCAAAGAAGTCACCCTTACCGCTTTCATCCAGACCCGCATGCGGCTCATACCACTCTGGGTTGAGCACCTCGTCGTAGCCCAGCTTGATCTCGCCGGTGATCTCCGGCTCGAGCGTCATTGAGACAAACTCTTCCGTGCCCTTTCCGACGATCAACACCTTGCGGCTCTCGTAACCCGTCACGCTGACGGTGGGTCCTTTATAACCGAAGCGCGCATACGCCACTTCCCGTTTCTCCCAGCCACGGCCGGCGCACCAATCGTTCAGTTTATCCAACTGGGCGTCATTGAGTTTCACCGTATAAGTGGCGAGTTTCTTGGGGGCGTCGGGATCTGTGGTTTTTTTCTTGGCCATGCCGGAGCGGAGAGAGAGGCGAATTTAGTGGCACCCTTTCACGAATCTAGGGTGGCACCCGAGCCCATAATTGCGCCTGCTAACGGCTTTGTGGCGAACACATTTCCGGACAACCCCACTGACTTTCAGCACGATTTACTTACTTGGTATCGCGCGCATCGGCGTAAGTTACCCTGGCGCGAGTCCCCTTCGCTCTATCGCACCGTGGTGAGCGAGTTTATGTTGCAGCAGACGCAGATCAAAACCGCGCTGCCCTATTTCGAGCGGTGGATGACCAATCTACCCGACTTCGCCAGCCTCGCCGCAGCTGAAGAATCCACCGTGCTCAAGCTCTGGGAAGGCCTCGGCTACTACTCCCGTGCCCGCAATCTGCACAAGATGGCCAAGGCGTTTATTGAGATGCCGTCCCCTCCCAGGACCCAAGAGGCATGGCAGAAACTCCCGGGGATTGGCTCTTATGCCTCCGCCGCGATCGCATCTATCGCCCAAAACCTTCCCGTTGCCTGTGTCGATGGGAATGTGGTGCGCATCCTTTCGCGGCTCACCGCCAACGATAAATCGTTCACCGATAGTGGGAGTGCCTCAAAATCCTTTGCCCCACTGGCGACCGCGGTGCTCAACCGCGATGAACCAAGCGACCACAATCAAGCCATGATGGAACTCGGTGCCACCGTGTGCCATCGCCGCAGCCCGCTTTGCACGATTTGCCCCGTGCGCCGCCACTGCGCCGGCAGCCGCAACGGAGATCCTGAATCCTACCCGCGTCTCGCGCCCAAGAAGATCAAGCAAGTCGCGGTCACCCGGGGGTGGTGTGTCCAAAAGGGCAACTTGCTACTCCATCGAATTCCCGCTGGAGCGAAGCGTCTGGCGGGCCAATACGAACTGCCTTCCTCTGATCACCTTCCCATCGCCGAGGAGGCAACCGTCATTACGACAAAGAAACGGAGCATCACCAAATACCGGATCACTGAAACCATCCGTGAAATCGCCCCTCCTAGCCTCCTACCAGACGAGTTGCATTGGGTGTCATTCGACGACCTGAGCGACATCACCCTCTCCGGTCCCCACCGGCGCTGGATCACCGAACTACTCGATTAAGTGCAATCGCGCTTACCCGCACAAGGTAGGGCGGTTTCGCCGACGGAGTCCCGTTCTGCGGGATGGAGATGGCGTAGCAAACCGCCGTTTCAACCGGAAAAGCGATAGACATTCCATCTACATCGCGCTCGGCGAGCACGCCCTAACCAGTTCCTCTTGCCTACATGAGGCCAGATAGTTTCCCACCATTATCCTCAGCGTATTTTTGGTCACAAAAAGGCACCGAGGATAATCCAGCTTCTTTCCAGAAACCACCCGAGCGCCTATTGGCGCCAACAACCGTCAACGACCCGTTGAGCCTTTTGCGCCTTTTCGTGGCTAAAAACCCGCAACCACCGTCGGCGCGCTCGCCCTACTTACTCCCGGCTGAGACTTAACCGAAGCGTTTTTCGATGAGTTCGAGGACACGTTCGCGCGACTCCTTCACGTGGATCGGCAGGGTTCGTGGGCTAAGCTCCAGGGTCAATTTGTGCTCCGATTTCCACAGGGTGCTGATCCAGTCGAAGTCGATTCCTCCGTGTCCAATGGGATGGTGATCTTCGCCATCGGCCACATCGTGCAGATGAAATCCGATCAAGCGGTCGATGTTCTTTTCCAAATGCTCCTTGTGATTAAGCAGGCCCATTTCCTCTTTAAGCGCCGCGTGGCCCGTATCGTGCCAGTAGCCGCAATGATTCTGTCCGTCCTTATCCAAACTCCTGATAAACTCGGCATAATCAGCATCCACGGGGAAGTTCCTCGAATTTCTCCCGATTCTCACAGCCAAGTCGCACGCCCTTCTCCAACGCGTAGGCCCGGACTTCTTCTAGGCTCGCCCGCACCTGATTCCAGTAAACCGGCATCCGGGTGCGTAGTTTGCTGCAGGCCTTGGTTAATATCTTCCGATATTTTTCGTCGGTTGCGGGATCTAGGTCCGGATTCGCCCGCAGGTGACGCTTCACTTTGCGCACCGGGTTGGACCAGAAGAAGTGCACACTGCCGAGGTGAGTCACCATCGCGGACGCGCCCACCCTGGCGGAAAAATCAATCGAGCGCTTCGTATGGCGCAGCCATTGATCGTGCTCCTGGGTCGCCGAAACTGAAGGTTCAAACAGGTTGGTCCCCGAATGCGTGATTCCCATCGGCAAGGGACAAAAATTATGGGTCGAACTAATCTTCATCATGCCCTCTTGGACCGCCCGAAGGATCCCTTCCACCAGCACGATCTTGGTACCATGACTCAGCTCCACATACTCGAACCCCATATCCCGGATTTCAGCCAGCATTTCGTAACCGTCTCGGTGACGGTCGGAGTTCCAACAGGTCGAAAGGGGTAAGGTGGGCTTCACGAAATCAGAATATTAGGGTGAACCAACAACTTACCGACAACGAATCGCAAAAATCGAGTCGTTCTGAACTGACACAAAAAACCGCGCCGAGAACCTTAAGTTTGGAGGCGCGGTCGGAAAGACCGGAAGGTCGGAGTGGAGGAGATTAGGCCTCGTGACGGTTACGCAGCATCTGCGTGAAAGCCATGACCTTATTACGGCGGCGCTTCTTGGCGCAGGGCTTTTCGAAGTAGCGCTTTGCACGAACACCTTTGATGACGTTCTCGCGTTCGAGCTTCTTTTTCAGACGGCGCAGGGCGCGCTCAACTGGCTCGCTTTTACGGATTTTGATTTCGATGGGCATCTCGTATGACGTGTTTTTAAGAGGGAAAAAGGCTGAGGAGGCCAAACCGCGCGCCCTCCGTCAACGGCAAACTTGATCCCGAGCAAATAGCCTAAAAATCGCCCGCTTCCCCACTCTTTCTCGTTCTCTTTCTCTTTCTCGTTCTCTTCCTTGGTAAAGCGATCTTCTCGCGCTCCCCTTTTCTAGTTTCAGCCTTTTAGCGATTTCCCACCACCGTGTCCTGCGATTCAAGTTTTTGCCACCTTCACGTCCACACCGACTTTAGCCTGCTGGACGGCGCTTGCCGGATCGATCGACTGATGAGTCGTGCTAAGGAACTGGACATGAGTGCCTTAGCGCTCACGGATCACGGTAATCTGTTTGGCGCCATCCAGTTCTTCACCGCCGCCAAGGCTAACGGGATCAAACCCCTCATCGGCTGCGAACTCTACATGACCACCGGGTCGCGCCTGGATAAAAAGGGCCGAGCCGAAGACGGGAAGAGCTACTATCACCTCGGTCTTCTGGCCAAAAACCTGATCGGTTACCAAAATCTCCTAAAACTGGTCTCCGACGCCCATCTGCGTGGTTTTTATTACAAACCGCGCACCGATATGGAGACTTTGGCCAAATATTCGGAGGGCTTAATCGGATTTACGGGCTGTCTCGCCTCTCTCGTGCCGCAGCACCTGATGCACGATCGCGAGGTCGATGCCCGCGAGGCCTGCGCCAAATTCGTCGATATCTTCGGAAAAGAGAACTACTTCGTCGAAATTCAGGACCATGGTATCCCGGAACAGCGAAAAATCATCCCGGGCTTACTGAAGCTAGGCGAAGAATTCGGCCTCAAGGTCATCGCCACCAACGATGTCCATTACGTCAACGCCTCCGATGCCGGCCCTCACGATGCCATGCTGTGCATCCAAACCGGCTCGAAAATTCAAGACGAGAACCGGATGCGATTCACGGGCGAGGAGTTTTACCTCAAATCACGCGCCGATATGGAGAAGGTCTTCGGCGAGGTTCCCGAATCCATCATCAACACCCACGCGGTGGCGGAAATGTGCGAGCTAGAGATCCCTTTCCCCAAAGGCTCGGAGCGTTATCCCAAATTCCCGCTGCCGATAGAAATCACCGTCACGCCTCCCGACTACCTGCTCGAGTTGTGCCGCACCGGCCTGAAGATGCGCTACGACGTTGATTTTGACACCGTGTCAAAAGAGCCCGTCGTGGCCGAGCGACTCGCCCGCCTCACCAATTTACCCGAAGGCCAAAAGCCCCAGGCCCCGGATTATAACGAACTCACCGACGCTCAAGAACTGGTCGTGCGACTCGGCTACGAGCTCTCGATCATCAACATCACGGGCTTCGTCGATTACTTCCTCGTCGTTTGGGACTTCATCGCGTGGGCCATGGC
The DNA here is from genome assembly GCA_913058185.1 of uncultured Verrucomicrobiota bacterium. Taxonomy (GTDB): domain Bacteria; phylum Verrucomicrobiota; class Verrucomicrobiia; order Opitutales; family Opitutaceae; genus Actomonas. Next base: position 57,921 of record CAJXQX010000006.1, read on the forward strand.
CAAAGACATTCCCGTCGGCCCCGGTCGTGGTTCCGGCGCCGGTTGCCTCGTCGCCTACCTGCTGAAAATCACCAACGTCGATCCGATGCGGTTCGGCCTGCTGTTCGAACGTTTCCTCAATCCCGAGCGCGTCAGCCCGCCCGATTTCGATATCGATTTTTGCATGCGCCGGCGAGTCGAAGTCATCGACTACGTGCGGGAGAAATACGGCAACGACTGCGTGGCCAATATCATCACCTACGGCACCATGGGGGCCAAGATGGTCATTCGCGACGTCTCGCGCGTAAACGACCTGCCCTTCGCCGAAGCCGATCGCCTCGCGAAGATGATCCCTGACGAGTTGAACATCTCGCTCGATCAGTCGATCGAGAAATCGGCTGAGCTTCGAAACGAAATCGAACGCAACCCCGTCGCCAAGAAAGTGGTCGACGCCGGTCGCGTGCTCGAAGGCATGGTGCGCAACACCGGCAAACATGCCGCGGGCATCATCATCACGGATGAGCCGCTCGAAAACTTCGTGCCCCTTACGCTCCAAGAAGGCGACGTGACCGTGCAGTTCTCCATGAAGGCGGTCGATAAGCTAGGTCTGCTGAAGATGGATTTCCTCGGGCTCAAAACCCTCACCGTCATTTCCGACGCGGTGGCCAACGTCCGCCGATCCACTGATCCGAAATTTTCGATCGAAGACATTTCGCTCGAGGACGAGAAAACCTACGAGCTACTCAACGCGGGCAAAACCGTCGGAGTGTTCCAGCTCGAGTCGCCGGGTATGCAAAACGCCTCCCGCCAAGTGGGAATCTCCAGCATCGACGACATCAATGCGATCTCGGCCCTCTACCGCCCAGGTCCGATGCAGTTCATTCCGACCTACGCCAAGGGTAAGCACAATCCCGCCACCATTGAGTATCCTCATCCTCTACTGGAAGACGTGCTTGAGGAAACCTACGGCGTCATCGTTTACCAAGAACAGGTGATGGAGTGCGCCAAGATCATCGCCGGTTACTCACTCGGTGGAGCGGATATGCTCCGGCGCGCCATGGGCAAAAAGGACATGGACGCCATGGCCCGAGAACGGGAAAAATTCACCGCCGGCGCGGCAGAGAAGCACGATATCTCGGCCAAGAAGGCCAATGAGATCTTCGATATCCTCAACAAGTTTGCGGAATACGGTTTCAACAAGTCGCACTCCGCCGCCTATGCCATTGTTGCCTATCAGACCGCGTTTCTGAAGGCCAACTTCCCCATCGATTTCATGGCCGCAGTGCTCACTGCCGAACTCGGTAACGCGGATAAGGTATCCCACTTCATCGACGAGGCCATCGCCATGGGGATCGAAGTGCAGGGCCCCAACGTCAACGAATCCCGCGAGCATTTCGCGCCGGTTGCAAGCGGTCAGATTCGCTTCGGACTCGCCGGCATCAAAGGCGTCGGAGAAGCCGCTTCCGTTGCGATCATCGAAGAACGCGAAGAGAACGGACCGTTCGAGCACTTCGACGATTTCGTTGCCCGCGTGGAGGGCAAAGCCGCCAACAAACGGGTGCTCGAGCACCTCGCCAAAACCGGCGGATTCGATTTCTCCGGCGAATCCCGCCAAGGAATTTTTGAGCGCATCGACGGCGCCATGTCAGCCGCCGCCGCTAACGCCCGCGATCGCGCCGCGGGCCAGAACAACTTCCTCGAAATGCTAAGCGAGCCGGAGCCTCCGGCTCGAAGTAACAAGTCCCAAGTATCAAGTAACAAGAATCTAGATGTCTCCGACTTTTCGTCGGCTGAGAAATTGGCTTTCGAAAAGGAGTTGTTGGGTTTCTACGTTTCAGGTCATCCGATGAATACCTACACCGGGCTCGCCGATGCCATTGATACCTTCGACGTGGACGAGCTGTTGGAGCAGGAAGACCGCACCGCGTTCCGCATCTGCGGGATCGTCAGTGGCATTCAAAAGAAATTGGCCAAACGCGACAACCGGCCGTGGGTTGCGTTCACCCTAGCGACCAAACAAGCGTCCGTGCCGCTTAACATGTTCTCCGACGCTTTTGAAGAATACGGCGACACGCTTGGCGAAAACGTGCCCGTTGTTATTCTCGGCACCGTGATGGTGCGCGACGACGGCGCCCGTATTAATGTGCGCGAAACCTACCCCCTTGCCGCCTATGTCGCCAACAACGTGAAACGTGTCACCTGGCTGCTTAATCCCGACAATCCCGAGAACGGAGAATTTATGGCCTCGCTTCGTCCCATCCTCAATGCCCGCAGCGGACGCACCGCCACCAGCTTCGGTTTCCTCGGCGAAAAACGTGCCGCGGCCATCGCCGATGTCTCAACCGCACTGGATTGGTCTCTATCAGGTGAAGTCTTCCAAACCCTCCGCGCCCACCCCGCCATCGCCGGAGTGCAAATCGAAGCCGCCCCGCTAGAGCTCAAAGAACAAAAACGCCGCTGGGGTAAAAAACGGTAGGCAGTGTTTAACCACAGATTTTCTCAGATATAATCTTTTCAAAGAATCAGTTCTTTAATCTGAGTTAATTCGTGAAATCTGTGGTCAAATTATTCCTAGCATCCCGTTGGATTCGCTCTCTCCGTTTCCTGCTGTGAAAACTAAACTTTCCTCCCAACAGGTTCGCGACGATTTTAATGATCTTCGGGCGGTGGTGCACTACACGCGCGCCGCGCACCGTCTGGGATTGTGGGCTTCTGAGAAAATCGTGTTAGAGAAGTTTCTTCCCTCCCGGAAAACGGCTCGAATTCTTGAAGCAGGCTGTGGCGCCGGTCGCGTCGCCCTCGGTCTACAGGAATTAGGCTACAAGAAAATCTATGCCTTCGATTTCGCCGAGGAACTCTGTGCTCAAGCCCAGTCTCTGTTCATCGAACGCGAAGTCGGCAAAGCCATCACCCTGTTTCACGCCGATGCCCGCAGAGTCGCCAAGCACCCGGAGGTCGAGGGCGTTCAATTCGACGCGGCACTTTTCATGTTCAACGGGCTCATGCAGATCCCGAGAATGCGTAATCGGCGTGCCGCGCTGCGTTCGCTGCACGCCTGTTGCAAACCGGGCGCTCCGCTAATCTTCACCACCCACGATCGTGACCACTCCAAACTGGAACGCTTCATGTGGAAACGTGAGGCCAAGCTCTGGCTGACGGGTCGGCAGGACTCCGCTCTGGTTGAATTTGGTGACCGCTACTTCGAAGACGATCTCGGCCGCACTTTCATGCACTTGCCCAATCGCGACGAAATTCTGGAAGACTTAAAGGCCACCGGTTGGGAGCACCACTGGGATTCGATGCGTCGTCGCATCTCCAAAGAGCCCAAGGCCGTGCGCGAGTTCTCCGACGAGTGCCGCTTCTGGGTTGCGCAGGCAGATTGAATCTTACTCCACAACTGATCCGCCGCTGGTTTTTACAGGAGGGAGCGGAGAGAACAGAGCCACTCCTCCTGCTTAGACGGTGGAGGCGAGATGGTCGGTTAGAGTTCCCCGGCCCTAAGTTCCAGATTCACTTCCTGTGCCTCTTGTGGCTATTAAATTCATCTTATGAAGATTCTCGCTTCCATTCTTATGCTTTTCAGCACACTGACGGCAGCCGAATACCCGCAGATGGGTGAGGACATATACCTGGTTGAAGCCGACGCCCAAGCGGACATCACAGCGGCCCTCGCCACCGCTAAATCCGCCAACAAACGGGTGTTACTCAAATTCGGGGCCAATTGGTGCGTCTGGTGTCACCGCCTGAGCGACACGCTTCACCACGAGACCAGCGTGGCCCAGAATCTAGAGGACAACTACGTGCTCGTAGCCGTCGACGTGAACACCCGCAACGGGACCAATCGAAACGCCGACACGATCGCCAAATACGGTAATCCCACCCAACACGGTCTGCCCGTCTTGGTGGTCTTGGATGCCGATGGACAGATTTTGACCACCCAAGAAACCGGAGCCCTCGAAGAGGGTGCCGCTCATTCTCCCGCCAAGATAATCGTATTTCTGGACCAATGGGCCCCTGTCCGCTGACTCATTTGGGATTTGTTTTGTTGGGGAATGGGAATTCTCCTTGTTGTCATGACTGACCGCGAATGGATCTGGATTGCTGCCGCCTGCTACCTCGCAGGGGTGGTGATCGGCACGGTCGCATTGATCCGCGCCCGCAAACAGCCGGCTGGTCTGATCTATGGCATCATTGTGGCTGGCTTTATTTTCCACACCCTCGGCCTCTACTTGCGCGGACTCGAAGTGAAAGGCTGCCCTCTCGGCAACATGTTTGAGATCTTCCAGTTTACCGCCTGGTCAGCCACGGCACTCTATCTGGTCGTCGGCATCACCTTCCGTCTTAGTTTACTGGGCTACTTCACTTCCCTACTTTCGGTCGTGCTCTCCACCGTTTCCTTAGCGATTCCGGTCTGGGACGCAACCCGACGTGTCGGCACTTTCGGCGGCAACGTCTGGATCGAGTTTCACGCCGCCCTCGCCCTATTCAGCTACGGCGTCTTCGCGCTGCTGGCCCTGACTTCCATGATGTTCTTGCTGCGCGACCACAGCCTTAAAAACAAACAACTCAGCGGGTTCTTCAGCTTCCTCCCCTCCATCCGTGACCTAGATCAAATCAGCGTGCGCCTCCTCACCGTGGGTGTAGTCTTGCTCTCGGCCTCACTCCTAGTCGGTGCCGCTCACTGGATCCGAGCCTTCGATACCGTCAATGTAGCCAAGCTCCTGATCACGGTCGCCATCTGGGTCGCCTACGGCGTGGCATTTCTACTTCGCAGCCGCGGTAAACTCCACGGCACGCGGTTGTCTTGGGTATGTATCATCTTATTCGGCGCCGCTCTCATTTCAGTTTATCCGGTCAACTCTTCCCGCCACGGGGACGAGGCCTCTAAACCTACGCTTCCGTCTCAGCTGTGAGCGAATCAGGACCGATGCTTTTCGTCGTTGGTGTCACTCACCATACGGCACCCCTAGAGTGGCGCGAAAAACTCGCGCTCAGTGCGGATGCTCTGCCGGCGTTTAGCGAGCAAGTCACCATCCTGCCGGGACTCCAAGAGCTCGCGATTCTGAATACCTGCAATCGAATCGAGTTTTACGGCGTCGCCTCCGACCCCGCCGCTCTCGATGCCCTCCGTGACACCTTTTGCGCTCACCAAGGGATCGACTCCGCCGCTTTTGATGCGATGGAGCTCCGGCACACCGGAGCTGCCGTGATCCATCATCTCACGGCCGTCTCCTCAGGGCTCGAGTCACAACTCATCGGCGAGAACGAGATTTTCGGGCAAGTGAAGGACGCCTATGCGAATGCGCAAACCACCGGTAAAGTAGGACCAATCCTGCACAAAGTTTTTCAAAAAACCTTTCAAGCCGCCAAGCAGGTGCGCACCCACACCGCCATTTCCGAAGGCCAAGTCAGCATCGCCAACGTCGCCGTCGATCTAGCGACCTCGATCTTCGGTGACCTCTCCGACGCCCGAATCCTGCTCGCGGGGGCCGGCGACATCGGCGAACAGTCCGCCAAAGCTTTCCGGAGTCGGGGAGCGACTGCCCTCACCGTGACCAGCCGCACGATGGATAACGCGATGACCTTGGCCGAATCGCTCGATGGCGTCGCGTTGCCTTTCGACAAACTGCCTCACCATCTGGCCGAGTTCGACATTATCGTCTGCGCGACCGCCGCTCCGGGGGCCATCCTCACTCGCGATGCCTTGACCGTCGCCATGCGCAAGCGCCCGGCCGCGCCCCTATTCTTGATCGATCTCGCTCTTCCCCGGGACATCGACCCGTCGACCGCCGAAATTGACAACGTCTACCTCTACAACCTCGACGATCTCGCTAAGATTTCCAACGGGAACCGGGCGGCTCGCGTCGCCGAGACCGAAAAAGCCCGTCAGCTGATCAGCGAGAAGGCCGCCACTCTTTGGGAATCACTCTCCCGTCGTAAATCATCCCCTTTATCCCGTGCCTCTCGTCGAAGTTGAATTTATCGGAAAAACCGAAGTAGAAACCGCGTCTTTCACCCGACCGATTGCTGACAAATTAGGGGAAATCTTCAAATCTCCCACGGCCTGCACGTGGGTCCGGGTCCGGCACACGCCCGCCACTCACTATGCCGAAAACCAATCGGGCAATCCTCGCGGCGCGAACGCCGTCTTTGTCACGATCACCTTACGAGAGCTCCCCGATCCCGCATCTCAGGCGATTCAAGCCCGAGAAATAGCGCACGCGTTAACCGGCATTTCGGGTATCCCCTCCGCTCAAGTCCACCTGATCTACGGACCTGCCGCGCAGGGACGAATCGCTTTGGGCGGCGAACTTAGCTAAAAATCCCATCGACAACCCGGTCCACGATCCTCTTTTTTCAAGCGTTATGGCACAGCAAAAAGTCAAATTAACCCGTAAGTCCGACTTCCTCGTCGATATGGTCCTCTGTGGCGGTTTCTTCGCGTTTATGTATTCGCTCCTGCAGTCGCACGTGCCGTCAAACGACCCGCAGATGATCATGCTATGGTCCGCGGGCGCCGCCGCCTGTATGACCGGTGTCTTCTGGCTCGCGAGCTGGATGTTTCGGATGGTCATGCGCTACCAACGCGTGCTTGACGCCCGCAAATAACACGACTCCTTCGCGAAGATTTCTCTTTGACCGCGTCAGCGCGGTGCCTTGAGTAAGTTCGTGGCGATCGCCTCTTCATCCCCCCGCACCACCACTGCTGCCGTCGAGGACTACCTCGAACGGATCAGTGAATTGATCGAGACCAAGGGTTATGCCCGCGTGGTCGATATCGCGGCGGAACTAAAGATTTCCCAAGCCAGTGTCACCACCATGGTGCAACGCTTGGACGCCGAAGGCCTGGTTAATTACGAGAAATACCGTGGGATGGTTTTGACCGAAGCCGGACAGAAGGTCGCGGCGCGGATCGCTCACCGCCACGCCCTACTCACCAATTTCCTCCGCCAACTCGGTCTCGACGAGACCGTCATTTCACGGGACGTCGAAGGCATGGAGCACCACGTCAGCACCGAAACCTTCGCTGCACTGGATCGCCTGACCGCTCACCTCGAGGCCAGCCCCGATCTGCGGAAGTCGCTCCAAGCGGAGTAACGCGTAGCCCAAAAATCTCCGGCCAAACCTCCGATTTCAGTGTCACCTATCATGTGACATTGATCCTCAACTTATTATATACCAGTGATATAAGATTTACTGCCATATCACAAGTGACAGTAAATTACTAGTATCTGATATAGATTAAGATAGGCATAACTGTCACTTGTGATATGACAGAGATAACCCCCCTTAGACTAGTTTATTGAGACCGGAGACAGGTGGGGAATTGCCGACCAAAAAGACCTAGATTTCTGGCTCACGTTTGCGGTTCTCGACGCGCTTGGCCGCCACGATGGATATCCCATACAGGGTATATAGCGATAGCGCCAAGATGGACTGATTAATCGGGTCTGGCGTTGGGGTAACAACCGCGGACACCACAAAACACACGACCAAGGCATGGCGCCACCAACCGCGCAGTTGAGCCGAGGTTACTAGGCCTAAATACGCTAGTATAACGATAAGCAGGGGGAACTCAAAAGCAGCCCCCACGCCCAGCGTGAGCCAAATCACAATCCCGTAGTAGGACCCCGGGGTCCACCGGGTGATAAAGCCGAAGAGCTCGTTCAATTCGATCGAAACCCGAATAGTCCCCGGCACCAACAGGAAGAAGCTGAAGCACACTCCGAGCATGAAAAGTATCAGCGCAGCCACGCAGCCCGGAAGCACGAGGTTCATCTCCCGCTGGCGCAAGGCAGGAGAAATAAACTGGCCGATAAACGCCAATATAAACGGAGCCGCCATAATCAACCCGCCCACGACACACATTTGGATAACGACGGTGAAGCTCTCCATCACCGAGGTCGTGCCCAAATCCATATCCATGTCCGGATAGTCCTCCGCCACTTTGAACAGTGGCCACATGAGCATGATGTTGAACTTCTTGAGAAATATCCCGATCCCCACCGCACATATGGTGAAAGCGATCGCCGACTTCATCAGCACCCAGCGCAACTCTTCAAGATGATCCAAAAAACCCATCGGTTTCTCGCGAAGCGAGAGCTCGTCATCGGGCTCTTCTTGGGGATCAACGGAGTCGTGGTGTGGTTCGGTCATCGATGGCTAAGGGGACGAAACCAAGTATCGTGCGGGGTTTTTTGTTCGAGGGAAGCGAGGAATTCACTTTAACCGCGCCAAGTGAAGGCATGGCAAAGCGCCACGCCTGCTGCATCGGCCTCGTCGAAGCCGAGTTGAGCACCATGGCCCAGAAGTCCCATCACGGTGCGAGCCATCTGCTCCTTACTCGCGCGACCCGCCCCCACCACGGCCTGTTTGACCCGTAGCGGAGCATACTCGAAGATCGGTAAACCGTGAAGAGCCACGGCCGCAATGGCCGCCCCCCGGGCTGCGCCCAGAATTTGAGCCGTTTGGAAATTTTGCACGTAAATCGTCTGTTCCAATGCCACGTGTTTGAGCTCAAAGCCTTCAACCATCGAAGTCACCGCCCGGTGAATCTCGGCCAGAGCCTCCGCCATGGGCACCTTCGGTTTCACTTTCACGGTCTGGCACCGCAACATGAGCGGCTGTCGTCCGCCTTTAAATTCGATAACCGCCAACCCGGTGCCCCGCAATGAAGGGTCCACGCCCAACACGAGCCCATCGAACGGCACGCGCTGCAGACTCATAGGGTCAGGAGCAGCGGTTCGGCTGGACCCACGCGAAGTCGGAGCGACGGTCTCCCCCGCCAACTTAGCCTTCCACATGTCTCGAACAGATTTACGCGCCATAGATCAGAAAGTTTAACCATGATTGGATCGACATGCACACCCAGAAAACGTCTTCAATCATCGCTTAAAACAAGAGCTTCAACCCCGCCAACGCACTCAGCCACAGCGCCAGTGATTCAAACAACTTCTGGTCGATTTTCGTCAAAATCCTCCGACCGACAAACGCCCCTACAAACACCGCCGGCACCAAGATCAAGTTACCCGTGACACTCTGCCGATTGATCAAATCGAGGTTCATCATAAACGGCACCTTAAACGAGTTGATGATCAGGAAAAACACCGCCGCCGTGCCCATATATTGCATCTTCGGCAGACGCATCGCCAACAGGTAGATCGCCATCAGCGGTCCCGCCGCATTCGCTATCAACGTTGTGAATCCCGCCAACACCCCGATCGTCGCCGCAAACCCGAAGCTCCGCTCTTCCTCATCGGTTGTTCTGCGGCTCCGCCACAAATGCAGCACCACCATCGCCAACACGATACCGCCCACCAGCAAACTCGCCTCCCGATCGTTGATCATTCCCATGCACATCCACCCCACGATCACGCCGCCCGCCGTCCACGGAAACAGTCGCAGCAGGTGCTTCCATTGCGTGTGTTGGCGGTAGGACCGCGCCGCCACCAAATCCGCACAAATCAGCAACGGCAGAACAAACCCACTCGCCTCCCGCGCCGGCAGCACGTTCGCAAAAATCGCCACCGAGACCATCCCCAGCCCCCCAATCGCCGTCTTCGAGACGCCGATAAACAACGCCGCCAATACCACGATAACCCATTGCCAAGTTTCAAGAGTCATCGAAGAGACAGAAAGAAAGAAGAAGGTAATGTCTCATGAATGGCATGGGGAAATACTCGACACGGTTGCTATCCGCGTGACCAGAATTTTTCGATCTCCTCCAAGGTCCTCCCTTTTGTTTCGGGAATCACCTTGATCGCCAAATAAAGAGCAGGGATGCAGGAAAGTGAAAAGATCCAGAACGTGCCGGCGGGAGTCAGACTCTCCAGCATCCATGGCACGACTTGTCCAATCAACGCGGTACCGACCCACAAGGTCAGGGTCGCGATAGACATGGCGGTGCCGCGCACATTGATCGGATAAATCTCGGACAGCAGCGTCCAAATAACCGGCCCGAATGAGAAGGCGAAGCTAGCAATGAAAAGCAGGATGAATCCCATCAGCCAAAAACCACTCGTCACCTTAAAATAGAAAAGCAGCCCCACCATAATCAGCGAAAACATGATCCCAGAAACGCCCCAAATCAGCAGCGGTCGGCGACCTATTTGGTCAATTTTCCAGATCGCGATGAGGGTGAAGAGCACATTCACGATCCCAATAATGACTTGGCCGCCCAAGGCATCTGACAGGGCAAAACCGGCCTCTTCCAATATACGGGGACCGTAATAGATGATCGCATTCACTCCGCAGATTTGGGTGAGAAACGCCAGCGATGCACCGATCACGAGTGCCTTCCTAATGCCTGGTTTCAGTAATGTCTGCAGAGGTGGCGCTTCGTGCCCGACGGTCTCTTTGATCTCCCGCAACTCCTGTTCCGCGTGCTCCGGACCATTGATGCGGGACAGTATCTTAAAAGCCTGCTCATTTTTCTGCTTCAAGGCGAGCCATCGAGGACTTTCCGGAATAAACAAAACGAGGATGAAGAAAAGCACCGCCGGGATACACTCACTGCCAAACATCGCCCGCCAAACTTCATCCTGAATGATCCACGAAAACAGCTCGGTTTCGTAGGTTCCCGCGGACAGCTCCAAGAGGGAGGCGTTGGCAAAATAGGCCAAAAGGATACCGACCGTAATCGCCAGTTGATACAAGGTCACCAGACGGCCTCGAATGTTCGGTGGTGAGATCTCAGCAATAAAGAGAGGCGAGGTCATCGACGCCACACCCACTCCAATACCGCCTATCAAACGAAAGATGATCAGGATCGAAAGCGTGGGTGCGAGCATGCAACCAATCGCCGAAATCAGGAAAAGCAGACCAGATAAAAGCAGGGCCTTTTTGCGACCAAACCAATCGTTGATCAGACCAGTGAACATCACTCCAAAAATACAGCCCACCAAAGCAGACGAAACGAACCACCCCTCCGCCACGGCATTTAATTCGAATTTGGTTTTCACAAATCCGATCGTGCCGGAAATAATGGCAGTATCGTATCCAAACAAAAAGCCGCCCAGGGCGGCCACGAAAGCGACGAGGATGAGGTAAAGCATAGCAGGGGTAAAAGCTGTCCAACGAGAGACTAGAGCATTGAAACCCCAATCGGTCTGAATGCATTACGGAACAGCGTGACCGAAAAGACCACCCTCCTCTGCCCCTACTCTCAATTCCCTAGGAAGCTTTGGCGAAGGATCCTCCACTGACGTCAAAAATCTGCCAGTCGCCCAAGTCACCTTCCGGCGGAGTCGTCCCTGTGGCGATGACCTGACACTCCTCCGGAATCGCCCGCCAAAACCGTTCCCGGCGAACGGGATCCAATTCCCCCAAAACGTCATCTGCCAGCAAGACGGGTAATACGTTCAGGCGACTCCGAAACCAGTCTGCTTGGGCCAACCGCAATGATAACACCAGCGCCCGTTGTTGTCCTTCGGAAGCAAAGTCCTTGGCGGCCCGATCCTGTAGGGTGAAATCAAAATCATCCCGATGCGGACCACTACCCGTGGATTTCAGGATGCGATCACGTCCTCTGCCAGCCACGAGTTTATCCATCAGCTCCGCCGCATCAGTCGCATTAAAATTAGGTCGGTAGGCAAAACCAGTCGGTTCTGCATGATCTGCAATCCGGGCATAGCTACCGGTCAATACTTCCACCAACTTCCCCAACGCCTCACGCCGCTTCGCAATCAAAGCCGCACCATGTTCCGCCAGCACTTGTTCAAACGCATCCAACTCGGCCTCGGCTGAATCACGTTTCAACAGCGCATTTCGCTCCGCCAGCGCCCGGTGATAGGATTGCAGGTGCACTAAGTAGCTCGGATCTGTGGCGGACAACGTCAGGTCGAGCCAACGGCGACGCCCACCCGGGGAGCTGCGCACCAATTGTTGGTCCTGCGACGAAAATACCACGGTGGGAAAACGCCCGATTAATTCGGCCAGCCGGTCCACCTTAATGCCGTCCAGCCACGCTTCTTTTTGTCCCGGCCGAAACTTCACCGTCAGTTGGGAAGTCCCCTCGATTTCATGCTCCAGGTCGCAAGCCACGGCCGCCTCTTTCTGATCGTGATTGATCAGGTGAGCGTTATCCGCCGCTCGGAATGACCGCAGGGCGGTGATAAAGCCGATCGCCTCTAGCAGGTTTGTTTTCCCCTGCCCATTCGGTCCGACCAAAAATTGCAGTCGCCCCTCGAACTCCAATCGAGCCGCGGCGACGTTGCGAAAATTCTGGAGGCCAACGGCTCGAACCTTCATCAGATCGAGACCACGTTGTCCGCTGGTTTCACTTCGTCCGCGACCGCGACCAAGGCCTCGACCAAATCATCCCAATCCTGGGGCGTGGTTGACCAGCTCGCACTGATGCGCAAGACGCGCCGCATCTGATCGCCGGGAATTCCCATGGCTGCGAGCACATGCGAAGGTGCTTCTGATCCGCTTGAGCAAGCAGAACCCGTCGAGACTTCGAAACCGCGCTTATCCAACCGTGCCACCCAGCGGGAATTCTCGCCGTGGGGCATGACGGCCAAAACCGTATTCCACAACCGCTCGACACCCTGGGCGACGACGCGCGCACCCGGTAACTGGCGGCCAAGATTCAACTCGAACCGGTCGCGCAGCATCACCCGGTCCGATTCCAGCATGACTTTGTTGCGTTCCGCATCGATGAGCGCCGCGACCATACTGGCCGCTCCCGGATAATCTTCCGTGCCCCCGTGTTGTTTACCATCGGTCTGCTCCTCGCCACCCGGTCGAACCTGGAAATTCGGCTGATCGATCGGCCGCAACAAGAAGCTGGTCCGCTTTGGTCCGCCAAATTTATGCCCGGCCGAAAACACCCAATCTGCCTCGACCAAACCTCCTCCCGCGATCTTGCCCCACCATTGAGCGGAGTCGCACACGTATTGAACCCCGGCTGACCGACAAAGCGCGGCGATCTCAGCCCAGGGCTGCAAAACGCCGGTTTCGTTATTGGCTGCCATGACCCAAACCGCTCCGAGCTTCTCGGATTTGATCTGCTGCTTCACCATGTCCGGCGTCACTTGTCCGTGCTCATTGACCGGGAGCCAAACGATGCGGTCGGCCGCAAAATACGCGCGGATCGCATTGATCACGCAAAGGTGTTCCGTGGGATTGATCGCGATCTTGGTATCGGCGGGCAACGTCTTCGCCAGATGCCGCGCGATCGCGTGGGTGGATTCGGTCGCTCCACTGGTGAACGTGATGCGATCGGCATCACAACCAATCACCGTGCCCAAATTCTCCCGGGCGTGTTGCAACAACACCTTCACCCGCGTCCCCGCCCGGTGCGCACTGGAAGGATTCTGCCACGACTCCTCCGTCGCCCGCAACCAAGCCTCCCGCGCGGCTGGGCTCAATGGAGTGGTGGCGTTGTAATCGAAATACGGCACGGCCGTTCACCGTATGTTTCGGACGAACGACTGGCAAGCAGCCACTCGGATTCGTATCCGACGAGGTTTAGTCACAGAGATCACAGAGGAGACACGTAGAGCACTGAGACGTTGAGGTAACGAGAGCAGAGGAGTGGCTCTGTGGCCTCGGTGTCTCCTCCGTGATCTCTGTGACCATTCTGGCCCAGCTACAAAGTTACGCCACCGTGGCTAAACGATGCCGCTTCAGTGTCCCCACCAACGCCTTTGATTCACCCCCACTCAACGGTGTTCCTCGTCTCATTTTAGCCTGCAAGGTTTGAACTTTAATCCCGGATTCTCGGGCCAACGCCGAAAGATTCAGGATCGGAGAAAGCTCCGTCAATTGATCGATCGTCAAAACTACCTCGGTTTCAAAATAGTCGAGCACGTCCTCACCTTCATCGAATCGATCAACGAGGTTATCCTGATTAGTGGGTGTGGTTTTCATAAGGTCTTCTTTCATTATCGCGAGATCGTCTGACGCTGATTAATCGAATGGTTTCACCTCGTTCGACAAAAACGGCGGTCTAGGATTTTTGCTCAGTTCTCCCAATCGCCAAATAACGAGATTCGGTCGGATTCTTGGTCGCCAACATGATCAGTTTTCGGTCCGCCCACAACTCCCTGGCAGTTTCGAAAGATATGCCGTGTTTCGATAAATTGATTTCCGCTTTGGCATCATCCCAATCAAAGAGCACCCCGAATTGATGCATAATATTTTATGCATTATCAAGTAAAGAGCCGACCTGTCCCTCTCCGGCCAGATCATGAAAACGATACTTAAAAAACTCCGTGGCTCTACGGGTTCGGCATCTCGTGTTGATATATCTCCCAACCTTCGATGAGAGCATGCACCACCTGACTCCCCACTTTATGAGCGGACTCCAAAGCCGGAAAATATGCCGAATAGCCTGGACCGAGTTTTTCACCGCTCAGACTGCCCGCCGCGTCGCCCCCCGGCCATTGCATGTCGAAATTGCTGGCAGTACGGAGCACCAGCATCCGCTTCACATCCACCTTACCAGCGCGATCGAGCCAGAACAGCGAACCGTAAGTTCCGGTGTCCTCCATTGCCGTGGTCACGTATTCACCCGTGCCGTCGGAGAAATACTTCACCCAGTCATTGGCCCATTGGTTGAGGTATTTGCCATGCCAATAGGTCATCGCCGCCAAATGATCACCTTTCAGCACAAACGGCGGACGCTGCGCGGTCGGCGTATCAGTATACAACTTGCGTCGCTTCTGCATCGGCTCGGTGTCGCCCAGATCGGTATCCTTGGTGAGTTGGTAAGCCCACTCCACCAATGAAGGCACGAGCTGGTAAGCCTGACCTTCGCTCCGATCGACGGGCTGCTGATAAGGATAGGCTTTGCGCAACGGAATGTAGCCCGTGGTCCAACCTTCTGGAACTTCGCGGAAATCAATCTCGTGGGCCAAATCTCCATCCACCAACCACTCGGCCCACGCCGCTGAACCCAACGACATGTCGTGCGGGTCCGCCCCGGCGATGCCGGCGACCAACCAATAGGCCTCAGTCAGATCGAAACGAGGATCGAGCCCCACGGCCATGATCGTCGCCGCGCTTTTGGCGGTGCCGACGCCAGTGACGACCCCTAGGATGCTGCCATCGGGTGATCCTCGCAGATCCCGATAACCCTGGGGAAAAGCGTAGGTTTCGGTGAGCCCCTCGCGCTCCACCCAGTGTTGAAACTCGCCGGGGCGATCCCCTGTATCTTCGCCGCGCTCAAACATGGCCACGACAACCACCTTCACCTTGATCGGTTCAGCCACCGCTGAAGCGACACCCATCCAGAGACCGAGGAGTAACAGAAAACGCATACGACGAACGAAGCAGACCTTCCGGCCCGATCCAAACCGAATGTGAATGCCAACGCTCTTTCTTCTTTCTCTTTATCTTTCCTCTTTATCCGTTCCTCGAGGGGCACTTTTCCGTCCGCGAGAAAGATAAAGATAAAGAATAAAGAGAAAGATCCGGGTTCAGCTTTGTCCCATTCCCGCTTGACCACGCCTCCCCTCGCTCGCGATTGTGGACCATTATGAGCACTGAATCCTCCACCAACGAAGTCGCCGTGATCTCCACCGCTTACGGCGATATGACTGTTTCCTTCTGGTCCGACGTCGCACCCAAGACCGTCGAGAACTTCAAAAAACTCGCCCGCGATGGCTTTTACAATGGCACGGCCTTTCACCGTATCATCAAGGGCTTCATGGTCCAGGGCGGTTGCCCAAACACCAAAGAGGGTGCCAACGGCATGCCTGGAACCGGCGATCCCGGATACAAAGTCGACGCCGAGTTCAACGAGAAGTCCCACACCCGTGGCGTGCTCTCAATGGCTCGCTCCGCCGACCCCAACAGCGCCGGTTGTCAGTTTTTCATCTGCCACGGCGACGCCAAGTTCCTCGATCGCCAATACACCGCATTCGGTGAGGTGACTGCGGGTGATTCCGTGCTCGAGCAAATCGCCACCCTCCCCACCGGCGGTGGCGGCGAAAACAGCACCCCGATCGAACGTGTCGAAGTGAAGAGCGTCACGATCCAAGCGGCTTAATCGTCGCAAAAACCGCTTCGCCCGAAACGTTCTTTAAAATTTAAGCCCCGGTCTATGCCGGGGCTTTTTTGTCCTCCACTGCTCTTCCTCCCACCACGTTAGTAACCATAATGGTTACTAACGTCAGTCAATCGACAGGGTGAATGGCTGGATGTTTTGCAATCCAGCATCGGTTCAATTTCGGAGAAAGTAACCACTATGGTTACTAACTACGTAGACAGGTGAGCCACGGACAGGGGTCATTTTGCCCGCCAGTGGTGCCTGACAATTTGGGGAAGATAACGCGAATCTTCGACTCCACCCGCTTGGCTGATCACCGCTGCCGCAATCCACCGAGCGGGGCAATATGGGTCCTTAACTATTGAGCCTCCCGTCGCGCAAAAGCAGCGGATACCGACACGTATTTAGTCGCCCACTCCTTCAGGCTCGCTTGGGCCGCAGCCGTGAGCGTTTTGACAACCTTTCCTGGGGTGCCAACGACCATTGATCCGGGAGGGATCACGGTTCGCGGTGTGACCACCGTCCCAGCCGCGATCAAACTACGAGCCCCGATATGGGCTCCATCCAGAATGGTGGCATTCATCCCGATGAGGCATTCGTCCTCAATGGTGCAGGCATGAATAATGGCCGCATGACCCACGGTCACGTAATCTCCGATGATGGCATCCAGATCGTCGGCAAGATGGACGATACAATTATCTTGGATATTGCTCCCCATGCCCACTCGAATCCGAGCAATATCGCCGCGTAACACCGCTCCGTAAAAGACGCTGGATTGTGGGCCCAGCACCACGTCTCCAACCACGGTGGCGGTCGGAGCCACCCAATTGGCGTCTTTGATATCAGGGGTGCAGGACAGATGTTTACTCAAACGCTCATCAATAGTCATATTGCCTTTGGTTCTCGCCCCTTTCTGCAGTAACGGCAAGCTCGCCGCCAATCATATGGCACTGTTTCAACCACGGATTTACCCGGTTTCACCCTGATCCTATCCGACGTCATAAATCTCCGTGTTCATCTGTGGTTAATAATCTTCCTCCCTCCTACTCTGAATGGACACTCTGATCACTATCGCCCGCGGCGCCTTCGGGGTGGCCGCTTTCATCGGCATCGCCTTCGCATTTAGTTCAAACCGCCGCGCGGTGGATTGGAAATTGGTCCGCACCGGATTGTTTCTCCAACTCGTGATAGCGATCGTGGTGCTGAAGGTCGGTCCGGTTCGCACCGTCTTCGAATTTGTTAGTGGTTTCTTCGTCAAGGTCACCGACTTCACCAAGGAAGGCACCGGGCTCGTTTTTGGCTGGTTGACTCATATCCCCTCCGGTGGCGAAGGCATCCTACTCAACGGCACCGACCCACTCACCGGCGAGGTCGTCAACATCGGCACGTTTGCTCCCGCCTTCGCCATCACGATTCTACCGACGATCATCTTCTTCGCGGCCATCACCGCCATGCTCTACTACTTCGGCATCCTGCAACGCGTGGTTTTCGTCTTCGCGTGGATCATGAGTAAAACCATGCGTCTCAGCGGGGCGGAGAGTATGTCGGCTTCGGCCAATATTTTCGTCGGACAAACCGAGGCCCCCTTGCTGGTAAAACCTTACCTCGATAAGATGACGCGGTCCGAGCTGCTCGCGATCATGATCGGGGGCATGGCCACCATCGCCGGCGGGGTGATGGTGGTATACATCGAACTCCTGGGCGGCAGCGATACCGAGTCACGCGTGCAATTTGCCACTCACCTTCTGACCAAATCGATCATCTCGGCGCCCGCTGCCTTGGTCATCGCTAAAATCTTATTCCCGCAGGAGGAGAAAGTGAATACGGATCTGATGGTCTCCCGCGATCGTTTTGGCGCCAATGTGCTCGATGCCATCTGCATGGGCACGAGTGATGGTATCAAACTCGCAGTCAACGTCGGCGGCATGCTCATCGTCTTCACCGCGTTGGTCGCGATGTTCAACTACGGTTTAGGCGATATGTTTGGCGAGTGGACCGGGCTCAATGGCCTCGTTTCCAGCGTGACCGATGGGCGTTACGAGCAGTTCACCTTGCAATTCGTCTTCGGCGTCATCGGCGCCCCGCTCGCTTGGTTAGTCGGCATCGATCACGGAAATCTGATGGTCTCCGGTCAGCTCTTTGGGGAACGCTTGGTGCTCAATGAATTTGTCGCGTTCTTTAGTATGAACCAAATGGAAGCCGACGGCACGCTCACTGACCCGCGCACTCGTGTCATTCTCACCTACGCCCTCTGCGGATTTGCCAACATCGTTTCTATCGGCATCCAAATCGGCGGCATCGGATCGCTCGCGCCGGAGAAGCGCCAAGAGCTCGCTAAACTCGGCTGGCGGGCACTGCTCGGCGGGACGCTCGCCTGCTTCATCCCAGCCTGTATCGCCGCTGTGTTGATCTGAACAATTAACCGGCATGTCGGGCATAAAGGGCCAGATGACATGATGCAGAACTGTGCGCACCGTTGAGGCTGGGGGGGGTATGCAGCGAGCCTTTGTAGATGAGATTGAGCGGCCTGGCCTTGTTAGGCAGGGCGTGACCGCCGGGCGCGCTGACAGTGGAGTGGAGCATCCAAAATGTTATGCCCGATAAGCCGCATCAGGCAAAGTGTCGAACCACTCCACCAAGGTTTAGCCGCAAAGAGGCGCAAAAATACTCAACTGCGATCGGTCTGGTCCGATGCGTCGCTAGACGCACGAAAAATTAACCTACGCCACAACACGCTTTTTGCGCCTTTTTGCGGCAAATAAATAATATTAGCTGGGAGTCAGATGAATCGGCGATACCGCCCTACCATAAACCGACGCGCCTAACGCATATTGCTGCGGTGAGTTACCCGTGCTGACGGAATACGAATGGCCTGCGCAAACAGAGCGCTCGTTGACACCTTGGTCAGGTAAAAGTGTTCCGCATGTCTTGTCATCTGGCCCTTTATGCCCGACATGGAACCCTTTCCCTCCTCTCTGACTAGTCCGGGTGGACTTTTCGTTTCTCCGCGAGGGCTTCCTTGATCTCGTCGAGTAACCTTTCGCTGATCGGGTAGAACCAGAATGCGGTGATTCCGACGACCGCACCGGCGGCTGGCAATACACTCATCAGCAATCGGATGCCTTCTAGCGCTTCCGGGGATTGAGTGGCGTTGGCTTCGTAGCCGTAACTGGCCAGAACGTAACCAATCAGGCCGCCGCCTACGCCGGAGCCAAATTTGAACGACAACGAGCCGGCCGAATAAACCAATCCGGTGGCCCGACGGCCCGTTTTCCATTCCGAGAAATCCGCAGCATCAGCGAGCATCGCAAAGAAAAGCGTCACGATGGGGCCTGACGCGAACTCAGTAACAAAACCAAGCGCAAACACCGTCGTGGCGGCTTCCCGACCGACCGTATACATAGCAAAGCTGCTCAGTCCCAAAATGGCAAATGATCCGATCATCACGGTTTTGCGGCCCCACATGGCCACGAATCGGCCGGTCAAGGCCGCGCCGATGAGCGCACCCACCGTGCCGACCACTAGGTAGGTGGCCGCGAGTGGTTTGGCCTCTAAGAAATACGTGAAGTAATACAGCGTCGCGCCCTGTTTGAGCGACATGACGCCGACGAAACACAGGCCGATCGCGAACAGGATCCACCATGCTCGATTGCGGAACAGATCACCCAAATCACGTTTGAGTTGGAGCGGTTCGCTCGGCTGCGGAGCCACCCGTTCCTTGGTTCCCGCGAAGGTCCAAAGAAATAGCGCCACCGCAATCACCGCAAAGAGTATCATCGTCCAGCGGTAGCCCACCGTGTCGTCGCCCTGGCCGAACGAATTCACCAGCGATTCATTGAGGCCTTGAGTCAGCAAGGCCCCGACAAACGCGCCGACGAAGCGGTATGAGGCGATGCGGGTGCGCTGCGCCGGGTCGGGTGACATCACTCCCATCAGGGCGGAGTATGGCACGTTGCTGGCGGTGAAAACTAAGATCAACCCATTGTAGGTGAGGTAAGCGTAGATGAGCTTTCCGCTCGATCCGAGGTCCGGCGTGGTGAAGGTAAGGACCGTCATCACTCCGAACGGAATCGCCATCCACAATATCCACGGCCGGAACTTGCCCCATCGAGTCTGGGTGCGGTCGGCCACCACGCCCATGAATAGATCCGAGAGGCCGTCACCAAACCGACTGACCAACATGAGTGTGCCCACTGCTGCCGCAGAAAGTCCGAATACGTCGGTGTAAAAGAAGCCCAAAAATACCATGAGCGTCCGCCAAACCAAATTTGTCGCCGTATCGCCCACACCGTAGGCGATGCATTCTTTGACCGAAATCTGTTCAGAGGGAGGAGCCATAGCTTATTCCAATCCGTTTTGTGCGACGATTTTGACGAGAGCTATAGCCGAATCCTTAGGATAACGTTCTCCCGTTTCATAATCCACATAATGGATTCCAAATCGCTTCGTAAATCCAAGCGCCCACTCGAAGTTATCCATCAACGACCACACAAAGTAGCCTCGCAGATCGACGCCGGACTCTATGGCATCGTGACAGGCTCCGAGGTAAGAATTTAGGAATTCCACGCGCATCTCGTCATGCACCTGGCCGTCAACCAACTCGTCATCGAGTGCACAACCATTCTCCGTAATTACGACGGGAGGATGATCGTAACGCTCGTCAATCCACTGTAAGAGTCGCCGGCATCCCCACGGCACCATGGCCCAACCCATACTGCTGGTCTGCCAGGCCGGATCAGCCGTGAGCTCCACATCCTGATCCTCCGATATTCCGCCGTTGCCGGTTGGGCTTAATTTCACGATCTCCCCGGCCCGCTTATCAGCCGCATACATGGTGGTGTAGTGATTTAAGCCAAAGAAATCCGAAGATCCGACCAAGAGCTTGCGTTCCTCTTCGGTGAATTGAGGTAACCGGTCGCCTAGCCACTCCCGCATAACCGCAGGATAATCGCCCCGATAAACCGGATCGGCAAACCAACCGAGGAAGAACTCCAGCGCCCGTTGAGCGGCGGCTTGATCCTCCGGAGAATCCGTCTTCGGCTCACGCCAATCACAGTTATTGGTGATGCCAATCTGGCCGGCCTGACTCGTTTGGAATTCTTGACGGTAAATTGCCACGGCTTTCGCGTGAGCTCGCAAAAGTTGATGCCCAACCAAGTAGGGTTCGTCCTGGGAAATGCGCCCTGGCGCCATCATCCCATTGCCGAAGCCTAAAATCGAAACCACCCAGGGTTCGTTGAGCGTGATCCAATGTTTCACCCGATCACCAAAGGCCGCGAAACAGGTGCGCGCATACTCCGCAAAGTGTTCGGGCAACTCCGGGTTCAGCCACCCATCCAGCTCCAACTGCAACGCCAACGGCAGGTCCCAATGATAGAGCGTCACCCACGGTGTGATGTCGTGCTTGAGCAGCTCATCAATTAATCGGGAGTAGAATGCGATCCCGGCTGGATTCACCTCACCTCGTCCGGTCGGGTAGATGCGCGACCACGCAATTGAGAAACGGTAGGCTTTCAGCCCCATCCTCGCCATCAGAGCAACGTCTTCCTCTATCCGATGGTAGTGGTCGCATCCCACATCAGCATGTTGTCCCTCGGCAATTTTTCCGGGGATCTTAGTAAATGCATCCCAAATCGATGGGCCTTTACCGTCTTCGTTCCAGGCGCCTTCGATTTGATAACTTGCGGTGGCAGCGCCCCACACAAAATCTGTTGGAAAACTTCTCATAAACAGGGTGTTAAAAATGGTCCGCCACAGGTGGACCGTCAGAAATCTGCTAACTTCCCCGTCAAAACGGAAGCCTGAGTTCGGCTAATTTCGCAGCGACCCCAGCAAGGCAGCCCATGCTTCGGCCATAACTTGGCCGTAAGCGGCACCGGTATTTCGGCAAAAGAAGACAATACGGGCTAGACGGTTCCACGTACGACGGCGGACAAGAAAGTCCGACTTCGCATTCTAGCATCGTTCCCCAAAACATGCGCTGCAGGAAGCACGGTTGCGTCAAAAGGCTGCGGGAGCCGTTATCGGAGCGTGATTCATGATACCACCGGACTTGTGCATACGCTCGCCGCCACGGTGGCCATGATCTCCGGTGCAATCGTTCTACTGCGGCCCAAAGGCGGTCGGATTCATCGCCTCATCGGTTACCTCTACGCCAGCTCGATGATACTTATGCTGGGGACCTCGTTTGCGATGTATCGACTAACCGGAAGTTTCAACGTGCTGCATGGAGGTGCGATTTTCAGCACGCTGACGCTTTTCATCGGCCTGAATTATGCCATCACCCGCGGTCCCGTTGGCCAATGGTTCATCGGGCATTACCATTGGATGAGCTGGCCCTACGTCGGGTTGATAGCCGCTTTCTTCGCAGAGCTTTCGACCCGATTGGCCATGCCGTATTTGGCGGAAAAATTCCCGGAGATGGGGGTGTTTTGGCTGATGGTTGGACTCGTTTCCGCCTTCATCGTTTGGATCGGAGGTCGTTGGATCAGACGCTTCGCTCCGGCACTCGCTAGATCGCCCAGCAACCAGGACTCCGATCTGGATAGTAGCCGGTGATGACCCGTTAAATCTCGGGCATCCCCCACTATGAACACCCCTCAAGACCCATCCTACCAGACCGATTTCATTTTCCATCGTCACGACGGGATCGTCGAAGAACACGATGACTATTGAGTGATTCGCACGCCAAATAATCCGACCTTTTGGTTTGGGAATTTTGTGCTCTTCAAACGGGCGCCCGAAGCGGGTGATTTAGATTCGTGGTTAGAGATTCATCGTCACGCGTTTGGACAGAGGTTAAATCACCACGTCTTCGGCTGGGACGAACCGCGGGAAGGTGATATCTCCGCATTCTTGACGACCGGGTTTGTGACCAGTCACGGCATCGCTTTGTCCCTATCTGCATACGCCGGAGGCGCGATCACCAACCCATCGTTAACGGTCCGCCCCATTGTCAGCGATAGTGACTGGGAATTGGTCATCGCCCAACAGATATTCGTTGATCGGGTGGACTTCGACTACCCGGAAGACGGAGGCACGTTTCGGCGCGCGGGGGCGGCTTCCTACCAAAAACTAGCCCACGAGAAACGGGGCAACTGGTGGGGGGGCATTCCAGGGCGATGAACTGGTAGGAAGCATGGGGCTGTTTTTCGACGAGCAAAACCAGGTCGGTCGTTTTCAGAATGTATCCACCAGTCCGGCGCATCGCCGCCAACACGTTTGCACCACCCTGCTCGACCATATCGTGCGTCACGCATTTACGGCGGTTGGTGCAGAAAAACTCGTGATCGCGACGGGAGCCGAAGACGACAATGCGGCGATCCCGAACTACCAGAACTTTGGATTCAAATTCACTGCACCGAACTTCGCGCTGAAGCGGATTAACGCTTAGGGTAGGTCAGGTCGTGGGGAGGTGACATCCTGCTTGGTGGGCGCGGACGACACGGAGGTCGTCCCTCCCGGGTGGAGGTGAAAATGGGAGGGACCGGCTCTGTCCGGTCCGTAGTGGAGTAGCTTCGCACGGATAACTACGAGCGGATCGACTAATCACCTGCCCACAAAAAAGCGGATGCCCGTGAGGGCATCCGCTTAGGTGTTTGATTAGTTTTAGTTAACTAATTGCTTAGAAGCTAAACGTATTGGTCAGCCAGTATTGCGCTGGAGCCGCGAAACGAACGCGAGCCGCACTGCCATCTGGCTGGTAACGCGTGACGTCGAGACCGTCATTACTCACGTTCTGGAGATTGCGCATGTTGATTTGCATCTTCCAGTCGACACCACCGAGGATATCGAGCTTACGACGGTAACCGATGGTAGCATCGTAGGACATCTTCCGTTTGCCGTACCAAGGATTGTCAGTATCCGGAAATACGAAACCGCTATCCGGATCGGTATACACCGGATAACCACCAGCGAACTCATCTTCGTAACGAACGGCACCACCGATGGAGAGGCCTTTCATGCCACCGTCGCGGAAGGTATAATTCGTAATGAAGTTGAAGCGCCATTCCCGTTGTTCAGGATTCGGCTTTCCTTCGTTACCCTTAATGGCGAAGAAATCGAGGAGGCGTTGATTCCGCTGTTCGATAAGCGTGTTTCCGCTTACTTCTTGAATCGGAGAACTCCAGTCGAGGTGACCATATAGTTTCATATGGGGACCCCAAATGTCGCCCACCAAGCGGGAAAGACGAGGAGCAACATTGGTAAGAACCGTTTCCTGACGCGCCGCATTGAAGGCAATGCGCCAGTTACGGGTGGGATTGAAGATAATTTCACCTTCAAATCCTTTGGCATCGATGTCTTGGGTGTCCGTGATGTTTCCAGCCCATTGAGTTTTGACGTTACCATCGGCGAGAAGGCGGTAATTGTAAGCCGTCTTGAGTGCATCCGTCAGAGCAGGCTCAATTTGCGCACGAGCAGCGATGGAATCGGAAAGCCCTGAGTAGAGTTGGGCGATGGCTTGATCGATCGTCTGGTCCTCCTCGTTCAATCCCGTGGCGGGATCAAACGGGAAATTGCCGTCATCATCCGGGGACGTAAGCTCATCAATATATTCCTGATCAAGTTGACCATCACCGTTGCCGTCGTAGAGCGTAACTCCACGGTTCAGCCGGCCGAACCAGTTGAACAGATCAGAATTAATCTGATTGTAGACACCAGAAACCGGAGTGGTGGCGTTCAAGAGCTTCGCGGAGAACCAATTGAGACGAGCAGTCACCTTATTTTCCATCATGTAGAAACTCACGCCCCAGTCCTGACTTTCACCCCGAGGGGCATCGACCGGGTTACGCACCTCATCGACGCGATCCGTCGCGGGGATGAAGTTGTCTGACGTATTGTAGTGGAAGGTGATGTCGTTGAATATCTCCGGTAGAGGAATGATATTCTTGGGCCAGTAAAGCACCCCACCATAACCAAAGGTCGTTTCCTCAAGTTTGGAGTGAAGGCCCTTTTCTAAGGTCCAACTTTCATCGGTGAGATTAGGAACCTCATCGAGGCCGACCAAATCGGCTTCGGTGTTGATCGAATTTTTGATGGTGTCCTGACGGTAACCCATGTTGATCACGAGATGTTCGTTGAACAATTTGGACTGCGTATTGATCGCGGCTGAGGTGATCTCAGTGCGTTGCTTACGGTAGTTCTTACTCGGAGTTTCCCGCACTTCAAAATCGTGATACTGCCAACTTTCGTTGCCATTGATGACGGAGTTCGGACCCGAAACGACACCGATATTGTCGTTGGTCGCGTCGGGACCCAAGTTCCAGGTTAACTTCTGGGTTGTGTAACCCGATGGACGACGGATGTTGTAATCAGCTGGCGCAAGTTGGAAGTCACTCAACGACCAATTCGGATCGCTGAAGGCCCGAGATTGATTGGGACCAATGTAAGCCAAAACAGGCACGTTGCGCACGCCATTGGCGGCTTGACGCCCATTAAGGTTGGTCAAGTGAATGGCAGGATCCGGATCGCCAAACGAATTCTGAACGAAGCTGATACGGCGTTCGTCGTAGGTGTTTTTATCACCCAGGAATGTCAGGGTATGCTCGCCGAGAACGTTGCGGAAGAAACTATCATCCGCTCCCTTGCGGAAGTCATGTTTGACGAACGCGGTGACACGCAACGCTTCCCGTTGCTCATCGGTCTCTTGACGGCCCGACTTAGTCAACACAACCGGACGACCGTAATTAGGATTCGGACGCGTATCGGCAGGTCCGGTGCCGTCCATATAGGCTTGAGTGGGCATGAGGATGTCGCGATTCACATCAAACGTGACCTGAGCATTGCCACCATTAAAGGCGGTGTAGTTATCGCGGAAGAGATCCTGATAATCCCAAGCAACAGTCACACCAGCGGCGCCATCGAGCATCGTTTGCTCCAACGACAGATTGAAATTATCAAAGTCGCGGGAATAGAAGTCATTATCCCAGCCGAGATTTGCGGTGGAGAAATCGAAGGTTTCCAAGTCAACAAAACCTTGGTCCAACCAGCCCGTGCCGTTGATGTCTTTGAGGTTACCCGGGTAATGACGTCGAGGAGCTCCACGTCCCTTTTTCCCAGCGTCCCAGAAGGGATCCTTCTTCAAATAGGCATTACCGGGAAGCTGGTCGGTGTAAGCCAAACTTGGTTCCCGACCATTGGAACCATCATAGATGAATCCACTAGACATGTTGCCCCAGCCGATGGTCTTGTAGACGCTGGGAGCAACGGAATTGCGAATAAACGGCTGCTGGTCGCCATTGGCATCAGTATACATCGGCCAGTTGGCGCGTTCCTCTGCGGTGACAAAACGAGCGACATTTTTTTTGTTGATCCACTGGGCCATATTCGGGCCCTCCGAATTATTGAAACGATTTACATATTCAAACGCGTCAAAGGTCATTGGATAATCCACGAAGGTATCGAGGTTATTGATCGGGAGTAGCACGTCGGGTGCGTTACCGACGACGGAACCATTCTCGAAGTGACCCTTAATGA
>CAJXQX010000007.1 GCA_913058185.1 uncultured Verrucomicrobiota bacterium
TACGCACCGTGTCCGAGTTGTGAGGGAAAACGGTTTAATCGTGAGACCCTAGAAGTGCTCTTTCACGGCCACTCGATTGCCGATGTATTGGACATGACGGTGCGGGATGCGATGCAGCTGTTTCGCAACATTCCGAAGGTTATGGATAAACTCGAAACAATGGCGGCGGTGGGACTGGGTTACCTTAAATTGGGCCAGTCTGCGACCACGCTTTCTGGTGGCGAATCGCAGCGATTGAAACTCTCCCTCGAACTATCTAAACGTCAGAATGGCGAAGTCTTGTATGTGCTCGATGAACCGACGACGGGGCTGCATTGGGTGGATATTCAACACCTCATGGACTTGCTGTTCAAATTGCGCGATGCGGGGAACACCGTGATCGTGATCGAGCACAATCTTGATGTGATCAACTTGGCCGACTGGATCATCGATCTCGGACCTGGCGGCGGCAACGGCGGCGGAGAATTAATCTACGCAGGTGATCGCCCGGGCATCGAAAAAGAAGAACGCAGCCTAACCGGGACTGCGCTCAAACGATGGGCTGAACCGGCCGCGCTGCGCGCGAAGTGACGGCGGAGTGGGGACGATGAGTCCGGGTGCGGGGTTAACCACGAAACACCCGAAAGCCGTCAGCATGTTGGATTGCCTACGAAACACACGAAATGGCACGAAATCCGTCAGCGTGTTGGATTGTAGATTGGTCCACTTGTTATTTGGAACTTGATACCTGATACTTCGCGCTCGGCGCGTTTGTTACTTGTCACTTCGAGGCCTGCTCAGGCCGAGTTGAATGCCTCGTGGATGACGACGGTTTCGTCGGGGAGGCGGGGGCCGCGGTCCCAGGCGGGTTGGGTTTGTTTTCCGACGGGGATCATGAAGCTGAGGATGTGACTCTCGGGGAGATTGATGATCTTGGCGACCGCTGCGGCGTCGAATCCGATCATGGGGCAGGAATCGTAACCCATGTCGTGGGCGGCGAGCATGAGCGTCATCCCGGCTAGGCCCGTGGAACGGATGGCTTCGTCGCGGATGAGCTGATCTTTTCCTTCGTAGAATGGCTTGATCATGGGACCGAGAATGTCCTGCACGGGCTGAGGTGCGTGAGCCCAGTAGGTCGCTGGATCGGTGAGGTGAGACGTGATGTCGGCACACATGATGAAGAGCGCGCTGGACTCTTCGACGTGGGCTTGATCCCACGCGGCGGCGCGGACCTGTTTTTGACGCTCTTTGTCGCGAATTACTACCAGACGATAGTTCTGCATGTTGAACGACGAGGGGGCCAATTTTGTCAGACGGATGAGCTCGGCGAGATCTGCCTCGGGCATCACGTGGTTGGGGTCGAAGTGTTTGACGGAGCGACGGCTCTCGATGGTTTCTGTGGTGGTCATAAAAATAGTGGGTTAAGTAAGGGGCAGAGAACCGATGGAAGGGTGACCGTCAACCGGTAGAACTCAATAGGCGGTTCTTATGTGAACTCGTTTGGAATATTATGGATGGAATGGGTTCCTGCGGGAGTGCGTTTCGCCCCGGGTATCTTCTCTTTCTTATTTGGTGGTCTCAGCCTTGTTTTGCCGATTGCGGGGCAGAGGGAGCTGACGGAAATCAAAGTTGCGGATATTCCATTCGGGGACGGAGCACTACGAATTGCTCAAAACGGAACCAACCAAGGTCCACTCGTTTTGATGATTCACGGCACTCCTGATAGGTGGATGAATTCTGAAGTATTTCTCAATAATGAGCAGCTTACGAGCCGTGCGCTCGTGGTTTCAATGGATCGGCTGGGCTGGGGTGGGTCCCAGTCGGGTGGTGACGTGGTGACCGATCTGAGGCAACAAGCTCGAGCGGCAGCGGCGGTGTTGAAGCATTTTGGCGACCGGAGACCAGCGACATTGGTGGGGCACTCGTTGGGCGGCACGATTGTCGTGCAGGCGGTGCTGGATCACCCCGCGTTGATTGATGGTGCCCTCATCGTATCAGCCTCCTTGGATCCGGCGGTGGAGAAGACCACGTGGTATCAAGCCATCGGTCGCTGGAAGATTGTGCGATGGGCTCTATCCCAGAAACTGATCGCGGCTGATCAAGAGATCGAAGCGTTGCCGGATCAGTTGCGGGTGATGTCAGCGGGTTGGCCGGCGGTCTCGACTCCGCTGATTGTGTTGCAGGGGGAAAAAGGACAAATTGGTGCCAATCGCGCATGCGGAATATCCATCACGCCTGGCTCCAACCGCCTTGCTGGATACGATTCGCCTGCCTAAGCAGGGACATTTTGTGCCGTGGGAACAGCCGCAGGTGATGGTTGATGCGATTGTTCGCCTGTTGGATCACGCGACCACGAACGCAGGCCACTGAATCTTTTTTGAATTCTCGGCGAACCGAATGCGTCAGAGATAGTCGAATGCATCATCCAACCATGAAATCGCTCAGTCTCTTTTTTATCGTCTCACTTTATCTCGCGGGTTGTTCCGCTCCCGGCACGCATGAACGGCGGGGAACCGAACTCGGGGCCGTAACCGGAGCCATTATTGGTGGTATCATCGGTCACCAATCGGGTGAAACCGCGGCGGGTGTGGCCCTTGGCGCGGTGGTCGGAGGCACCGCCGGAGCAGCGGCGGGTGCGTCAAAAGATCGGACAGAGGATCGTCGATACGAACGCGGCGCGGTCCGGGCTCAGCCCGCTGTCGACGAATTTGGTTATAATATGGCCGACTATTTCGAGCTCATGACGGTGGATGAGATGGAAATTCTCCAAGCCCGTTCCGATGCTCGAACCGAAGTGTAAATGGGCGTGTTGCTCAAGGAATCAGAAAAAGCGAACCTGCGTCTTCGTGCGGCGGGTAATCAAGAGATCGGGCGCTGATCGAAAACCACGAGTCGGCGGCATTTGGCCCGAGTCCGGTGCTTGCCGATATGGGATAGGTGGGTTTGGCTGGGCCCATGAGCGCGTTCCTAGAGAATCAATCCGGTACGGATTTAAACGATACTCAGATCACCCGGCGTGGGGCGATGGGGCGGCTGGCCACGTTGCTTGCGATGGGCGCTTGGCCGGGACTCACGGGATGTCTGGCCCCATCGGGAAAACGGAGTCCGGTCAGTTCGATTCGATTCGTGGTCACCAACGATTTTCATCACGAGGAAGATGCCTGCGATCCGTGGATGCGGGCGCTTTTTTCCCAAGTGGGCGAAACCGAAGGTGCGGCATTTTGTTTTGCCTTAGGAGACCTAGCGAACAGCGGGAAACGCTCCAGTCTAGAGCGCATGCGTGATCATTTACGCCTGACCGAAGTGCCCACTTACACCACTCCGGGAAACCACGACCTCGATGTGTCTCCCGTCGAAGGTTTATATGAAGAGATCTTCCCGGGTCGCCGAAACTACCATTTCACCCAGAATGGTTGGCAGTTTGTGGTGGTCGACACGACGGAAGGCACGGCCTGGAAGGATGTGACCATATCTCCAGATACGATGGCGTGGCTGGATGAGAATATGCCGAA
The DNA here is from genome assembly GCA_913058185.1 of uncultured Verrucomicrobiota bacterium. Lineage (GTDB taxonomy): Bacteria > Verrucomicrobiota > Verrucomicrobiia > Opitutales > Opitutaceae > Actomonas. Next base: position 3,492 of record CAJXQX010000007.1, read on the forward strand.
TTTGGATCCGCAGGCACCGACGGTTTTAGCGACTCATTTCCCCATCGCGTCGACCGTGCGGATGTGTCCGTTCAATGCGGAGGATTTACTCGAAAGATTCGTGGGTTTCAATCTGCGGGGCACGTTTTCAGGACATTTCCACGGACAGACGAAGGCTATGCGCGGCGAAGCCGAGATGGTTGTGTGCGTTGCTCGGGTGCGCGGTAACCACGACGGCACCGACTTCAAAGGCTATTGGGTGTGTGATGGAGCTGCTGATGGCACGCTCCGACGCACATTCGTGGCGTTTGTCGGCCCGATTGCTTGAGGGGACGCAGCCCTTCAGCGCGAAATACCATCGATGTTACTGTCCTTGTCGGTGGATCGGCTCCAGGAAACCACCCGATCCCGCACCACAATGATTTCAGTCACCTCATTGGTGTAGGTGACCTCCGCCGACATGATCGGTTCGGGTATGGAGATCGTCTGCTTCGTATCTGGGTCGTAATAACGGACGTCACGGGTTCCTGACAATACCATGCGGGACTCGGAACCGATTTTCCGTTCGTAGACCCAAACCATGGCTTCGACGGAGTATTCAGCCACGGGGTGTATATCGTCCGGTTCGCCGAGGTTTGCGATTAATTCGGCGCTCAGTGTTCCGCGTTTTATGGAGAACGGTTCAGTCAGATTCTCCGATTTTTTAGGAGTCGCTTTGGTGGATTCACAGCCGGTCGCGAGCAGGGTGGCACCACCTAAGAGGACAGCGGCCAGTTGGCGAAAAGTTAATATGGAAGGCATGGTCTGTCTAGTGACCGGAGAACAAGGGGTTTGTTCGACGGCTCGATGATATTGCAGCAAAATTTCGAACAATCTCATCAACTTTCGGGCCAAGACCGTTGTGGTGTTGCCAGGTGGCAGGGAGGCCGCCGTGCTGCGGATATGAGCGAAACAACCCCAAACTCCGACCACCCATTGCGTCCGCTGCCGGGCGCATTTGATGCGGATGCGGTGTTGGATCGTTTCTTGAGTGTGATGGCGGAGCGTGGACTAGAACTTTATCCGGAGCAGGAAGAAGCCATCCTAGAGTTTTTTGCTGGCAGTAATGTGGTGTTAAATACGCCGACTGGATCGGGTAAGTCGCTCGTCGCGTCGGCAGCGCATTTCAAAGCGCTGTGTGCGGGAGAGACCTCGGTTTATACCTGTCCGATTAAAGCGCTGGTGAATGAGAAGTTTTTGTCTATGTGTCGCGATTTTGGGCCGGAAAATGTGGGCATGATGACCGGTGATGCCTCGGTGAATCCGCAGGCGCCGATCCTGTGTTGCACGGCCGAAATTCTGGCGAATATCGCGCTCGCGCGGGGGGCTGATGCCGACTTACGGACCGTCGTGATGGACGAATTTCATTACTATGGTGATCCCGAGCGGGGATACGCTTGGCAGACCCCGTTGCTGGCATTACCGCAATGCCGATTCTTACTGATGTCAGCGACCTTGGGCGACACGTCGTTCTACGAGCGGGAAATGACTCGATTGACCGGCGCGCCTTCATTGACGGTGCGCAGTGATCGGCGACCCGTGCCTTTGACGTTCGAGTATTCGGAGACGCCGCTGACCGAACGCGTGGCGGCTTTGGTCGAAACAGATAAAGCGCCCATCTATCTCGTGTATTTCACCCAACGATCCGCGTCGGAGTCGGCGCAGGGTTGGTTGAGTCTCAATCTGTCGAGCAAGGAGGAGAAGGCCGCCCTATCAGAGGCATTGAAGGACGAGAAATTCAACAGTCCCTACGGCAAGGATATGAAGCGATGGCTGCGGCATGGAGTCGGAGTGCATCACGCGGGGTTGTTGCCCAAGTATCGAATTTTGGTAGAACGGCTAGCCCAGCAAGGCTTGCTCAAAATCATCTGCGGCACGGATACGCTAGGCGTGGGAATCAACGTGCCGATTCGCACGGTCGTCTTTACGCAACTTTGGAAATATGACGGACGTAAATCCGCGGTGCTTTCGGTGCGTGATTTTCGACAAGTTGCCGGACGGGCCGGGCGCCGCGGTTACGATGACGAAGGCCTGGTCGTGGCTCAGGCGCCGGAACACATTATCGACAACAAACGAGCCACGGAGAAAGCGGCCGGTGGGAGTGGTAAGAAGAAGAAAGTCGTCAAACGCACGGCTCCCCCCGGTGCAGTGGTCTGGGATGAGAAGACATTCACCAAACTGCAGACGGCTCCATGCGAGGAACTTTCCTCTGAGTTCACGCTGTCACATGGGACGCTGTTGCTCGTGCTATCGCGACCCGGAGACGTTTGTCGGGCGGTGAGGGAACTTGTGGCCACCTCGCACGAAACGGATCATCGCAAGAATCAACTACGCCGCCGGGCCTGGCAGTTGTTTCGCGGGTTACTGGATCGGAAAATCGTAGACTGGATTCCTGAGACGGCAGCAGGCAAGAAGCTGCGGGTGAATATCGAGCTACAGGATGATTTTTCGCTGCATAATGCGCTCTCGCTTTACCTGTTGGATACGCTGCCGAAGTTGCCGGATGATGCGGCGGATCACGCCCTCAATGTGCTCACCTTGTGTGAGGCGATTGTGGAGGATCCGGAGATCATTTTACGCAAACAGGTGGATCGTTTGAAGACGGATGCGATGACGGAGATGAAGGCCGATGGCGTCGCCTACGAGGAACGGATCGATAAGCTCGATACGATCGAGCATCCGAAACCGTTACGCGAATTCCTCTACGACTCATTCAACGCATTTGCGGCGGCTCATCCGTGGGTTGAGCAGGAAAATGTGCGGCCGAAGTCAATTTTGCGGGAGATGTTCGAGCGTTACGATTCGTTTTCGGATTACGTGAAGCGGTATGGATTACAACGTAGCGAAGGGTTGTTGTTAAGACACCTGAGTCAGACTTGGAAAGTATTGAGTCAAACCGTGCCCCAGAAGTTGAAAACTGAGGAAATGATCGAGCTCGAAACTTATTTCCGAGAGCTGATTCGGGGGATTGATTCCAGTCTGTTGGAAGAATGGGAGCGGATGCAGGATCCAGATTACGCGGCGGAAGAAATTTGCGAAAAACCGGCCCGGCCGAGTTTTTCAGATATCACGCGAGATACCAAAGAGTTTACCCGGCTCGTCCGGTTCGCAGTGCACAGTATCTTGCAGGATGCGATGGCTCGCGATTCGGAGGCGATCGTGGATCGGGTCGGAGGCGATTTGCGGGCGGTGAGTGATGCGTTTGACCACTATGTCGATGAGCGAGGATGGTTCCGACTGGATCCAGAGGGACGCTCGGCCAAACACACACACATTGAAGAAGAGGGCGAGATTTGGACCGTCGCGCAGGTGCTCGTCGATTACGAAGATCTGAACGACTGGGAGTTGAGAGTGGAGGTCGACTTGGCCGCGTCAAGGGAGCAGGGCACGGTGGTCCTGCGGTGGGTGGGGCTGGGGCTAATCGGTAAATTGGATGGATAGTGAAGTTGGCCGGGAAGCCTCGCGTATCAGGATCGGTATCAAGGTGCTTGAGGTAGGGACGGACCGCTGGGCCGTCCGCAGCTTGATAGGAATTCCGAAGTATGCATCGAAACCATTTTGCAGCGGCAAAAACGCTCGCTGATCGCCCAGGTCAAAATGATCGTTGGTCGTTTAGATAAAACTTCCAAATCGGGATGAAGTATCGTTATCAACTCCCCTCCGAATCAAATCGGAACAATTGAATTTCCTATTAACTTGCGAAATACTGCCGATGTCGTGAGACCCACCGAAAAAACCAAAACTGGAGATCATTAGTATGAGAAAGTCGGTAGGACTTCATCACTCCAAAAATAGCAGTTTAATATAATTAATTATGAGAGAAATTAAAATCAGGCATGGTATGCCAACAGGGACTAGCATGATCTGTCGTACACTTAAGAAGGCTTGTGTGTTTGCATTGGCGCTTGGGTGGGCTGCAGCAGCTCGAGCGCAAGCGGTCGAAGAACTGCTGAGGAACACGGATGTCAGCGCGCAAACAAAGGCGCGGGAGGCGGTTGCTGATGACCCTTACAGACCTCTTTACCACGTTTCTGCTCCCCGGACGCGGATTGCATGATCCTGCGGGCCTGTGTTGGTGGAATGGATACTACCATTTCTTCTATCTAAAGATGGGAGGCGGTTGGGGCAGACATCATGCCGTCAGCAAGGATCTGGTTCATTGGCGGGATCTGCCACTTCTACCGCCAAATTTTAAGGGTGGAACCGGACAGGCGCTTGCCGATTCAGATCACTTTAGAAGAAAAAACCCAAGACGTGGTCATCACGGATATCATCAGCGGTAAGATGCTTCCGGCGGTCTCGGTCTACTGGTTTGCTTGGCAGGCCTTCTATCCGGATTCGTCGGTCTGGCGTCCCATCAACTGAGGACAGTCGATTTTGCGGATCTCGGCTTGCGCTGATTCCCAAACTTCCTGATTTGAGTGCAGCGAAGCGCTCTGCTATCATGCCGATTTACGAATTTTTCTGTCCGGACAATAACACGGTTTACCAATTTTACGCGAAATCTGTAGCCCAAGGAGAAACCATCCCGCGGTGTCCGGATAACCCGAAATTTCGACTGCAGAAGATGGTGTCTGGATTCGCGATCACCAAAGGCGGTAGCTCGGATGAACCACCACCGGCCGCCAGTCCCGCGGCGGGAGCGGAAGACGATCCCAAGATGGAGGCCGCGATGGCAGCCATGGAGGGAGAGTTTTCCAATGTGGATGAGAACGATCCCAAAGCGATGGGCCGCATGATGCGACGCATGGCCGAAATGACGGGTGAAAAACTCAACGGTGAGATGGAAGAAGTCGTGCGCAAACTTGAGGAGGGCGCGGATCCTGAGTCGTTGGAGGAATCCTTAGGAGGAGACCTGGACGGCATGGAGGATCCTTCCGGCAACCCGATGGGAGGCATGGGTGGTCCCGGGGAGGGCGAGCCCGTCGATCCGAAGGAACCGCGCCATCGTTTTAAGAAACGTTACGTGGCTCCAGTCCGTGACCCACAGCTATACGATTACGAATAATTACTCTGCGCGCCGGTTTTTTAATGCCACGGGGGATGGGAGCGTGTGAGGATGGACCCAATGTCCATCCCGACCGAAGCATCTGCCCTCGATAAACGAATCACCGCGGCCTGTAAGGCGGTGCTGAGCCAAACCGATCGCCTCGAGTCCGACCTAGGCAACGTGAAGAGCGAATGGAAGACGGATGGCAGCCGGATTACCGAAACTGACATCGCAATATCTGAGGCCATCCTAGGCCAGCTGGCGGAAGCATTTCCGGAGGATCAGGGTTTCAGTGAGGAACTGATGACGGGAGACCCGATCGATGTGACGAGCCGTTACACCTGGATGCTCGATCCGATTGATGGGACCAATAATTTTGCGGCGGGATTGACGCAGTGTGCGATTTCGTTGGCCCTACTCGAGGATGGGGAGCCGGTCTATGGCGTGATTTATGATGTGTCTCGTAGGCGTCTTATGCAGGGAGGAGTCGGGCGCGGCATGTGGGACGGACCCGATCAGGTGCAGGTCAGGCAAAGTCGTCTCACGCGTTCAGCGTCCGTCGGGTTTCATAGTCCGCGGGATGAGGGGAAATATCCCGGTCATGGCGAGGCGATCGTGACGCAGTGCAAGGTGCGCGCGATCGGCAGCAGTGCGCTCCACTTGGCTTATGTCGCAGCCGGAATGCTGGATGGGGTAGTCGATCATAACGTAAAACTGTGGGATATTGCGGCAGCGGTAGCGATGGTGCGCGCGGCAGGAGGCGAGGTGCGATTTTTAGCCAATAATCCCACCCCTTTACGGCGTTTTGACTTGGGGATGCCACGTATCTTCTACGTCGCGGGGGCCACCGCGATGTGTGACGATCTCATGGCCGTTCTGCCCGGGGTAGAAACCTGAGTGTTGTGAAACGGTTCGATTAGGAAAAATATGCAATTATTCGGTCTGAGCAGTTTTGCATTGCTAGGCACCACCTCGAACCGATTGCGTAGTGGTTCCTCCTTCTTTTGTAGTTCCCTCGCCAATACCCAGCCATGGCTAAAAAAGCTTCCCGTCCTGCTTCTCCTCTGACCTTCGACCTGCCGGTTTCGTTGATCGAAAAGATCACCACCGCGCAAACCAAGCTCGGCTTGGCATCCACCAGTGAGGTGGTTCGTCTCGCCCTGGCTAAGTTCAATTTCGATCGGTTCGAGTCTTCCCGTGAAGAACATCGTCAGATCTCCGTGCGTCTTCCGGCCGATATGAAGACCCTCCTTTCGCGCCAATCACGGAAGAAAAAGGTCAGTGTTGGCGAGCTGCTTCGCGCATCGCTCGACGAATTGTCCACGGCCAAGCCCGTCGCTAGGCCTAAAGTGGCCAAGGGTAAGAAGAAGGTGAAGCCAGCGGCCAAGAAGCCAGCCAAGAGAGCCGTTAAAAAGGTGGTCAAGAAGACCGCCAAAAAAGCCAAACGCAGATAAGCGGTTCCAAAATCGCCCCGGTGAACGGGGTCTGATTTTTAATTCAAAGCAAGCTACCGTCCAGCGGGGCTTGCTTTTCGTTTTTGAGGGGACTTAGGTCGACTCGTTTTGACTATGAGCCAAGTACCTGCGTCACTCTCTTCCTGGGCCCTTAACGTATCGACATCTCCCACGTTGGCGGTTGATGCCAAAGCCAAGGCACTTAAAGCCGCCGGCGAGGACGTTTGCGGATTCGCCGCTGGTGAACCCGATTTCGATACGCCGGCCCACATCAAGGCCGCCGCGGTGCAGGCCTTGGGTGCCGGAAAGACGAAATACGCCCCGACTCCGGGTATCCCGCCGTTGCGTGAAGCGCTGGCCGCGAAGTACACTGACACTTATGGCCTGCCGACCACGGCGGCTCAGGTGGTGGTGAGCCCCGGCGGCAAATTCTCATGCTATCTCACGGTATTGGCGATTTGCTCGCCAGGGGACGAAGTGATCGTGCCGGCACCTTACTGGGTGAGCTATCCTGAGATGGTTAAGTTGGCTGGGGCGACGCCGAAGACGGTCCTCGCGACCGATGCGACGGGATTTAAACTCACTCCGGAAATGCTGGAAGCGGCGATCACGCCGAAATCGAAGCTCTTGATTCTCAATTCACCGTCCAACCCAACCGGAGCGGTTTATACCGCGGCTGAATTGGGGACACTCACGGCCGTAGCGGTGAAGCATAATCTCTACATTATGTCCGACGAGATCTATGAGCATTTGCTCTATGACGGCGTGAAACATGTTTCTCCGGCGTCATTCTCGGATGAGGCGCGTGAGCGCACGATCATCGTATCGGGTTTTGCCAAGACCTTCGCGATGACCGGCTGGCGTCTGGGCACCATCGTGGCTGCGGAACCGATCGCCAAAGCGGTGGCCAAGTTGCAGAGCCAAACGACCTCCAATGCGACGACGTTTGCTCAGTGGGGCTCGTTGGCGGCTTACACCGAAGCCGATAAGACCAAGGTCGCACTCGACGAGATGTTAGTCGCATTCGACCGCCGTCGTAAGTTGGTGCACTCAGGCCTCAACGCCATTGACGGCATCGAGTGTCTGTTGGCGCAGGGCGCGTTCTACCTCTTTCCGAATATTTCGAGCTTCGGCCTCGACGATCTCACTTTCTGCGAACGGCTGCTCGATGAGCAAAAGGTCGCAGCCGTGCCGGGCTCCGCGTTTGGTGCGCCAGGATTTATGCGCATCAGTTATGCGACTGCCGATGAGACCTTGAACAAAGGACTCGATCGACTCGGGAAGTTCTGCGCCGGGCTTTAATGACCCTCGGTTCAATGCTGACTGAGTAATCACTCAGTCGCTGCGTTGCCGGGTCAGTTCGGCCGTAGCGAGAGCACAAGCGGCTACGCGATCGCGGACGCCATCGTTACTGATGCCAGTGTCGTCGAAGTCTGCGGGCGTCGCGTAAACGAATCGTGGCACGATGACGCAGCGGAAATCCAGCATGAGGCTATTGGCGACGGCCATGACTGACATGTAGGAGGAGTGGCCCCCGGCGGAATTGAGAAATGCGACGGTCTTGTTCGCCCAGGCACCTTTGCCGGTGAGTTCGATGAGATTCTTCAGCGCAGCGTTGACGTCGAAGTTGTAGATCGGGCTCGCGATAATGATGCCATCGGCGGCTTTAATGATTTCGCCCGCCTTTGCCGTGTTGGGGTGCCCATAGGCTGCGCCACCGTCACAGAGCGGCAGGGGGAGGTCCCGCAAGTCCAAGGTCGTGTGCTCCACTCCCTCAGTGGTGAGGGCGGCGGAAGCAGCTTCGGCCAGCAGGCGACTTTTGCTGCCAGGATTCAGACTGGTGCATAGGATAAGGAGATTCATGCGAACGAATAGAGGGTCGGACAGACTGCGATTAAGGGGACACGGAAGCTTCGGTTAGAGCGGCCGCCACATTTGGCGGGACAAATTTGGCCACATCGCCGCCGTAGCGAGCCACCTGTTTCATGAGGTGTGAGCTGGTGTAGCTGTAGGCCTCGGCCGGCATGACGAAGATGGTCTCGATGGAGGCATTGAGATGCCGATTCATCAGGGCCATATTGAATTCGAATTCAAAATCAGAGAGGGCGCGCAGGCCGCGAATAATGGCGTCGGCCTTTTGCTCGACGGCGAAATCCACCAAGAGCCCGGAGAACGTCGTGATCTCGACGTTGGCATGTTGGGCGATGTTGGGCTTGATCAGCTCGACCCGTTCCTCGGGTGAGAACATCGGACTTTTACCGGGGTTGTGTGCGATCGCGAGGGTGACGCGATCGAATAGTTTGACGGCTCGAGCAAGCACGTCGAGGTGGCCATAAGTGATGGGATCGAACGTGCCGGGATAGATGCAATGGCGCATAACAGAACGACTAGACGGGAAGCCATAATCGGGCGCGAGTTCAAATCGTGGCGTTTACGGTGTTGCCAGCGCCGGGTAAGCCGGGCGTGAATCGCGCCAGTGCGCTGGAATTTGCCCAATATTCTTACGATTTCACGAGTCCCGATGTTATTCATCGTGGTGGGGCTGATGTATTCGGAGTGGGCCTGGGCCGCGACCTGGGCCTTCTGGCTGTTTGTCGGCGCGGCACTAACGGACTGGCTCGATGGCTACATCGCGCGTAAATCCAACCAGGTTTCCATTTTTGGCCGTTTCATGGATGCGGTCATCGATAAGGTCATGGTGCTGGGCATCATGATCGTGTTGGTGAATGCGGACTTCTTTGGAAAATTGACCATGGCCGCAATGTTGGCGCTCTTATGTGTCCTGACCCGAGAGTTTGCGATTTCCGGGCTACGGATGGTGGCGGCTTCGAAAGGAGTCGTGATGGAGGCGGACAACAGCGGAAAACTTAAGACTTTTGCGCAGATGAATGCGATCGGTTGGTTGCTCGGAGCGAAGATGTTTCGCATCGATTTTGGGCATCTTTTCCCGGCTGAGGATTTTATCATATTCGAATCCGTCCACTGGGTAGGTATCGGTCTGTATTTTCTTTCGATGCTACTCACGATCACCTCGGGAGCGACTTACTTCAAACGTCACGCTCACGTGATGGCGGACTAAGCGATGCAACTTCGCCAACCGATATGGCCGCGCTTCTTGCCGCGGCAAATGGTGCTCAATTTTGCTACCCTGGGTCCGATTGGATTAATTCGCAAAGCACCCGGCACCTGGGGCTCCGTGGCAGGGCTACTCTACTTTACGCTATTCTTCTACCAGCTGGACGTGTTCTTCACGCTCCTGTTTGGCGCGGTCGGCATTTACGTCGCCGTCGCCCTGTGTGGCGAAGCAGAGTTCCGCTTGGGGAAGCGTGATCCGGGCGAGATCGTATTGGATGAATTTGTCGCGATCCCATTTTGTTTTTTGGGTTGGTATCAATTGACTGCCGTCGCGCCACCTTGGGCGATTTTCTTGGCCGGATTTGGTTTGTTCCGGCTCTTCGATATCTGGAAACCGCTGTGGATCGGGAAACTCCAAAGTCTACCCGATGGGTGGGGCGTGGTGATGGATGATATCGCAGCCGCAATAGCGACGTGTTTGACGCTTCATATCATCGGAGCGGTCATGGTGCGGACCGGTGGGTCGTTCTAGGCGCTTGAAAGTGCAGGTCGGGTCAGGTGCTACAAAATATTCCGTAGGAAGACTGGCATAAGGTATAAACTATAACCAATATGGTTAAAGTCTGTTGTAAGCAGTGCGTATCACTGGGAATTGAATGCAGGGGGCGTCTTTAACCCCATTGGTTAAAGTTAGTCTGGAACGGAGGTTGGTATGGGAAATGGAAACAATGGACTTTAACCTTATTGGTTAAAGTCGTGGAGAGTTGCCTCTCCCGAGGCTAAGTAGTTTTAAGTGGGGTTCCGAAATTACCGATCCTTGCTCGGAATTGTCACGTATGACGTGACAAACCCACTGGGCGGAGCGATCCGGCGGGTGCCGGTGATGGGTATCTTGGTTTGCGGGGTGATTTTGAGGAGCGTTTTGCGCACGAAAATGAGTTCTTAATATTCTCGTAAAATATAGTTAATTAGAGTTGTAGTGATCTTTTTATGCATGAATAAGAGAAAATTTAGTGAGGCTGTAACTTGCGTCGAAGCGAAGCGTCACAATTCTTCTATGAAGAAAAACACCTCACTATTTTTGCTAGGGTCTTGCCTGATTTTCGGGGCCAATTGTTATGCGGCGGATGCGGCGTGGTGGACCGAAGCAGATAAACGGATCGAAGAATACCGCAAAGCACCACTGCACGTAACGGTGATCGATCAACAGGGGAAAAAAGTTGCGGGTGCCGAGGTTCGCGTGGCGATGACTCGGCATGCGTTTGAATTTGGTTCGGCAGTCAAGGTCGCCGCCATCAACGATCCGAAGCAGGAGGACTATCGCCAAAAAATTCTTGAGCTTTTCAATTCCGGCACGTTCGAAAATGCCCTGAAAGTTAAGGCATGGAGTGGTGATTTTGGCCCCGCCGTTGGCCCGGAATCTACGGTGCAAGCTTTGCATTGGACGCATGAGAATAGAATCAAAATTCGGGGACATGCCATGACGGGAAATAGCATACGTCGCTCTTCCAAAGCCTTCGTCAAACTCCATGAAGAGGGCGGGAAACCTGCGATAATGGAGGCCGTGATGAAGTCGATCGACGATAAGGCGGCTCAGACTGGGTTTGCGATCGACGAGTGGGATGTGGTGAACCATCCGGTGGGAATACAGCGCCCCGGACGTGAAGCAGCGGGAGCGGGTAATTCTCAGCCTTCAGGGCAGGTGTTCGGAATCGAGGAATCTATCGGTTGGTTTGAACGGTCGCGGGCAAACCTTCCTGAAGGTAGACTGTATCTTAATGAGTCGGGTGTCCTGCCTTCGCCAGAGGATGATTCTCCTCAGGTTCAAAAATATCTCACCTGGATAAATCACGTAAATGCATCCGGATTGCTGGATGGCGTCGGCCTGCAGGCCCATTTTCGAGGTGATCCAGATATTATCAGTATCGAAGGTCGATTGAACAAAATCGCCGCGGTGGGCCTGCCCATTCGCATCACCGAATTCACTTTGAATGGAAGTGATGAGGAGAAACAGGGGCAGTTTACCCGCGAATTTATGACGCTGGTCTTTAGCCACCCTTCGGTGGTGGGGTTTCAGTGTTGGGGCTTTTGGGAAGGCGCCATTTTCCAGCCGGAAGTCGCGATGTTTCGGAAAGACTGGTCGGCTAAACCCAACGGTGTCGTTTATCAGGATTTAGTTTTCGAGAAATGGTGGACCGATGAAAGCGGTCGAACCGATCGGGCTGGTGATTATCAAACGTCGGCCTTCCTCGGTGAATATGAGATCTCGGTATCGACTGGAGGAAAGACCGTCATGAAGACCCATATCTTGGACAAAACGGGCGAGACGTTGGTAATCCAGTTGGATTAACGAACAATCGCACCAGGAGTTATTCTCATGCTTGGCGGGCCGAGCGAGGGGTCTACTTCCCGCGGGTGGCACTGACTAGGTTCACGGGGGGATCAATCCAACCGGCTCCGCAGGTCAGGACTTCAGCGTGTTTGGCTGCGCTCCATTTGTGGAGCGATTTGTGGGAGGCATACAGTTCTTCGGCCGCTTTCTGACCCTTCATGGCGAGTAAGCGTCCGCCCACGCGGGCATGAGGCATGCACCAAGGAATGAGTTTTTTAAGCGGAGCCACGGCTCTTGAAGTTACGATGTCCGCCTGTTGCGGAGGCACATTTTCGGCGCGCTCCCAAACGACGGTTACGCGGTCCTTGAGTTCAAATTGCTCGATCATCTCGGACAGGAAGTCGCAGCGTCTTTGGAGAGGCTCGATGAGGACGACTTGAATGTCGGATCGGACGAGGGCGAGCACGAGGCCGGGGAGGCCAGCGCCGGTGCCGATGTCGACGATCCGAGCATCGGGCTCGACCGCTTCAGCCATGGCGGCGCAATTCAGCAAGTGACGGTCCCATATGATGGGGACTTCGCGTGGGCCGATCAGGCCGCGGACTACACCATAACTGGCGAGGGCTTCACCGTAGGCGGTGAGGCGTTGGATTGCCTCGGCGTCGAGACGGACTGCCGCGTGCTCGGGAACCGGAGGGAGCGGCTCCATGGGAATGGGTTCTTCTTCGCTCATCGGGAAAGTAATTTGAGATCCGTCATCGGAATAGCGATGTGAAGGCCCTGCTGAAGCACATCAACTTCGACGATAATGCCGGAGGGATTTTCGGGATCATCGATTACGCCTTCGAGGCCTTTCAGGGCCCCAGCGGTTACGAGCACGGGAGAACCCTTTTTATAAAGAGGATGGAGGGTGGTTTCGAGTCCGGAGCTGACGATGCGTTGCACGTCGGCGAGTTGGCGCAACAATCCTGATTCATCCTCAACCGGGATTGCGCGAGCCAGCAGGTCCAATTGATAGATGCGCGGTTTGCTCCCATCGGGCACCCGGGCGAAGACGTAACTCGCAAACAGCGGCGAGGTGTGGGTGCGCTTCCGGTTGCCGTAGGTTTTGGTGCTGGTGACGACCGGCAGATAGTGAGCCATGCGCTCAGCACTGAGCAGCGTGGCAAATTTCTTTTCGCAACGAGGCTTAGTGTGGCAAACCCACCACGATTCGCCTTCGGCGGATGCGAAGGCGTTGAAAGAATTCGATTCGTCGGAGCTCAATCGAGAAGCAGGTATCGAATCGCAGCGGAGTAACCCTCGAGCCCGAGTCCGGTAATAATGCCTTCGCAGGCGGGACCGGTGAGGGATTTGTGGCGAAACTCTTCGCGGCGATAAATATTGGAAATGTGGACTTCGACCGCCCGCAGTTGCGAACCGAGGAGCGCATCGCGCAAGGCTACACTGGTGTGAGTGAGGGCGGCGCCATTGATCACGATGCCTTGGATACCATCTTCGGCCAATGCCGAGATGTGATCAACCAACGCACCTTCGTGGTTGCTCTGAAAAAAGGTGAGCTCGGCCTGATCAGCGAAGTCGGTGGTGAGCTTGGCTTCCAAGCCGGCCAAAGTGGTGGAGCCGTAGATCTCGGGTTCGCGTTTACCGAGGCGATCGAGGTTGGGACCGTTGAGGATGGCGATGCGTTTCATGGTTTAGAGGAGTCGGGAAGCGAGGAAGATAAAGATACGGACAAAGATAAAGAGAAAGATCCGTCGTCGTCCTGCGAGACTGGACACTGGCGAGACTTGCAACGAGAACGATTTCTGGGGCCTAAAGGGGGTTTTCGGTTTTGATGAATTCCCAGGGAAGATCGAATTTGGCGGAGACCTCGGCGGCCAGGGCTTGGACGGCGTGGACTTCGGTGGCGTAGTGGCCACAGAGAAAGACGTTGATACCGCGCTCCTGGGCGACGTTGAACCACTCTTCGCGGAGTTCGCCGGTGACCATCGTATCGATGCCGGTCTTGATGAGTTCCTTCATCGCGCTGTTACCACTACCGCTGCAGAAGGCGATGCGCTGGGGGCGATCAGATCCGCAGGCGACGGGAACGACGCGTTCGTAGAGGGCCTCGAGGGCGGTTTGGAGGTCAGCGCGTGATTTGGTCCACGGGGCGGAACAACCGACGGGTTCACCAGCAATAAGCATGAAAGGTTGATCGGGCGTGAGATCGAGTTGGGCCGCAAGCAGGGCGTTGTTGCCGATCTCGGGGTGGCCGTCGAGAGGCAGGTGGTTTGAATAGAGGGCGCAGTTGCTCGAGATTAGCGTTTTGACCCGTTCGTATACCGGGCCGGTGAGCAATTGGGGCATGTCCCAGTACATGCCGTGGTGCACAATGAGGAAATCCACCCCCGCCTCCTTCGCTTTTTCGAAGGGCACGAGACCGGAGTCGACAGCCGCTCCGATACGGGTGACTTCACCGTTGTTGGCGACCTGCAGACCGTTGCGAGCACCGGGTGCGTCGGTGAAAGCGGTGAGCCGGGTGCGTTCGTTGCAGTATGCGACAAGTTCGTCGAGAGAAGCCATGTCCGTAAGAAAGAGGAATTTCGGCGCGCTTTCGAGGTGGATTTTTCGAGCAAGTCGATTAGCCGTTGAAGCAATGGAATCTGTGTCCACTGATATTGAGCTCAATTCCCCGGTGGATCTGATTGCCGAGGCGACGGAGCGTTTTCCGGGGCGACCGTCCTGGGATGAGTATTTTATGGCGACGGCGGTGTTGCTTTCGACCCGATCACCCTGTGAACGGCTCCATGTCGGTTGCGTCATGGTGAGTGGCGGGGCCCGACCCAATCGATTGGTGGCGGCGGGATACAATGGGTATTTACCGGGTGGGACTCACACGTCACGCGTTCGTGATGGACACGAGCAAGCCACGGTGCACGCGGAGCAAAACGCGGTGGCGGAAGCCGCCCGACGGGGAAACCCGCTCGAGGGGTGCGTGGCCTACGTGACTCATTATCCGTGCATCAATTGCGCGAAGGTTTTGGCCGCGGCGGGAATCGGAGAGATTCGCTACCGCCTCGATTATCACAACGACGAGATCGCCGCCGAGTTATTGTCTGACGCCGGTGTGACGGTGACCCAGCTACCCATTAAGGCGCAGGCCTAACCTTATCGCATGCGGAATCGGCAACCTAATTCTGACAGTCTGGCGGGATCACTTTTGCTGGCGCATCCCGCCATGCAGGACCCTAATTTTCATCGGGCCGTCGTTTTGCTTTCGGCTCATGACGATGAGGGTGCATTGGGCGTGGTGCTCAACCGTCCAATGGACCAGGAACTGAGCGATCTGGATGAATCATTTGGAATCAGCAACCTCGGGGCTGTGCCGGTTTATGAAGGCGGTCCCGTGCAGACGGATCGGTTGTTGATATGTGGAGTCAGCATGCACTCAGGCGGAGAAGGATTGCGGCTGCACTTTGGAATTGAACCGGCTGCGGCCAAGGATCTGCTGGCCGAGCATGGTGAGATGATCGAACTCCGAGCCTTTCTGGGCCACTCAGGTTGGAGCGCCGGTCAGCTCGAAAACGAACTTGAGCAAAATACGTGGGCGGTGAGCGAAATTCCGGGCGACTTGTTACAACGTGATCCGGACGAATCGTTGTGGCGCGGGGTGATCTCGATGGTGAGCCCCGAATGGCGACTGCTGGCGGAAGAGCCGGATGAACCGGAACGGAATTAGACGCGGGTGAGGTCTCGATTCGGATGGGGCAGCGGATCGAGAAAGATAATGATCCGTTAGAGGCCGAGTGCCGTGCGGTAGATTCGGGGGACGCGTTTGGTGACGCTGCAGAGGGTTTCCCAGGGGATGGTATTATCCCAGTCACTGAATTCAGCCACGCCGATTTCAGCACTTTCTTGCCGCCCGATCAGGGTTACCCGATCTCCCGGCGATACGTTGGGTAGATCAGTCACATCGACGATGGTTTGATCCATGGTGACTCGGCCGAGAATGGGGCAGCGTCGCCCTGCGATTAGGACTTCCCCCTTGTTGCTCAAGGCCCGGGGAATGCCATCGCCGTATCCGGCGGTGAGGACAGCTACTTTGGAATTGCGGGTGAGACGATGCGTCTTGCCATAGCTGATCGCGGTGTCCGCGGGCAGAATCTTCACGAGGCCCACCCGAGTGTAAAAACTGAAAACGGGATCGGGCTTCACGTCGGCGAGTAGCGAGCCGCGATGAGGTAGAACACCAAATTGGAGGAGGCCGATGCGGACGGCGTTGAAGGGGCCGGCTCGTTCGATGGTCTCGAGCCCGGCGCTGTTTTCGGCGTGGATCAGGAGGGCGCTAAGATCGAGGTCGGTGAATTGATAGAGGGCCGCGCGGAATCGGGTTCGCTGGGTGGCGGTGAATTCCGGATCATCGTCCGAACTGGAATAATGGGTGTAGATACCGACCAGATCCAAAGAGTCGGATTCCCGAATCGCATCAAACACGGTTTTGGCGTCTTCATGCCAGATGCCGGAACGACCCATGCCCGTGTCAATTTTGAGGTGAACTTTGATGGCCTTTTTAGCAGCAGCAGCCGCGGCGGAAAAGCGACTTACTTCATCGAGGCTCGAAACGGTGACCGCCACATCGTGACTTAAAATTAAGGCGTCTTCTTCGGGCACCAAAGGACTGAGCAATAGGATCGGCCAACCGGGCCCCAATTCACGGAGTGCTGCCGCTTCGGAGAGGGTTGCAACCGCGAACAGATCCGCCCCGGCATGCATGAGGCGGGCGGCCACTTGATGGAGGCCGTGACCGTAGGCGTCGGCCTTCACCACCGCGACGTAGCGCATGTGTTCGGGCAGGGATGCGCGGATGCGGCGGAGGTTGCGTTCGAGCGCGCCGAGATCGATTTCGGCCCAACAACGGAGCGGCAGTTGGTGGTGTTGGCTCATGATTTGGGCGGAGGTGACTGATGCACCTTGGGAGTCCACCGGGCGTAGCTCGGCGGTTCGGGTTGGAACGCGTCGGGCTCGGTAGATACGGCGAAAATATCTGAATCCGCTAGTTTGGTCGAGAGCTGGGTCGGGTCGTAGGGGACCGTCTCGGGCGGTGGTGTAGGCAATTCGGTCCAGGTGCGAAACCCCGATGGAATGAACAAATTATCGGAGGGGAGTTCGCCTTCGGGGATCCGTTGCAGGGGTTGGGCTTGGCCTGCGGAATCGAGGGTGAGGGCGTGCCAACTGCGTCGTCGGGCGTCGGTAATGAACGTGGCTCCGGGCCGCCCCTCCGTGTGCACCAGTAAATCCAAACTGCGGTAGCTGAAGATCGGGCGAGGGGTGAGCGCGACCCAGGTTCGCAGGGCGGTGGCCACCGTGCGGATCCCGAGCATTGACCCAGGACCTTCGCAAAAGGCGAACGCGCCGGCCTCTTTGGGCGACAGTCCCGCTTGTTCGAGCAGGATATAAAGTCCGGTGCCGGCTTCGCGCTCGATCGAGATCCATTCCGCCGGTTGATCCCGGCGCAACCATCCCACGTGAATCACTTGGGAGCTCGCATCGATGAGGAGCAGCGATTGGTGGTCGGCGAGAATGGTGGTCAGCGAAGTCACGGGAGAAGGAAACCGCGACGAAATGAGAGCACTGCGGTCGGCGCAAGAGTGGACCTATCAGTAATCCGGCATTGACCGGGCGGATCGTGGATCCGTAGGTTCGCAGATTCTCTCAATAAAACCATCATTATAGATCCGGTTGTGAACATCGAAACCCAAGACATTTCCGACACGCGCAAGAGCATCGTGGCCACCTTAGAAGCTGACGAAGTCGCCACTGAATATCAGGCGATCATCAAAGAGTTCGTCAAAATGGCGAAGATCCCAGGTTTTCGGCCCGGTAAAGCGCCCGCCAACATGGTGCAGATGCGCTACCAGAAGGATATCACCGAGGAGTTTCGCAAAAAGATCATGACCAAGGCTTACCAGTCCTCTATCGAGGAATCGAAGCTAGAGGTTCTGAACGTCGTCGACGTTAAAGAGGGCGACATCACGCCTGACACGGCTGCCACCATCACAGTGACGGTTGACGTGCATCCTGAGTTCGAGATGCCGGAGTGGGCCGGATTGGCGACCACGACTGAGAGCACCGAGGCGTCTGATGAAGAGGTCGAAAAAACTCTCGAGAACATGCGAACCGAGCGCGCGGACTTCAAAGTCGTTGAGCGTGAAGCTCAGAAGAGCGATTACGTGAAGCTGTCCTACGAAGGCACGCTCGACGGTAAGCCAATTCTCGAAGTCGTTCCTGATAAACAAATTTATGGCAAAGTCCCGCAGACGTGGGAAGAGGTCGAAGGCGAGAACGAGGGATTGATCCCCGGCCTCGGTAAGTCTCTCTCCGGGATGAAGGTCGGCGATAATAAGGACGTTAATGTTACGTTCCCGGCTGAATTCAGTGCGGCCGAAGCTCTCGCTGGTAAGGATGCGGTCTACGCGGTCGAGGTTCTCGAAGTGCGCGAGCGCGTTCTCCCTGAAATTGATGAAGAATTTCTCAAGGCCCATCAAGCTGACGATCTCGACAGTCTGAAGACCAACATTCGTAACAACATCCAGCAGCAGAAAGATGGGCGCAATCGTTCCGAGCAACGTCGTCAAGTGACGGAAGCGTTGATTGAGAAGGTAACTTTCCACGCGCCAGAATCATTGGTCGAAAACGAGACCCAAAGCGTTCTGCGCCAATTCGTGGACCAAAACATGCGCCAAGGTGTGACGCAGGAGCAGCTCGAAGGTGACAAAGAAGCGCTCTACGCGAACGCTCGTAAAGCCGGTGAAGCTCGAGTCGTGAGCCAACTCATTCTCGCGAAAATCGCTGAGGCCGAGAAGGTGACCGTCGAAGAGGCGGACATGAACCAATACATCTACCAACAAGCGATGCGCAGTGGTCAGGCTCCGGATAAGTTCATCAAGGAGATTGCAAAAAACCGCGAGCAGTTGCGTTCCATTCAACAGTCGATCCTGTTGGACAAGACCCTCGATCTGGTGGTTTCAAAATCCACCGTGACCGAGACTGCTGCCAAGTCGGAATAACCCGTCCGCAGCTCGAACTGATCGTTTAATTTCCTGTGAGCTCTTACTACGTTCCATACGTCATCGAAAACACCGGCCGCGGAGAGCGGTCGATGGATATCTATAGCCGTCTCCTCAAGGATCGGATCATTTTCATCGGCACGCCGATTGACGATGGCGTGACCAACAGTGTGATCGCTCAGCTGTTATTCTTGCAGATGGAAGATCCGAAGAAGGACATCCACCTCTACATCAATTCCCCTGGGGGGGTGGTGACCGGTGGTATGGCTATCTACGATACGATCAACTTCCTTCAGTGCGACGTGGTGACTTATTGCATCGGCATGGCCGCCTCGATGGCGACCGTGCTCCTTGCTGCTGGCACCAAGGGTAAGCGTTTCGCGCTGCCGAATAGCCGCGTGATGATTCACCAGCCATCGGGTGGAGCCGGCGGACAAACTGCCGATATCACGATTGCCGCTAAGGAAATCCTCCGCTGGAGCAGGACGCTCAATGAGACGATTGCCCGGCACAGCAACAAGACGGCTGAAGAGGTCGGTAAAGACTCTGATCGCGATTACTACCTGAGTGCACCTGAGGCCAAGGAATACGGACTCGTTGATCATGTGGTATCGTCCACGGCCGACGCGAAAACCCTCTCGACTCCGGCATCCGCCTAAGGGGAACCGGGGTCAGCGACCCCGCCTACCCGTTACTCTAGAGGGGCGACTTCGCCGTAGGCGAGGTCGCTGACCTCGGTTTTTAATCGGCTATTCGTCGCACGGTTGTCGTGCGACAATCGGGTTTCTCCCCTCGACATAGGGGTATTCCCGGGTATCGGTGTTGCCATGGCTAAATCGTCCCGGATGACGCTCTGTTCGTTTTGTGGTAAATCTCAGACTGAGGTGAAGAAAATCATCGCGGGTCCTGGGGTCTATATTTGCGACTCCTGCGTCAACGTCTGTAAGACGATTATCGACCGTGAGGCCAAGCAGAGCCCGATCGATTCGAAGCCGGATTTCTGTCTCCTCAAGCCGGCCAAGATCAAGGCAACGCTCGACGAACACGTCATTGGGCAGGAGCACGCTAAGAAGGTGCTCTCGGTGGCGGTCTACAATCACTACAAACGCCTCGCTTTTGACAATGGTCACGCGTTTGCGTCGTCGGGAAATGCGCTCGTGCCGGAGTTTGATGGGGTGGAAATCGAAAAGAGCAATATTTTGCTAACGGGACCCACTGGATCAGGTAAAACATTGTTAGCTAGGACTTTGGCTAGAATTTTGGATGTGCCGTTTGCGATTGCCGATGCCACGACGCTCACGGAGGCGGGGTATGTGGGCGAAGACGTGGAGAACGTGATTCTCCGTCTGCTGCAGGCGGCCAATAACGATGTAGCGAAAGCCGAACGGGGTATCATCTACGTCGACGAGATCGATAAAGTGCGGCGCACCACGGAAAATGTTTCCATCACCCGCGACGTGTCCGGTGAGGGGGTGCAGCAGGCATTGCTGAAGATTTTGGAAGGCAGCGTGTGTAATGTGCCGCCCCAAGGCGGACGCAAACACCCGAATCAGGAGTATATTCAGGTAAATACGGCCAATATCTTGTTTATCTGCGGTGGTGCCTTCGTCGGTCTCGACGAAATCATCAAAAAGCGGATGGGCGCCAATTCGCTCGGTTTCCATCGCGATGAAGGTAAGACGCTCACGGCTGAGGAGATGATGCACCAAATCGCCCCCGAGGATCTGGTAAGATTTGGGATGATCCCCGAGTTTATCGGCCGCTTGCCGGTGATCTCGTTGCTTGATGAACTGAAGATCGTGGACTTACAGAAAATTTTGCTGCAAACGAAGAACGCGATGGTGAAGCAATACTCCAAGTTGTTCGCCATGGACGGGGTGCGGTTGCGATTCACCAATGATGCGGTGAAAGCGATTGCCCAGAAGGCCATCGAATTGAAGACCGGAGCCCGGGCGCTGCGCTCGATCATGGAAAAACTGATGCTGGATGTCATGTATGAGCTGCCTCAGCGCACGGATGTGGCCGAAGTCGTGGTCGATGCCGGAGTAGTGGCGGGGCGCAAACGTCCTACTTTGCGTCGACGACCCAAGACTGAGTCCAAAAACGCGGCCTAGTCCGCTAATGGTGCGGTGTTTAGTATATGCTAAATGCTAATAAGCGACAGCGTCGTGACCACGTGGACCCGCTAATAGTTTCCTCGCGTCAAGGGATTGGGGAGATTTTGTTTTACTTTGGATTTTGCGACCGGTTGCTTTGGGCGTTCGTGACCAACAAACAACCGTGAGCCAGCAACATACTCGTAAGTCATTTTTCGGCCGTACCGGAGCGCTTTTTGCCGCTTCGCTAGCCGCGCCTAAATTATTCGCTAAGTCCGCTGGTAAAGCGGTGGCGCATCCAAACCAAGGAACTCGGTTCCAACTCAAGCCCGACGGCCGTGCGATAGCACGTGACGCGGACTCACTCTGAGCGCCCTTCGAGCCCTGTAGAAATCCAGGTAAATGTCGCATCTATTCCCAAAATTGGCCAACCGCTTGCCGCTCCAGATCATCATCTTTCTCGTCGTCGCTGGCGGGATCGTGACGGCAGCAGTCAACTATTACGCTACACCCAAATACACCCGGGTAGGCTACGCACCCATTCAGCCGGTGCCGTTCAGCCATGCGCTGCACAATGGCGACCTCGGCATCGACTGTCGTTTCTGCCACTCCACCGTGGAAAAAGCGGGTCACGCGGCAGTCCCCACGTCTCAGACGTGTATGAACTGCCACAGCCAGGTGAAGAACCAGAGTGCGCTACTCGCGCCGATCCGCGCCAGTTACGAATCCGGTGATTCGGTCGAGTGGGTGAGAGTTCACCAAGCGCCTGATTACGTCTATTTCGACCATGCGGTTCACGTGAATCGTGGTGTCTCCTGTGTGGAGTGTCACGGTCAGGTCAACGAGATGGAGGTCGTCACCCACAGCAAACCACTCTCCATGGGCTTCTGTTTGGATTGCCACCGCGATCCCGCCCCGAGCCTTCGCGACCCGAAGCTCGTGACCCAACTCGATTGGGAACATCCTGAGGGTAAGGCCGGCCAACGCGCCGACGGCGAAAAGTTCATTCACGACTGGAATATCAATCCTCCCCAGAGCTGCACTGGCTGCCACCGATGAAACGCAAAGTTGAACATCCCGAACCCTCCGCCCGTGAGCTGAGTGGTCCCCGCTACTGGCGCAGCCTCGATGAATTGGTGGAAACTCCCGGTTTTCAGGCAAAGATCGCCAAAGAATTCCCAACGGGTGCTGACAACCTGAATGGCGTCGACCGTCGTTCGTTTTTCAAGCTGATGGCCGCTTCCTTTGCCTTGGGTGGCATGGGTCTCGCCACCGGTTGCCGTCGTCCCGAAGCCAATATCCTGCCTTACGGCAAATCGGTTGAAGGTGTCATCCCCGGCATGCCGCAATATTTCGCAACATCGTTCCCATTGCGTGGTGCGGCGCTGCCGCTTTTGGCCGAGACTCATTCAGGACGTCCGACCAAACTCGAGGGTAACCCTTCCTACACTCCATACGGAGGATCATCTTCCTTAGTCGCTCAGGCCTCTTTGTTGGATCTCTACGATCCGGACCGTGCTACCACGCACACCGTCGACGGAGCTGCCGTTACATCAGCGATCATCCGCGATCAACTCGCTGCGATTCACTCCGCAGCCAAAGGGATGCGCGGTGCGGGTCTGGCCATCTTGGCCGAGACCTCTTCTTCGCCAAGTCGGGCCCGTCTCGTCAAAGCGCTGAAGCAGAAACTGCCGCAAGCTATCTGGGCCGAATACGACGCCGTAAACGACACCCCTCCCGCCGCTGCCGCCGAGGCTGCCTTTGGCCGGAACGTTAAACCCCTTTATCATTTCGACAAAGCCTCCCGGGTTGTCGCGATTGATGCTGATTTCTTCCACGCCGAATCCGGCGCCTTAGGTTACGCTCGCGATTTCGCGAAGGGCCGCAAGGTGATGAAGAAGGACGATCCTATGAACCGCCTCTACTCGGTAGAGAGCACGTTCACGCTGACCGGATCGATGGCGGATCACCGCCTCCGTCTCGCCAGTAGCCACATGTTGGCCTTCGTCGCCGCTTTGGGTCAGAAATTGACCGGGGATTCCCGCTTCGCTCAATTCTCCAAAGGTCTCGAGTTTAAGGATCAGGACGCTTGGGTCTCAGCCTGTGCCGAGGATCTCAAGAACCACCGCGGCGATTGTGTTCTCGTTGCTGGCTCCCATCTCCCGGCTGAAGTCCACGCGATCGTTTACGTCTTGAATCTGTTCCTCGAGAACGTGGGCACGACCGTCGATTTCGTGGAAATTCCAGAGAACAACTCTGCTTCACTCGCCGATCTCGCCGCCGCAGCTAAGTCCGGTAAAGTCGATACCCTCGTGGTGCTCGGCGGAAACCCGGTTTACAACGCCCCCGCTGATCTCGATTTCGCAGGAATCGCCGGAGCGGTCGATAACGTGGTTCGCTACGGTTATTATGTCGATGAGACCTCGGCCCTGGCTTCGACCAACATCGCCGCCACGCATTACCTCGAATCTTGGGGTGATGCTCGCACCGCAGATGGCACCGTCGTTCCGGTGCAACCCATGATTTTGCCGCTCTTCGACGGTTTGACCGAACTCGAAGTCGTGGCGCACCTTGCTGGTGAATCGACGACCGATCCTTATACGATCTCACTTGAAACCATCGGCAAGATTGGTCGAGGCGACGCCGAGGCGACGTTCCGCAAATTCCTGCATGACGGCATCCTTGCCGGTTCAGCTTACCGCGCGACCAAAGTAAAATATAACGAGAGCGGATTGATTAGTCTCCTTGGTAACAGCTCGAGCCCGAGCGGTCTTTCCAAGGATAATCTCGAGGTTCGCTTCACCATCGATCACAAGATCGACGACGGTCGCTTCGCCAACAACGGTTGGCTCCAAGAGTGTCCCGACCCGATCACCAAGATCTCATGGGATAACGCCATTTTGGTCAGCCCACGTCTCGGTGCTGCACTCGGTATCGATCCCGATGGAGCTGCTATCCAAGTGGCCCGCAAAGAGCTCGCCAATTACCCGCAGGGTAAAGAGGCCGCCCACATCGGTGAACTCACCGTCAACGGCATCACGGTCAAGGGACCGATGCACATCCAACCTGGACTCTCCAACTGGACGGTTGTTCTGCCCCTTGGATACGGTCGCGAAGTTAGCGGCCGGGTAGGGCAGGGAGCTGGACACAATTTTTATCCGGCCCGCACGACGGGTGGTTTCGATGTCGCCACCGGTGCGACCCTCAAAACAACCGGAGAGATCTTCCTCCTCGCGAATCAACAAGAGCATTGGTCGATGGAGGGCCGCGACATCGTTCGTGAAGCCAACTATTCGGGCAAAGACAGTTACCAAGAGAATCCCAACTTCGTGGATTCCTTCGGTATCGAATCGCATGCCCCGTCCAATCTAGGACCGGACAGCGATATGTCGTTGGCTGACATCGCATCGACTACTCCTCGGGGTAATTCGCTTTACGAGACTCCAGATTTTAAAGGCATTCACCAATGGGGAATGTCGATCGACTTGAACACCTGCATCGGCTGCAACGCCTGTGTGATCGCGTGTCAGGCTGAGAACAATATCCCGATCGTGGGCAAGGAACAGGTCATGCGCGGTCGCGAGATGCACTGGATCCGGCTCGATCGTTATTACTCCGACGGAAAGATTTCGGCTGGAGCATTCGGTGGCCCTGATAACAAGACCATCCCCGAGGATCCGCAGGCATCTCTCATGCCGGTGGCTTGCGCCCAATGTGAGCTCGCCCCGTGTGAAACCGTTTGCCCGGTCAACGCCACGGTGCATGACGAAGAAGGTCTCAACACCATGGCTTACAACCGTTGTATCGGCACGCGTTACTGCGCGAATAACTGCCCTTACAAGGTTCGCCGCTTCAACTTCTTTGACTGGAACGACCGTTCTCTAGATGAGCTCTATATGGGACCTCTTAGCGAGAAGGGTATGCCTGAACTCGTCGCGATGTCGAAGAATCCAGATGTCACCGTCCGGATGCGGGGTGTGATGGAAAAGTGCACCTACTGCACGCAGCGGATTCAGCAGGCCAAGATTTCTCAAAAGGTGAAAGCCCGTGACTCAGCCGATGTGGTGATCCCCGATGGCACCATCAAGGTCGCTTGTCAGCAGGTCTGCCCGGTTGATGCGATTGAGTTCGGTAACATCAAGGATCCTGAAAGCGCCGTTTCGAAGGCGAAGGCCCGCGAACAAGATTACGCATTGTTGGGTTACCTCAATATTCGCCCTCGCACCACTTACCTCGGCAAGCTTCGGAATCCAAATCCGAAGATGCCGGACTACGCAGCGCTGCCTCTCAGCCGCGTTGAGTATAACACTAAGAACCATCCCGCCGGCCATGACAGTGGCCACGGAGATTCGCATGGCGACAGTCATGATGATTCCCACGGCGACGATCGCCACGGTGAATCTGAAGGCCACACCTCGATCATGAAGAACGCCCTGCGCACAGGAGGGTTGAGCTAATGTCACACTCTGATTCCAGCGGGGCACAGCCCGCCATCCTCAGTGAAGTAGATCCTATCGATTTCCCTCGGGCGACCTTGGTCGAGAACGATCGCAGTTTCGATTGGATCACCGATAAGATCTGCGGAATTATCGAAGGTAAGACTCCCACTTGGTGGTGGGTTTGTTTCGCCCTCGCTTGTTTCGTCGCCACCTGGACGGTCGCTGGCATCACCTATCTGGTCGCCACCGGCGTCGGAGTTTGGGGCCACGCGAATCCGGTTAACTGGGCGTGGGATATCGTCAACTTCGTGTTCTGGATTGGTATCGGTCACGCCGGCACCTTGATCTCAGCGATTCTCTGTTTGCTCCGTCAAAAATGGCGGACGTCGATTAATCGCGCAGCGGAAGCGATGACGATTTTCGCGGTTGTTTGTGCCGGTATTTTCCCGGTGTTCCATGTCGGTCGCGTTTGGTTCGCTTGGTATCTCTTTCCCATCCCGAATTCCAACTACCTGTGGCAGAACTTTCGTTCACCGCTCGAATGGGATGTGTTTGCGGTTTCGACCTACGGCACCGTTTCGGTGCTCTTCTGGTATGTCGGTTTGATTCCTGATTTGGCGATCCTTCGCGATCGTTTCTACAAGGCAGGCAATAAAACCCGCTCCTTCCTTTACGGCTTCTTCGCCATGGGCTGGCGGGGCGCCAATCGCCACTGGAGTAACTACGAGATGGCCTACTTGATACTCGCGGGTGTCTCCACGCCACTCGTGCTATCGGTGCATACCATCGTTTCGTTCGACTTTGCGGTGTCTCTCCTCCCGGGGTGGCACACCACGATCTTCCCGCCTTACTTTGTGGCCGGTGCGATCTTCTCCGGCTTCGGCATGGTGCTCACGCTCATGTTGCCGCTGCGGGCAATCTACAAGTTGGAGGATCTGATCACGCAGTATCACATCGACTGCATGTGTAAGATCACTTTGGCGACGGGAACCATCGTGGGTTATGCCTACGGCATGGAGTTCTTCATCGCTTGGTATGGCTCCAATCCTTACGAGGGTTTCGCCTTCATCAACCGGGCATTTGGTCACTACGCCTGGGCTTACTGGATCATGATTTCCTGTAACGTGATCACGCCGCAGTTCTTCTGGTTCAAGGCGGTCCGCGAAAACACTGCGTTCGTTTGGATCCTCTCGATTTTCGTGAACGTCGGCATGTGGTTCGAACGCTTCGTGATTATCGTCACTTCACTGGCCCGTGACTTCCTGCCTTCCAGCTGGGGTTACTACAGCCCGTCCATTGTGGAAATCTTCACGTTCTTCGGCACCTTTGGGGTGTTCAGCGTGTTGTTCCTCCTCTTCATCCGTTTCTTGCCCATCATGCCGATGGCGGAAATCAAGGCGGTTACTCCCCAAGGTGATCCGCATCACGGCGCTCACTAAGCAACCCGGAACCCAACTATTTCGAACATGGCTGCTTCAACACATGGCTTAATTGCTACCTTCGATACTGCTGCTGATATCTATCACGCGGCGGAGAAGGTGCGCGATGCTGGCTTCACTAACTGGGACTGCATCACGCCGTGCCCCGTGCACGGTCTGGACGGTGCAATGGGCGTAAAGCGTTCTAAAGTTCCTCGTATATCTCTCGCGGGTGGCATCACTGGTTTCATCACCGGTATGTCGATGATCTATTTCACCGGCGCGGTGGACTACCCCCTCATCGTCGGCGGCAAGCCACTCTTCAGTCCGATGTTTGCGTTTCCCGTCGCTTACGAGTTGACCATTCTTTTTACGGCGTTCGCTACCATTGGTGGTATGCTCATTCTGAACGGACTGCCGATGCACTACCATCCGGTGCTTAAGACCGACCACATTCACCGTGGTTTGGACGATAAGTTCCTGATCGTGATCGAGTCTTCCGATCCGAATTACGACAGTGCGAAAGCACTGCTCGAATCCGCCGGCGGCACTGAAATCACCGAAATCGAGTCCTAGCCCGATGCGTTACGTATATCTCGTTCTCTTCTTTGTCGCGGTCTTGGCCGTTGGAGCCCTTGGGTTCCGTGGCTCCATTTCCACGCGACCACCTTTGGAGGTCTTTCCGGACATGGATCGCCAGTCCAAGTATCTTCCTCAAGCAGCCTCTTCGTTCTTTGCAGACGGACGCACTGACCGTCCGATCCCAGCCGGCACGGTTGCTCGTGGAAATCTCCGATCAGATGCTCACCTAAATTTCGGCCGAGGCCCGGAGGGCGAATTTGCCCCAGGGTTTCCTGATGGATTGACGATTGATCGTCAGTTCTTCGACCGTGGTCGCGAGCGCTACGAAATCTACTGTGCTCCTTGTCACGGTAAGTTGGCCAATGGTCGTGGTATCGTCACCCAATACGGGTGGGGTGGACCGGCCAATATGCACCAGGATTTGATCCGTGATCAATCCAATGGCGAACTATTCAATACCATCACCAACGGTAAGAACACGATGTTCCCGTTGAGTGATAAAATCGGTGCGGAAGATCGTTGGGCGGTTATCGCTTACGTCCGCGCTCTCCAGCGTTCCCAAAACGGCCGCATGCAAGACGTGCCGGCTTCACATCAAGGGGAGTTGAACTGACCATGGCATCCTCCACGACTGCAAATTCCGCTACGGCGGCTCCTAGCAATCCGGCGGGCAAGGCCCTCACCATCGGAATCGTCGGCATTGTGCTTACGATCTTAGGCATCTTTGTTTCCGGAGGTGACAAGGTCGCTTTCGCTTGGCTCACGGCCATGACGTTTTGGACTGGATTGGCGATCGGCATGCTGATGCTGATCATGATTCACCACATCGTTGATGCGAATTGGTCGACGGTGATTCGTCGCCAGTTTGAGCACGGTATCGCTGCCTTCAAATGGTTAGCACTGCTCTTTGTCCCTCTGATTGTGGCATCCATCATTGAGCCCAGTATCCTGTGGAAGTATTTTGATCCTTCCTTTGATTTATCTAGGGTGGGCGGTCACGGCACGGTGGCCAGTGATGTGCTTTGGCAAAAGAAATCGGGATTGTTGAGCTTCGAGTTTTTCATGGTTCTGACCACGATTTCATTCGGTGGTTGGATGCTGCTATCCAATCGCTTTCGCCGCTGCTCGTTCTCTCAAGATATGGACGGAGATATCAAGTGGACGCGGAAGAGCCGTTTTTGGTCGGCCATCGGTTTGCCGTTTATGGCCGTCACGCTTTCTCTTTGTGTGATCCTTTGGGTTAAAGCCCTCGATTATCACTGGTTCTCTACGATGTTCGGCGTCTGGTATTTCGCTGAGTGTGTCCGCGGCGCTTTGGCTGTTGGTGTCTTGATGATGTGCTGGCTCACCACCCGGGGGGATTACCAGGGTGTGCTCACGAAAAACCATTGGTATTCCATCGGTATGCTCTCGTTCGCCTTCACGGTGTTCTGGGCCTACGTCACGTTCTCCCAATATTTCCTGATCTGGAATGCGAATATCCCGGAAGAAACCTTCTGGTATAACATCCGCGAAATTCAAAACAGCAGCGGTGAGCCCAACCAATGGAAGTGGGTCGGCATGCTGCTTCTCTTCGGTCATTTCTTCGTCCCATTTTTCGGCCTCATCAGCTATCCAGCTAAGATCAGCAAGTGGTGGATGAAGCTCATGGCTTCGTGGATCATCTTAATCATTCTGATCGACATCATCTACAACGTCTGGCCGTCCAAAAAGGATTCATTGGGTGATCCGATTGCCTTTGCCGGCCTGCACATGATTTGGACCCTGACCGCCGTAATCGGCGTCGGAGGCATCTGCGCTTGGGCCTACTTTAAAAGTTTCCCCACCGCTAAACTCATCCCGATTCGCGATCCTCGCATCGGAGAATCTCTGACTTACCATGAGTAATTCCTCTTCAGCTCCTCAACCTGTGCTGTGGCCATTGATAGTGGCGGTCATGGGCGTTTTCGCGATCTTTTTGGTGATTGTGAATCTTGCGCGCACTCCGGTCACGCCCATCACCGCAGCCGTCAATGTTCCCGAGGAAGAGCAATGGAAACTGAGCTCTACCACGCGCCAAGAACGACGCGCCGAACTTGAAGGGGAGGCCAAATCCGCTGCTACCAGCTACGGCTGGATTAATCAAAATGACGGTATCGTCCGTCTGCCAGTCGAGCGCGCCATCGAATTAACGTTGGCTGACATTAACGCTGATCGCTGAACAATTGATCATTTGCCGGCATTCTTCGCCGGTCACTTTGCCGTAAACCACGATGGATTCAAATTCCAGTAACACCCCAGCCACCGCCGAACGTCCAGATTCGGCGGTCATTGACGCCTCTATTAAAGTGCCGGTGCTTTTCTTCCTCTACGCCGCTGCGGCGTGGTTGGTCACCGCCTCCGTGCTCGGTTTCATCGCCGCGGCGCAGTTGGTTCAACCCGCATTTCTCGCTGATTACGCTTGGACGACCCACGGTCGCATCGTGCCACTGGCGCGGAACGCCCTCATTTATGGTTGGGGATTTAATGCCGCTTTTGCGGTGTTGATCTGGATGGTGGCCCGACTCTGCCGAACGCCTGCCCCGAAGTGGGGCACGACTTTGGTCGGAGGCCTATTCTGGAATGTCGGAATTAAATTAGGCCTGACCGGAATCATCATCGGACAATCGACCGGGCACGTCCTGCTAGAGATGCCTGGTTATGCGGCCGCCGTCATGTTTGTTTCCTACGGAATCATTGGAGCCGGGGTTGCCATCATCTTTTCGCGTCGCCGCGAGGGCAGTATGTTTGCCAGCCAATGGTATGGTCTGACCGCTTTGTTTTGGTTCCCTTGGTTGTTCACCATTGCGCAATACACCTTGGTCTTTGGCTCGATGCGCGGAACCGCGCAAGCGGTGGCCTCTGCATGGTATGGTCATAATATTTACGCCTTGTTCCTCGGCCCCATCGCGTTGGGAGCCCTCTACTATCTTATCCCGAAGCGGGTAGGGCGCCCGATCACCAACTATCCGTTGGCTCAAATCGGCTTTTGGTCGTTCGTATTTTTCGGATCCTTCGGAGGTCTCGCGACTCTCGTCGGAAGTCCAGTGCCCGCCTGGGTGCAGACCGTGGGAGTTTCTTCGAATTTCATGCTTTTGATTCCGTTGTTCGCCATCGCCGTCAATCTTGGCGGAGCGCTGCTCGGTGGAACAAAGGCTGGGGGCTCGGGACCGGCGCTGAAGTTCTTCAAGTTATCCTTGGTTTCCTTCATTATCGTGGGACTGCTTACGGTCGTGCTTTCGCTGCCATCGTTCAGCCACACGATCGGATTAACTTTCGTGGGTGAAGCCTTAGACATCCTCCACTGGTATGCCTTTGTTTCCTTCGCATTCTTCGGCGCGATTTACTTCATGCTGCCCCGTTTGATTGTTCAACCTTGGCCATCAGGCGCGCTGATTACCGCTCACTTCTGGGCCACGGTAGCCGGCACGATCATCGTGATTTCCAGTCTCTTCTTGGCGGGCTTCGCGCAGGGGGCGGCGCTTAACGATATCGAAAACTACGCCACCTTTGCCGACGTGATGGGAGCTTTTTCAGGATACCTCGTCGCCCTCGCGTTTGGTTATCTTACTTTGCTGGTCGGTAGCCTCGCATTTTTCGTGAATGTGGTGATGGCGATTTACCAAGCTTGTTTCTCTAAATCGACCGCATCGGCCGATACCGTTTTTGGCTCTCCCGCAGCCATGGAGGTGAACTCATGAACCGTGGACCGTATCTTTTTCTCGGCGCTTTCGCGATCCTCGCCTTCTCCTGGACGGCAGCGATCCTAGCCAACCAACTTGGTTATGGTGCGGTGACCCCGCACTACGATTCCCTGGCGGGACAAGCGTTTCCAGCCAAGCATCCCGGCATCGTCGAACGGGGTGCGCAAGTCTACACCGATCTCGGTTGTGTGACCTGCCACACCCAGCAGGTGCGCCGGGCGGACATAGGTAGTGATCTCGCCCGCGGGTGGGGTGAACGCGCCAGTGTTGGCCGTGATTACATGCACGAAAGCACGGTTCAGCTCGGCTCCAATCGTTTCGGTCCGGACCTTCGTAATGTGGGCGCTCGGATTGAAGACCCCAACGTTTTCTACCAGATGTTATACGCGCCAGCTGAAGACTCCGCGATGCCCGCTTACCGATTCCTTTTCGATGAGGTTAAGGTTGTTGGCCAAGTCTCCGATGACGCGCTGAATCTCGATGCGCCGACGGGATATCAGATCGTGCCAACCGAACGAGCGCGTTCCTTGGTTGCTTACCTCGCTTACCGGAACGACACCTACGCCTATCCGGAAACCAATTTTGTTCCAACCGAGCCCGAAGCTGAATCCGACGATGAAGCTGCGGAAACGGAGGAAGGGCACTAAGATGAGCCAAGACGCCAATTCCGATCCACGTCTGGAAGTTTCCGCTGCTTCCGACCAAGACATTCAAGCCGTGCATGCTTCATTGCTGCACGACCAAAAGGAACCCAAGGAGGGCTTTTCTTTGATGCCCCTATTTGTCTTGGGCTTCGTTTCGTCCATGATCTTTGTGGTCGCGATTTACTTTATCCACAACCGCGCTGGCTTGTCCGATGGACTCGCGTTGGCGACCACGATTCATCACCCCGGATACGATCCCCAAGTTCATGGTGCCGGAGATGAAGAAGTTGAAATCGATGTGTTTGCCGTTGGTCAGAGTCTCTACGGACAAGCTTGTATTGCCTGCCACCAGGTTAACGGCCAAGGCATCCCCTCGGCCTTTCCTCCGTTGGCTAGTTCAGACTGGGTGACTGGCGACGAAGAAAGACTCATCAAGCTAGTTTTACATGGCTTGCAAGGACCACTCGAGGTGAATGGGGCGCAGTATAATGGAATCATGCCCGCGTTTGGACCTTCTGGAATCTACCAGTGGAGTGATGAAAAGATCGCCTACGTGCTTACCTATATCCGCCAAGAGTGGGGTAATGAAGCTGGGGAAATCACCCCTGACCAAGTGACCGCAGTTAAGGAAGCCACCGCTTCTCAAACCGGAGCTTACACGGCGGCCGATCTGTAAGATCGAGAATTCCAGCTTCTACCGTTCAAAACCGCCGACAGTGTTTGGCGGTTTTTTTATGGCGGCGCGGTTAAGCCCCGTTCGCTAACTCCTCGGATCGGGCTTTGGCGGCGGCGACTACGGCTTTCATCGTGTCACGAAAGTTCGCTTTCTCCAAAACTTGCAGGCCAGCGTGGGTTGTCCCGTTGGGAGAAGTGACTTCGTTACGGAGGTCTTCCGGAGATTTATCGGATCGAGCCATGAGCCGGGCAGAACCGAGCACCGTTTCTACGGCGAGTTGTTCGGCTTCTTCCGAAGTCAGTCCTCCCGCGATGCCGGCGTCACGAAGTGCGCCGGTGAATTCGAATACATATGCAGGACCACATCCACTGACACCCATCAGCGCGTCGATCTTAGTTTCGGGAACTTCGATTTCGCGACCGATTGAGCCGAGGAGTTGAATCACTTGTTTCCTATCTTCGGCCGTCAGTTCACTGCGGGCGGTCCATCCCGTGATACCTGCACCGATGGAGCTGGGCGTATTGGGCATGGTGCGAACGATGTTGCGAGCGTGAGGGAATACCCGGGCCAAATGGTCGAGGGTTTTTGCGGCCAGAATTGAGAGCACGATTTTACCCCGAGTGAGTTCGGCCAGCCGTGAGTCCGCCGAGCCCAAGTGCTGTGGTTTGAAAGCGATCACCACGAGATCGGCATTTTCGAGCAGTTCAGGTAGGTCGGATACGTGAACAATCTGGGTCCGAGCGGCGAGAGCTGCCGCACTGATTCCACTGGCGCTGTAGCAGGCGATTTCGGAGCCCTGTTTGGGGTTGTTGGCAACGAGGCCATCGACGATGGCGGACGCCATGCGTCCTGCCCCAATAAATGCGATTTTAGACACCGGTAGAGATGGAGTTAATAAGATGTTTGGCGATAGCTACGGTTCCGCCACCGGGTCGATCTTCCAGGATGAGATCGCCCCCGAGAGACCGCAGCGCGTGCCGGGCCACCGTCAGACCCATGCCGACTCCTACCGTGTCTCTCGAGCTTTCGCTTGAGCAGCTGGACGTTGATCAGCTGATTGTCTACGACGAGGATACGCGGGACAGACATAATGAGTTCAGAGTGGGGTGAGTTGTAAGCGGGAGCCCTCTTGGGCCGGGCTAGGTGTTGAGTCGGTGGGCTTTGATGGTGTTCTTCATCAGCATTGCAACCGTCATGGGACCGACTCCCCCGGGAACTGGGGTGATCTTGGAAGTCAAAGGAGCGACCGCATCGAAGTCGACATCGCCGACCAAACGGGTGCCGGATTTGCGGGTTTCGTCTGGAATTCGGTTGATCCCCACATCGATGACCACCGCTCCGGGTTTGATCATATCCTTGGTCACGAAACGAGGGCGACCGATGGCTGCGATCAAGACATCGGCCAAGCGGGTGATAGCAGGGAGATCTTGGGTTGCAGAATGACAGATCGTCACGGTGCCGTTGGCTCCGGCTTTCTTTTGCAGGGCCAGAAGTGCGATCGGTTTGCCAACGATTAACGAGCGGCCAACTACGACGACGTGTTTGCCCCGAAGATCAACATCACTTCGTGCGAGCATTTCCATGATGCCGGCGGGCGTGCAAGAGGCGAAGCCGGTATCATCCTCTTGGGCGATCTTTCCCAAGTTGAGGGTGTGAAAACCATCGACATCCTTGTCGGGGGAAACGCGGCGAAAAATGGCCAGTTCGTCGAGATCACCGGGTAGCGGTGATTGCACCAGGATGCCGTCTACTTCGGGATCCGCATTGAGATCATCGATCAGGGTTTCGAGCTCGGTTTGAGTGATCGTCTCAGGAGGTAGAATGATGCGACTGGTCACGCCGATCTCGGCCGCGGTTTTCTCCTTCTTCTTAACGTAGGAAATCGAAGCTGGGTCGTCGCCGACCCGCACGAGTGCGAGGCAGGGAGCGCGACCCTCTAGTTTCGCGACTTCGGTCTTTAATTCAGCTACGATTGTGGCGGCGATTTGGTTTCCGCTGATAAGTTCCATAGGGGAGTGAAGCGTTTGGGGGCTCAACGAAGTTGGAGAGACTCGACCGTAATGACAATGTCAGTGGTGTCCGGGATCGGGCGAGCGGTGCCGTAAACGACCACGCTGAGTCGCATGTAGTTTTCGACGGGGGTATTTAGTAAAATACGCTTGAGATCAAGGTAGGCAAAACGAGTGCCAGACTTGGTTTGGAGAGCGAAATCGTAGGGGCGTCGTGGACGCAGCGGAGAGCGCGTAGATACGAGGATGCCTTCGAATAACCGGGGCAGCGAAGCGAGGCTCTCGCGTTCCGCGGCGGTGCGGTTGATCGCTTTTCCAATCGTCGGCTTATCCACCGTCGTTGAGTTAGTATCACCGATGAAACCGTCGTGCAGGGTGGCGGCGGGGATTTCGGGAGCGGTCCGCATCACGCGATCCGGAGTGGCCCCGAAGACGTATCCGGTCACCGGTTGCTCGAGTTGCAGCTGAGTCCATCGTCCTCTTAGCCCGGTAATCTTAACCTTATCGTCCACCGTTGATTGGGTCAGGACCGGCGTGGAGGTCTTGGCTCCGAGGTGCAGGGGCGCTCCAGGCTTTACCTCGAGATCTTTGCCGATGTAGCGGTTTTCCACGAAAACGTCGTGAGGCCCGGCCAGCGCTACGGTGGTCCAACCGGATGCCGCAGTATTCTCTGAAACCGGATCGGGCAGGGTTTCGCCTGGTTTGATGAGGCGAAGCACCGGCGAACCGGAATCAGGTCGCAAATGAACGGGGGTCGAGCGCTTCGCGACCTCGGCGAGGAGCGACGTGGCGAGAAGGGTGGTGACGAAAAATAGCTTAACGAGCATGAGACGATCGGGTGGGCTTAATAACAATGGCGTCATGATTGGGCATCGGGGCGGTAGGAGATTGGAACAAACGGTCGATGTCTTTGCGAGAAAGTTGCTTCACCGCTCGCAAAGGAATTCCTCGAAGCGGAAGTCCCCCGATTTGATACCTCCGCAGGCGTTTTACGGGGAACCCGATCGCGAGGAACAACTGACGAATCTCGCGCTTTTTGCCGTGGTGCATCCATACGTCCAGCTCGGTCGACTCTTCTTTGCGTGGATTTACCAGTGCAGCTCGTTCGACTCGGAACCACTCTTCTTCCATCTTCACGCCTCTGACGAGCAGGGGAAGGCGAGCCTGCGGGAAGGGAATGTCGAGACGGACCTGATACCGCTTCACCACGACGTTGCGCGGGTGCATCAGTTTATTCGCCAAGTCTCCGTCGGTGGTGAGGATCACGAGACCCTCCGAATCCTTATCGAGCCGTCCGGCGCAGAAGAATCGACGATTTAGAAGTTGTTGAGGGAGTAGATCGAATACCGTACCGGGATTGTGAGGGTCGTCGTTGGAGCAGACCAAGCCACGAGGTTTGTGCACCGCAAGGGTCATAGGCTCGTGGCGGGGCGGACGGATGCGTTGGCCATCGACGGAAACTTCGTCGACTCCAGGCGTCACTTTTTGGCCGATTTTGGCAATTTTGCCGTTCACGCGAACGTCTTCGGCCTCGATCAACGTTTCCGCGGCCCGGCGGGAGCAGATCCCGGCGTCGGCGATAAATTTTTGGAGACGAATTTCGGCAGTTTTCAAAGCCCCGGCAGTTGGCTGGATTTGAGCAGGGGACGCAAGGATTGAGACGGAATCTTCCTGCTAAATTTTACTCGGCAAAGTAAGGCTTGCGCGGGGCGAGGTCCCAATTGATCAAATACTGGCTACATGTCCTCAGAAAACGCCGTATCTCTGTATTCCAAGACCAATCCTTTTCCTGCTCGGATTTCCGAGAATCGATTGCTCAATGCGCCCGGGTCTGCCAAGGAAACCCGCCACTTCATCGTCGACATCAATGGCAGTGGGCTGAGTTACACGGTGGGTGATTCGTTGGGCGTCTTTTCGGTGAACCGCACCGAAGAAGTCAACGAGTTGATCGCTGAGATTGGCGCTACCGGCGACGAATTGGTTTCACCGGCGATGCTCAAGTTGGAGACCCCGATCATCTTGCGTGAGGCTTGGACCAGCCGTCTAGCGCTGGCGGGTCCGACGCCCAAGCTGCTGAAGACTTTGGCGGAAAAGGTTACGGATGAGGCCGAGAAAGCTCAATTGGCCGATTTACTCGATCCCGAAAACAAGGACGCGCTCAGGCCCTGGCTCGAAGAACGGCACTACATCGACATCCTGCAGGCGTTTTCCAGCGCGAAGCTTTCCGCCCAAGAGCTGGTGGACTTGCAGCGCAGGTTGATGCCCAGACTTTATTCGATCGCTTCCTCTCCGCGGGTTTCGCCGCAATGCGTTCACCTCACGGTGGCTGTCGTGCGTTATGAAACCAACAACCGTGAGCGGGTGGGGGTTTGCTCAACCTTCATGGCTGATCGCGTCGAGGTGAACGAAACACCGGTGCCGGTCTTTGTTTCCAATTCTCACTTCGGTCTGCCCGAAGATCATGCCGACCGCGACATCATCATGGTGGGACCTGGCACCGGTATCGCGCCGTTCCGCGCGTTTGTGCAGGAGCGAGCGGGTCAGTCGGGCCATGGTCGCAACTGGGTGTTCTTCGGCGATCAACACGAGGCCACCGATTTTCTTTATGCCGACGAGTGGAAAAATTACGTGGCCGAGGGTGACGTGACTAAACTCGATCTCGCCTGGTCCCGCGACCAAGCTGAAAAAATCTATGTGCAGGACAAGATGCGTGAAAGCGGAGCCGAACTCTGGCAGTGGCTCGAAGGCGGCGCGATTTTCTATGTCTGCGGAGACGCCAAGCGCATGGCCAAGGACGTGGACAAAGCGCTTCACGACATCGCGGCCACACAGGGCGGCCTGTCCGAAGAAGGCGCCGTGGCGTTCGTGAAACAGCTCAAGAAAGACAAGCGCTACCAGCGCGATGTCTATTGAGGCCGATATTAATCGGCTGAACTAATTCGAGGCTTTCAGGAAGAGCCCGCCCATGGCGAAGAGGATGGCCGCAAGGGTGAGGTAAGCAAAGGCGTGCGCCCCTGCGTAGAGCACCAGGAAGACCAACGGCACCACGGCGAGTCCGATGGCGCTCCAACCGATAATACGATTGGGACGGCCGCCTTCGGTGTCTTCGCCCACTTCAGCTAGCACGTCGACGGGCCGCTTAATACGCTCGTAAAACTCAGCGGTTCGGGCAGGTAAAGCGGTGATATCTTTACCGTAAAGTGGGGTAAAAACGAAACTGAGCCCGGCCAGACCGACTGCGGTGAGGCCAAGCCAGAGAACGCTGCCCTCACCACCCAGGGCGCGCGCGGCCACTTCGCCGGTAATGGAGTAGGTGGAGACCAGCCCCAGCGACATAAAGACGATCGCGCCCAGCCCCGCACATGCCAGAGCGGCATGTCCGCGACTGCGATTATGGAGCCCTCCCAGCCACCGGGAGAGCATCAGAACGGAGAAGGATGTAATCACCACACAGATGTATTGTGGGCCCAGGGCCCAATTGAAGTCGAATCGGGTGAGAGAGGCCACGGCGATGCCGCTGATAATCGAAGGGATGGCCGCCCACGTGGAGGGGATCTTTGTGACCACCCCAACCATCAGAGGCACGGTCACGGGAATACCCACCAACCCCAGCACAATGTTGGCGAAGGTGAAGAGTCCCCATGAACTGTTCACAATGATCTCCGCCATAATGATGGCGGCGAACGCCAGGCAGACCACCACCGACCGACCCACCCAGAGCAGTTCTTTTTGAGAGGCCTGCTTGCGGAAGTGCCCCTTGTAGAGGTCAATCGAGACAATGGAAGAGAGGGTGTTCCACACACTATCAAGGGCCGACATGGAGGCCGCGATCATGGCGGCGATGAACAAGCCAATGACGCCGGCGGGGAGGTAATGCACCACCACCGCGATGAAGATGGATTCATCGGCTTTGGCGCTGCCCGCGAATGCGGCCAGTTGACTGACCTCGGGCCAGAGCATCTTGCCCACCAGCGGTGGCAGACCGAACAAGAAAGGGGAGAGGCAGTAGAGGGCGATGGTCACATAGCCCGTGCGTTTGGCGGCTTTTTCGTCCTTCACCAGGAAGAAACGCTGCGCCTTGTCACCCACCACGGTGCCGAAGATGGCCTGGGCGACCAGACCGATCATGAACCAAGGTGAATAGAAGGCGCCGTTAGGTAGGTGGTGTTCGAACGTCAGGGGAGGCAGCCCTGCCCGTAATTGCGTTAGCGAGATGGCGTTCTCGCCGAAAAAGACGATGATGAGTAGGACCACGCACACCGAGAGCAGCACGATGAACTGGAGCACATCGGTCATACTCACGGCCCAGATGCCTCCGGCCACCGAGTAGAGCAGCACGAAGAAACCAAAAAAGATAATCAAACCATCCACCGCCCACGGCACATCGGGGAACAGGGCTGGAGCTGAGATGCGGGCAACGGCTGCGAGATGCTGCCCCGGCCAATAAAGCATGCTGATACATAGCACCACGCCGATCACCAGACGCGTGGTGTGGTTGTATCGCTCCTCCACATATTCCACCGGCGACGAGATGCGCGCTCGCCGCCACTTCACGGCGGAGAACAGGAAGCCGATCACAAACCCGATGGGGTTGGCCACGAAGAATAAGAGGCCAAACCAACCGGTGTTATAGACAAAACTGGCCGCTCCCGTAAACATCCAGGCCGAGAAGGTCGACATGTAGAGTGATACCCCCGCCGCCCACCAGGGGATGCGATTACCCCCGACGAAGAAGTCCTTGCCGGTTTTGTTATTCTTGGTGAAGAGGAAACCGGCCGCAAAAACGGCGATCAAATACAACACCACCACGAAGTAGTCGGCCTGGGAGAGTCCGGAAAATTCTGGAGTCGATTGGTTCATTCGAGAAACAGGGCAAGAGTGATGGAGATGAACTCAACCCCAAAAAGTAGGGGTGGAGATGTGCTCGAGTTCGATGCTTATACGAATGATCCTAAAAAATCTGCATGAATAATTCTGAAAATTACGAAAGTTGGTCATTCGTTTTCGCGACGGATATACATATCGGCTCACTTCGGTCTTACCGATTTCAACCGGCTTGGAACGAAAATTGGAAGACTGCTCGGTCTCAGATTCAGCAGCGGAGACCCGATTTGGTGTTGGTGGGTGGAGATATGACTCGTGATGGCAGCACCCACGTGGAGGAGTTGGTCGAATCAAAGCACGATTTGGAAACGATGGGTATGCCGGTTCATGTGATTCCGGGAAATCATGAAGTGGGCAATAAGTGGTCCCCGGATTCGTCGGTGGCGATTAGGTCAGAATACCTGCACCGCTACCAAGAGGTCTATGGGGCGAGCGAGTGGTCATTTGTCCAGGGGACGGGGCCGAACACGGTCCGCTTCACCGGATTGAACGCGTTTCTACTCGGTAGCGGTCTACCGGAAGAGGCTCTGCTTCGGGCGTGGCTGGATGGTCTGGAGCGCGACTCGAGGGCGGCGCATCATGTTTGGATGATTCATCCATCGATGTTTGTGGATCGGTTTGATGAGGCGGATTTTGATTCCGTCACGGATCGGGTGCCGTGGTATTTTGGGCTGAATCAAGTGGACCGAGAATACCTCTGGGACGTGATGCGTCGAACGGGCGTTACTCAGGTTCTCAGCGGGCACATTCATTGCCGGCGCCACGTCCGCCATGCCGGGGTGGATTTCTATTTAGGCCCGGCCACCGCGTTTCCGCAATGGGGCGAACGTTGGCCGGACGGTGATGCGACTCTCGGCTTTATGGAGTTCACCGTCTCGGAGGGTGCAATCACACCCGAGTTCGTGCCGTTGGATCGAGTTTCCGATCAAGTTGGTTATGGCCCGGGTGGGAACCCGCCGATTGAAGGGCGCGACTATTCGGTCGCGCGGGAGCAGCCCGCTTTCAAACCGTGCCGGGACGAGGACTAACTGCTGAATTCGATGTCGGGCTTTATGGGCCAGATGACAGCAGATGCAGAACACTTTTGGGCTTACTGGATGGCGCGCTCGGCGAGCACGCCCTACCTCATATTTACCTATTCATGCATGTAAATGGGTAGGGTGGTTTCACCGAAACCGCCGTTTCATCCCGCACACTCGGAGGAGAGCAGGAGGCCGATTCCACCAATCAAAATCTGTTGGCCGAATCCCCTTTAGATACCTCTCCAGCCCTTTTGCTCCTTTTGCAGGTCTACTGTTCCGCATCATGTGTCATCTGGCCCATAAAGCCCGACCCGCACGAGGATTACGTATCCGATTTGTGGGTCCGGCTTTATGACCGACATGTTGCGTCTTTTCTCGTCCCGCTCTTCACGGTTCGAGCAAAGCTTCGCGGAGTGGGTAGGTGTTGAGCATGTTATCGGTCCAATTCTTCACCTCGGGCCGGATCAGATACTTGTTGGTGTAGTGATATATCGGAGCGATGGGCATCTCCTCAAATAGGAGCTCTTCCATGGTTGTGAAAATCTCCCACCTCTTTGTGGGCTCCACTTCCTCAAGCGATGCGGTCAGCAGTCGGTCATATCCGGCATTTGACCACCCGGCGACGTTGAAGCCGTGGCCGGTGCGTGTGCTCTCGAGGAACCGGGTCGGATCGTCGGGCGCGACGATGTAGGCGTTGCGCGCTATATCGAAATTCCCGAGGTGGATACTGTCCAAGTAAACCTTCCACTCCTGATTCTCCAGCTGGATGTCCACGCCCAGTTCCTTCTGCCACATTTGTTGCACCGCTTCGGCAATCACGCGGTGGTTTTCGGATGTATTGTAGAGCAGGGTGATGGTGGGGAAGCCTTCGCCGCCGGGGAAGCCAGCTTCGGCCAATAGCTCCCGAGCTCTCTCGCGGTTGAGCGATACCCCTGGAACGGTTGAGACGTATCCGCTGATGCCATCAGGGGTGAAACGGTGGGCGGGGAGTTCTCCAGCGCGGGTGATCTCGTCCGTGATTCCTTTCCGGTCAATGGCCATGGCCAAGGCCTGTCGCACGCGGGCGTCATCGAGTGGAGGACGGGTGGTATTGAACGAATAGTAGTAGGTCCCCGAGAACGGTGATATCC
The DNA here is from genome assembly GCA_913058185.1 of uncultured Verrucomicrobiota bacterium. Classification (GTDB taxonomy): domain Bacteria; phylum Verrucomicrobiota; class Verrucomicrobiia; order Opitutales; family Opitutaceae; genus Actomonas. The sequence goes on from CAJXQX010000007.1 coordinate 45,032, forward strand.
GAAGCTCGTCGGGCCTTTCCTTGCGGTAGGTTTCGATCTTAGTGACCGGCACGCCGTAAGTGCGATGGAGCTGAACCGCGCGATAGGCTGCATCCTCGAAGGTCTCGCTCTCGATCGGAAAAAATTTGATGTGATCGAGATTAACATTATCGCGATCCCAATAGGTCGAACTACGGGATACTTGGATGAATTGATTTTGTTTCCATTCGGTCAATACGTAGGGACCGTTACTCACGATGTTCTCCAGTCGAGTCCACTGAGTGCCTTTGCGATGCATTCCCCCGTGTTGCTTGAGCACATGGACAGGTATCGGGAACCATGTCCGAGCAGACATCATCCGCAGGAGAAAAGGGGTGGGGCGGGCCGCGCGGATTTCGAGGGTGCGATCATCAATTGCGCGGCAACCGACCGTGCTGAAATCAGCGGATCGACCTTGATTGAAGTCAGTGGCACCAGCCATGAAATAGAGCGCTTCGGAGTTTTCGGAAGCAATCTCAGGGGGAGGATGCGCTCGGAAGAACTTACAAAATCATGAGCAGTGACGGACACGCCGTCCTACCATTTCGCATCAGCGCGAAGATGAAAGGTGTAGGTGACGTCGTCTTCCGCTAGTTCCCAGCTTTCGGCTACACCGGGGAGCGGATCGAGGGTGACAGGGTCGTATCGCACCAGCCCTTCGAATAATGCCAGGACCAATGCCGACTCCGGACTACCGGTAACAATTTGCGGATCGAGATCCGCCGGTTCGGTGCCGTTGGCGAGTAACAAGGTATTGGATGCGTTGGCTTGTTGGACCAGCGTCGTGCGGTCGCGGCAGCCCGGGCTCAACCCGATTAGGCCAATCGCCACAATATAGAAAAATGAGCTAGGGGGGCGAAGGGGCAGGGGAAGCATGACCAGGGAGGTTTGCGTGCCCGGTGCTGGGGTTGAAGATAATTCGCAGCCGCCGAGGGACTCGCCGGTGGATGCGAATTTTCTCCTCGCTACGTCTCCAAATAGTTCCGCTATATTCGGGTTCGTATGACATTTACTGATCGCACCGCCTTGGTCACCGGCGCAGGCCGGGGAATTGGCAAGGCCATTGCCGAAAATCTCGCCGCTAAAGGCGTGAAGCTCATCTGTGTCTCCAGGAATCCCGCCAGTTGTGGTGGAGTGGCTGATGCCATCAACGCCGCCGGTGGAACCGCCGTCGCCCGTGCCGTGGATGTTTCCGACGGGCCAGCGGTGGCCGCGGCCGCGGCTGAGCTGCTCGAGGAATTCAAAAAGATCGATATCCTCGTAAATAATGCCGGTATCACTCGCGATGGACTGCTCGCCCGCATGTCTGAGGATGATTGGAACGCCGTGATTCAAACGAATCTTTCGAGCGCATTCCATTGGACGAAGGCCATCGGTTGGCCGATGTGTCGCAATCGGTGGGGGCGCATCGTAAATATTTCATCGGTATCCGGTATCATCGGGAATGCTGGTCAGGCTAATTACTCCGCCGCCAAGGCCGGTCTGATAGGGTTTTCCAAGACCACGGCAAAGGAATTCGCCCGCCGCAACGTCACCGTAAACGTTGTCGCCCCAGGATTTATTGAGACCGATATGACTGCCAAACTGAGCGAAGAAGTTCAAAAGGGAGTTACGGATTTCATCCCTATGCGCCGATTTGGGCAAGCTGCCGATATCGCTCACGCCACATCCTTCCTCTGCAGCGAGGAAGCGTCCTATATGACGGGACAGGTTTTTACCGTTGACGGCGGTATGGCGATGTGAAGCCTCCTCACCTTAGTAGCACTTCCACATGTCTGACCAAAAAACCATAGATCAACGGGTTAAAGAAATCATCGTTAACCAACTCAACGTCAACGAGGAACAAATTACGCCTGAGGCGTCGTTCCTCGATGATCTCGGAGCCGACTCACTCGACACGGTCGAGCTGATCATGGCCTTCGAGGAAGAATTCAAGGACGATTTAAAGGGAGAAATCCCTGAGTCAGACGCCGAGAAGCTCCAGACCGTCGGTCAAGTGATCGAATATATTAAGGGTAAATCTGGCGACAGCTGATCCTTACGACTTTATTTTTTGGGCGTTCTACCCGGTCTCGTAAGAGTCTGTTGGTAGGGCGCCCTTTTTATTTAACCCTCCTCTACGTATTGCTCGATGTCTTCGTCACTACCTGATTCGCAACGCGTTGTCGTAACTGGCTTGGGCGCCGTGCATGGCCTCGGCCACGATCCGGAAACCTTTTGGTCCAGTCTCAAGGCGGGTAAACCTGGGGTGGATCGAGTCAGTCTATTCGATCCCGAACCTTATGCCTGCCATATTGGATCCGAGGTTCGTGATTGGGATGTCAACGAGCACATGGACGCGAAAGACGCGCGTCGTAACGATCGTTTCACCCACTTTGGCTTCGTGGCCGCGAAACAAGCGGTGACCGACTCCGGCCTGGATATGGATAAAGAGAATCCAGACGAGATCGGCGTATTGGTCGGCTCGGGCATTGGCGGCATGCTCACCTACGAGCTTCAATTGCGACGTCTCGTCGACGGTGGTCCACGGAAGGTGTCGCCTTTCACCATTCCGGCACTCATCGGCAACATCTGTTCCGGCATGGTTGCTATCCACTACGGGGTGCGGGGACCAAACTTTGGCATAGTCTCGGCCTGTGCGACTGCTACGCATGCGATCGGCGAAGCGATGCACATGATTCGTCGAGGCGATGCTCGCGTAATGATTGCCGGTGGCGCAGAGGCAGCGGTGACTCCGTTCGCCTATGCAAGTTTTTGCTCAATGAAGGCAATGAGCACGCGTAACGATGATCCTCAGACGGCTAGCCGTCCGTTTTCGATGGGCCGTAATGGATTTGTGATGGGCGAGGGCGCAGGAGTTCTCGTGCTCGAGGCACTGGATCATGCTAAGGCGCGTGGGGCAAAGATTTACGGTGAAGTAGCCGGCTATGCGGCTACGGCTGATGCCCACCACATCACGATGCCTGACCCAGAGGGTAAAGGATTGGGTATGGCGATGACTCGCGCGATCCGCAATGCTGAGCAAACGACGGATGACGTTGATTACATCAACGCTCATGGCACTTCCACGCCATACAACGACAAGTTTGAGACCTTTGCGATTAAGCGCCGGTTTGGTGACCGCGCTGCTCGTCTTCCGATCTCATCCACGAAATCCATGACCGGCCACCTACTGGGTGCCGCCGGAGGAATCGAAGCAGTGGCCAGCCTTATGGCGATCCGAGATCGCGTCATACCGCCTACCATCAATTTGCACGAGCCAGATCCGGAATGTGATCTGGACTATGTCCCCAATGTAGCGCGCGACGCCAAGGTTGATGTGGTCCTCAGTAATAATCTCGGTTTTGGCGGGCAGAATGCGGCCATCGTATTCCGCCGCGTCTGATTCGATCCGTCCGTTCAACTGCCAAACGGCGCGGAAGCGACGGCAGGTAACTTGAGAGTCGTGCCGCCATACGGATACGATTCGCCGGGTGCTGGCGAGTGACCATCTAAATGCCCTGCCAGTTTGCGATAACGTGACCGTAGGGAAATTGCGCTATTACTGTCCAGCGATTCAGGTTAGACGCGGAGGCCGTGCAACGGCCTGCGTTGTCTCGACCGGCTGGTTGGGTTTTTTCATAAGCTTCAGTCCAATGAAGATGGCGATTACATAGAATGCTGTCATCTTCGCTAAATCTAGGGCAGCTCCTTTTTCTTCGAGAATACTGAGAGTAGAACCTACCTCCTGAGTAACTCTAATCTTCAGGTTTGCGGGGAATACCAGATAACGTGCGTAAAACGCTAGCGTATCCCTTTTTCTTTCACCGTGAGATATCAGAAACTTCACATTTCCTGGATGACGCTTCGAAATTTCAGCATAAGCTTCCGGCCAGATTGGTCGGATGAGCTCAATAATGGGTATCTGTGGAAAGAGGGCAGCAAAAGCGAAGAGAGCTGCGAGGCTCATGGTGATAATACCTTTTCTGAAACTAGGAAACATCATGTAATTCCCAACGCTTGAGGTCAGAAACGGCCACTTGTGGCCGTTGTCTGCGCCGACTGGTTCGACTATTTGTTTTATGATGGCTCATTGAGATCTAGCGAATGTTTTTCCCCGATGGCGATCTTCTGAGCGACCTCCAACGAGAACTGTGTCCACCATTCTTTCCCATCTGGAGCGTGGTAGGAAAACGTGAATTCCTGTTCGGTAGCGTCGTATCCTCCACTGTAGGATCCGCGCTGATACATGTCGTCCGACTCAATCTTGTCCCACTCGGCCGTAGTTTTACTCTCCGCCACAATCTCAATGCATATTGCTCGAATGTCTTCGTTCGCTCGAACTTTAGGCGGATGATGCATTTCCATTTCTGTGTCGAACAGTGTTATTGAGCATCAAAAAGTGAATGATATCGCGGAATCCGAATCAGTCTATTTTTGAGAAATATGTTACTCATCTTCCTATCGTCTAATATTTAGCGCGAATCTGTGCAAAAATTTAGGCGTGATATCATTTCGCAAAAAGCGACAACCGAAATGTCTGTTTTTGCGAAATGATATCAAATGAAGATCTGATGCATTAAAGACCGTTTGACCGCTATTCGAGCCACTTTGACGCATTTTCAATTCAAACCAGCGAAAACGAATTTCGAGGGCATCTGAAATCAGCGAAGGCTTCGACCCGTCAGGGTCGGATTCGGACTTGTTGGGAATTAAGAAAGGAGGCCAAACACTCATGGCGAGTGACGATCTAAACGCCCTGCCAGTTTGCGATAACGTGACCGCAGGAAAATTGCGCTATTGCTGTCCAGAAGACATCTAAATGCGCAAGTCACCAGATGCACCCGGGTGACTGCACTTTTCCAGGAAACGGTTGAAGGCGGCCCAGCTTTAGGGCGCTACTCCTGTGGAATGATCGAAAATCAGCTTCGTTCCCGTGCTCAGATGTATCGGCACATGACCCAAATCGCTAACCGTGGCCTCTACGCATAAGTGCGTAATTCTGGGTTGATCCCTGACCCTAGGCCCAAAAAAACCGCCACTCGAGAGTGACGGTTTTTGAAAGTGAGAGAATGCTCAGGAGGTTCTGGCTACTTTGATCACCTTATGAACCAAGCCGGCTTTGATGGCCTTAACGGACACCCACATGCGTTTGATGGTGCCGTTGGGCAGTTTAACGCGGATGCGTTGCACGTTAGGCTTAAAACGACGTTTCGTCGTCTTGGTCACGTGAGTGCCAATACCGCCGCTTTTTTTGGCGACACCTTTACGGTGAATGATGCTCCCGGTGGTCGGGCGTTTTCCAGTGATGGCACAGATTCGAGACATGGTGTTTCTTTCGTTAAAAGGACCAGAAATAAGAGTTTGGACGTAGTTGGGGCAAGGGGGAATTTCAGGAATCGTCTCGCCAAGCGCTAAAAACTTGAAACTTTTGCCCAAGTGCCGATGGATGAAGCAGTTGAAGGAGTCCTGATTTTCGAGTGCTCATGTGCTTTGCTTCTTCTTGCATGATCCGAGCGAGGGTTTTGGCCGCATTTTTTACCAAGAACGCTTCTTGGGATGCTACGGGATCGATCGAAAAGTGGTGTTTTTGGAGACTTTCACCGATCCAGTCCCAGCAAACGTGGCAGGTGAGGTCCTGTTCTCCGACGCGAGCGAGTAGATCGTTGCTCTGTTGGTGGTTATGGTAAGCCCGCACGGTGCCTTGGGGGGTGGCTTCACTCATCTCGCGCCAGGATTTGCCGTAGTCGAAGGCTAGAAATAATCCGTCCCAGGAGTGTGAACCGATTTCTGCGGCGAGAGCTGCGGCCTTCTCCGGCAAGTCCAAATGATAACCTTCTGGCGACTCTGGCGGCAGAACGTCAGGCGGATTGATGGCATCACGTTCTGCCTCCTGGGGGTTGTTTTCGATAATTTCTACGCCGATTTCCCGCCAGCTATCCCCTCGGCGCACAAAACGGCGGCAAGGTTGCGCGTCAAAAAGTTCGTTCGAGAAAACAATACACGAACCGTTCAGCTCATATTTTTGGCCCACTTGGACGGTGACTAGCTCCGCAAAAGGATGATCTATCCCGTCGAGCACGCTCTGGCCGTTCTCCGCCCCAAATTCGACGAATTTGGTGTCGGCCGGGTTCCGGTCACCCAAGCGATGCAGACACGCGGCTATGATTAACTCCCCGAAAACGGGCCCCAGTGAACTTGCGGTGAAGAAGTCAGCCCGTTGGTCGAGTCCGACGCGGGGCTTTTCGCGGCAATAGTAACCCGCTGCCGGATGGTAGAGGGCGATCTCCATAAATACGTCGAAGGGGATGAAGCCGTTGACGTCTGCTGCCTCCTGGAGGGCGGCGAGCAGTGGTGCAGAGATTGGCGTGGAATGTGATGAACCCATTTACAACTGCGATGCAATGGGCACAGTCCCAAAGTGCTCAAACGGATTCTCACTCTTTCGACCGGTATGATCTTAGGCAGCTTGCTCGCAATGGGCTTGGTGCACCTAGTTCAGTTGATTGGACTTTGGGGGGATCGGGATGCAACCAAGTCTGCCGATTATTACCGGAAGGTTTTGGCCGAAGTGCGGGAGCGTTATGTCGATCCAGACAAGGTCGAGTCGGAAGAACTCACCCGCGAGGCGTTGAAAGGGATGTTACGTTCGCTGGATCCGTATTCAGATTTCATGCGCGCGCCGGATTACGATAGCTTGCAAGAAGACATCGATAGCAAGTTCGGCGGAATCGGGGTTCAAATCGAATTTAGGGAGAGTTGGGTCGTGGTGATCGCGCCCATGTCGGGAACTCCGGGCGAACGTGCGGGGATTTTACGCGGTGATCGGATTTTGGAAGTTGATGACGAATCAATGAGAGGTCTTTCGATCAACCAGGTCGTGTCTCGGATGCGCGGTGATCCGGGGGAATCGGTTGATATCGTTTTGGCCCGCGAGAGCGAGGACGACCCCGTCGAGGTGTCCATTGTGCGGGAGATTATTAAAGTCGAGAGTGTCACGAATGTGGCGCTGGTGCAGCCGACCATTGGCTACTTACGCATCGCTCAATTTTCGGCGCCGACCGCGAGCGAGATGCGAGCGGCGGTGACGGATCTACGAGCGCGAGGGATGACGTCTTTGATCATTGATGTGCGAAACAATCCCGGTGGTTTACTCTCATCGGCGAAGGAAGTGTTGAAACCCTTTTTTGCGGCAGGCGAATTGATGGTCTATACGGAGGGGCGTAATGCAGATGATCGCCGAGAGTTTCTCTCCAGTCATGAAGGTGAGTTGTGGGACTTCCCGCTCGTGGTATTAATTAATAACGGCTCGGCGAGCGCCTCCGAAATTTTGGCCGGGGCACTCAAGGATACCTCCAAGGCCCGGATCATTGGCGAAACTTCGTTTGGCAAAGGATCGGTGCAGAGTGTGATTGGTTTACCAAATGGTGAAGGATTACGACTCACGACAGGTCGCTACTATACGCCCAGCGGAGTCACGGTGAACGAAGTGGGGGTATCGCCGGATGAAGAGATTGTGATGAGTCCGGAAGATGATTTAAATGTGACGCTGCAACGCAGACGTCCGGATATTTCTGATCCGACGGTTTTCGAAGAACGCTTTGGTTTCGCGCCGATTACTGATCGTCAACTGGAGGCCGCGATCGCGTATCTCCAGGGCGGATCAAGGGAGGAGACGGAGGAATGATTCTGGCGATCGAGAGTTCATGCGATGAAAGCGCGCTGGCCCTGTTTGATCCCATTGATGGACTGGTCGGGGAGTGGGTTCATAGCCAAATGGAGTTGCACGGAGACTACGGGGGAGTGGTGCCCGATTTGGCGACCCGCGAGCACTTGAAAACGCTCGGACCGATGCTGGCTCGAGCCGGTCGGGAGCATGATCTTTCCAAAGTTAACCGGGTTGCCGTCACGCAAGGTCCGGGTCTAGCCGGGTGCTTGGCGATTGGAACCGCCGCCGCCAAGGCGCTCGTGGCCGATTGGGGCGTGGAACTCGTCGGAATTAATCACCTGAAAGGCCACGCCTTTTCGCCCTTCATTTCTCTACAGTCTAACTCGCCGGAGCGCTTCGATCAAAACTTGGCTGCCCTGCTGCCCCATCTTGGTTTGGTTGTTTCGGGCGGGAATACCCTACTATTTCGACTCGACAAATCACGGCACATTGAAGTCTTAGCTTCCACCCGAGACGATGCTGCAGGTGAAGCGTTGGACAAAGGCGCCAAGCTGTTGGGGCTTGGTTATCCGGGCGGACCATTGGTCGAGAAACTGGCTGCATCCGGTGATCCTGCTGCCTACGATTTTCCCCGGGGGATTGGGAACCGGGCTGAGCTCGATTTCAGTTTCTCGGGACTGAAAACCTCCCTGCGTTACCGCTTGGAGAAAATGACAGTCGATGAGATCGCCGCTGCGCGCGCTGACTTGTGTGCGAGTTATCAGCAGGCAGTGATTGATGCGCTCGTGCGCAAATCCCGGCTGGCCCTCAAAACGGACGATTACCGCAGCGTAGGTTTATCGGGCGGAGTCGCCAATAATCGCACGCTGCGCGAGACCATGCACAGCATGGCCACGCGGCGTTCGCTTAAGTTTCTGGCTGCCGAACCGCGGCACACCGGCGATAACGCTGGTATGATCGCTTTTGCGGCTTGGGTGGACCCAGCGGTGGTCGTGCAGTCCCCGGCTGAATTAGAAATCAAGCCGGGGCTCGCTCTGGCTTAGTTGGCGTTTTTATTAATCGCCTCCGGCACCACAAGAGGGGCGGGGAAATCGGATGCGTTGCGGCCAAATCGAGTTTCGAGGCGTTTATTTTGCGAATTACCGGCCGGTGCATTGAGGGGGATTTCCATTCCACCTAGATCGTCCATTTTGGCGTAGAGACGGGTCTGGAGATCTTTGACGATATCCGCGAAGCCATCGGTGTAGAGCAGGTTGGTGGTCTCCTCGGGATCATTCTGCAAATCGTAAAGTTCATCGGCATCCCACAGGCCGTAGTAGTTGATCAGCTTGTAGCGATCGGTGCGTAGCGCGAATACGGTGGGGGATTGAGGGAAGTTCTTCTCCCAATAATAAACGTAGAGAAATTCGTCGCGCCATGGGATGTCTTTGCCTTGAGCGAGAGGCAGGAAGTTTTCGCCATCCATGTGGGCAGGAGTCTGTAGGCCCATGGCGTTCATCACCGTGGGTCCGATATCGATATTTGCGACCACCTCATCCACCACGGTGCCACCAGCGAAAAGTTCCGGGCAACGCATCAGCAGTGGCACGCGAATGGAGGTGTCATAGGCGACTCGTTTGTCGATGAGACCGTGTTCGCCGAACATGAATCCATTGTCGCCCATGTAGATGACGAGTGTTTCGTCAGCGATGCCCATGGACTCGAGTTGCTTCATCACCAGGGCGACACTGTCGTCCACGCTACGTAGCGATTCGCAGTAGCGTTTGTAGTATTGCTCGATGTCGAGGTCACTGTGGTAAGGGAAATCCACGCCGTGCCAGCTGTTGCGCTGGTCGCGTAACCAGCGGGGACGATTGGCGTAATTTTCGTCGGTATTCGCCTCGGTGGAGGGACGGATGTAAGGCCGATCAGCGAGGGAGTCTTCGTATTTATCTTCGGGGGTGAAGTTTGCGTGCACCGCCTTATGCGAAAGGTAGAGGAAGAAGGGTTGGTCGGAATCTCGCTGAGTCTCGAGCCAGTCGGTTGCGTAGTCAGTCAGCTCGGTCGTGATGTAGCCTTTTTGAGGGACGTCTTTGCCGTCTACGTTGAGCGTATTGCCGGTGGGTAGGTATTGGCCTTGGCCCTGGAAGCTCACCCAATGATCAAAACCAGGGCGCGGATCGTCGTTGTGGGAACCCATGTGCCACTTGCCGATGTAGGCCGTGGAGTATCCCGCTTTCTGGAGGTATTGGGGAAAATACAAGGTGCCTTCAGGAACGGCTCTCTGATTGTCGATCACGCGGTGGCGGAACGTATAGAGGCCGGTTAGAATCGAGGCGCGACTCGGTGAACAAAGCGATGTGCTGACGAAAGCGTTTTTAAGATGCACGCCTTCTTTGGCCAAGGCATCCATGTGAGGCGTTACGGCGAGGGGATGTCCCATGAAACCCATCGCATCAAATCGATGATCGTCGGATAGAATGAAGACGACATTCCGAGGTTTGGCATCGGGGATGGTCTCCGGATTAACTGAATTCGGCACGGGCACAACTGCGGCTGAAGAGGAGAGGGCCGGGAGTAGAAGGGCGGCGAGGCAGGGTAATATTCGCATAGTGAGGTGGGGTTGGAGGAGGGGGAAAAAGGAGAAGAGACTCTCACTTTCAATAGATTTCGAATTCAATTCAGGTGTATTCGCGTCGCAGATTACTGGGCAATAGTCCGAGCTCTTCGCGATACTTCGCCACGGTTCTACGGGCGATTTTGATGCCCTTTTCCTGCAGCTTTTTGACCAGGTCCTGATCGCTGTAGGGACGGCTTTTGTCTTCGAGAGCTACGATATTGTTGATCATCTCCTTCACGCTCGTATTGGAGACTGATTTACCGCCGTCGGATTGGTAACCCGGGGTGAAGAAGAACTTGAAGTCGAATACTCCGTGGGGCGTGCGCACAAATTTATTGGCGATCGCTCGACTGACGGTGGTTTCGTGCACGCCGACCGTATCGGCGATTTGCGCCATGGTCAGCGGCTGGAGTTTGGCAACACCTTCATCGAAGAAGGGCTCTTGCACCTTGATGATCTCTCGCGTGATTCGCTCGATAGTTTGCTGGCGCTGTTCGATGGAGTTGATCAGAAATCGTCCCGAGCGCATGCGTTCTCGAATGTATTCTCGCTCTTGGCTATTTAGTGATCCCTTCGCGATCAGTTCTTTATACGTATTGGATATCCGGAGCCGGGGAATGTAGTCGCTGTTGAGCGAGATTTTCCATTCGTCTTCATCGCGTTCGATCGTGACGTCAGGCACGACGACGCGATTGCTGTCTTCGGCAAATTTCCGACCGGGTGCGGGGTCCAGTTTCCCGATTTCCGCAATGGCGGTCTGCACCTCTTCGAGGTTTGCCGCCGACTTACGAGAGATGTCCGGGATGCGTCGACCGATCAGAAGTTCGTAGTGATTGCGCACGATTCGAGCGGCCAGTGATTCGCCGCGCCCTAGGGCTACGAGTTGAAGCGTCAGGCACTCTTTGAGGTCTTTCGCGCCGATTCCGGCGGGTTCAAATGTCTGCAGTAGGGCATGGGCATTTTGCACCGATTCCAAAGGCAGTGCCATTTGCAGCGCGATGTCGGAAGAGGTCTGGGTGAGGAAACCGCGATCATCCAAACTGCCGACCAAGAAGCGCATCGCTTCCAAGGTGTCGGAGGAAAGGTCGGACATTTCCGCCTGACTCATGAGATGCTCCTGGAGTGAGGTTTCACTGACGAGGGAGTTGAGGAAGTGCTCACGCTTCTCGTCATCTTCGCTCGTTTGAGGCTGATTGCCTCCGGCGTTGGCCATGTGGTCTTTCCAGTCTTGGTCGAGCTTGGTCAGAATTTCGAATTCCTTGGAGAAACCGAGTTCATCGCTTCTTGGATCGGAATGGTCATCCGGTGAGGATTCGTCGGTATTTTCGGTCGATTCGCGATCCAAACTTACCCCCTCCATGGGTAGCTCTTCCAAGGTGGGGTTACTTTGTAACTCCTCCTGAATCACAGTGCGTAAATCCAGTGCGGCGACCTGAAGAATCTTCAGCGAATGCCGCAGTTGGGGGGCGAGAACAAGCGACTGCGTCTGCCGCTGGCTCAGGCTTTGAGAGAAACCGGGACCGGCCATGTAATACGACTCCTGAAGAGTTGTTTATCCCGTTTGTCCGGGATTAATCGGCACGGACAAGGGAGACCGGGTGCCTGGAGCAGCGTAGCCCATCAGCTCCCGCAAGTAGACGCCAAGTTTCTCATTTGTCGGACCATAACCGTCGGAGTAAAGGTAGAATTCGAGCTCGGTCAGAACCTCGTAGGCCGTTTGGAAGCGGCGATCGCGGTCCCGTGTGAGCAGTCGCTGAATGATGGCTTCAAGCTTCTCGTCGATTTCGACTCGCAATCCAGCGAACTGGGGGATCTCCATGGTGAGAATATTGCGTCGTGAATCGAGCCGATCTGTGGCCCGGAAAATATTACGCGAGAGCAATAGTTCTGTCAGCACGATACCGAGGCCGAAAAGATCAGCGCGACCATCGGTGACCGCGTAACTGGCCTGTTCAGGGGAGAGATATTCGTCTTTTCCGGCGATTACTTTGCCTTCCTCATTATACATGAGGTCGAGGGCCTTCGCGATTCCGAAGTCGGTCAGTTTTACGTCACCTTCCCAAGTGAGCATGATATTTTTAGGTCCGATGTCGCGATGCACGATGCCGAGCAAGCGTCCCTTGGCGTCACATTTCTGGTGGGCGTAAGCCAGTCCACGGGCGACTCGTGAAATGATAAACACCGCAACCTCGATGGGAATGGGACGGTTCAACTCCCGTTGTTTATCTAAAAACTGTTCCAGGTTCACGCCATCTACATATTCCATGACCATGAAATACTGATTATTCACCTCCCCCAAATGGTAGGTCTGAACGATGTTGGTATGAATGAGATCGGCCACCAGGCGGGCTTCACCGATGAAGTTCTTCTGGAATTCGGGAATCGCAGAGTATTCTTCGCGGATCAGCTTGATCGCCACACTCTTGCTGAAGTTTCCGGCGCCTTTCTGAAGTGCTTCGTAAACGAGCCCCATGCCGCCGTCGGCGATTTTTCGCACCATTTCGTAAAGAACCTCGTTACTTAAGTTTTGGAGCATGCTCACGTCGTTAGCAAAACAGCTGGAAGTGAGCTGGCAAGAATTCAAAGTCTATCTAGCATGGAATCTGCTCCATGACGGTGGGATTTGACAGCAGAGCATAGCCGCTCACGTTTTTGGCAATGATCACTTTATCGCCACGGGCCGCTCGGCAGATTGAAACCATGCATTCGGACAACGACGCCGGCAGCAAGGTTCTGCGGGTGTTGGTGGAAACCGGAGGATGTTCCGGTTTCCAATATGGCATGTCATTTGACGATCCGAAGACCGAGGATGAGCAACTCGAGTGCGAAGGGGTTTCGTTCGTCGTCGATCCTGCGAGTTATGCTTACCTTGATGGTTCAAACATCGACTTCGATGATGGATTACAGGGTAAAGGCTTCGATATCCAAAACCCCAATGCGCAAAGCACCTGCGGTTGCGGCAAGTCGTTTAGCTAGTGCGCTCAGTTGCGGCGGATTTGGGTGCGGTTGCGACAAGGGACTGAGAAGGGGGCAAGTCGTGATTAAATTGCTGCGCAATGCGTCTACGACGTCGACCCCTGTCGTGGTCAGTTCTTGCCTGCCCGCCAAAGCCTTGGCGACGGAGGGTTACCTGCTACTTGATACTTCCGCTGGAGGCGGCTTAAGACCGCCATGTAAAGCAACGATGCCGCCAGTGAGTCGTTGCACGGAATCGATTTCGAATCCGGCCGCTGCCATCTCGGTAGAGATCCCTTGGAAAGTAGGGAAGGACTCAATTGATCCGCCCAGATAGTCGTAGGCGCCCTTATCGCCGGTGACGACCGCCGCGATGTGAGGCAGAATATGGCGGAGATAGAAATAGTAAAAAGGACGCATCCATCCGCGCGGCTGCGAAAATTCCAACACCCAAAGGTGTCCTCCGGGACGAATCACGCGGTGGAGTTCACTCAGGCATTTGTGACGATCCGCCATGTTGCGAAGACCGAACGAAATCGTGGCCGCATCGAACGACTCGTCTTCGCACGGCAGATTGAGTCCGTCGCCTTGGGCAAACCTGATGTGCTTGGATCGCGGCATATCGGGTTGTTTTTTTTCCGCCTCATCGAGCATGGGCTGACAGAAATCCATCCCGGTGATCGGGGTGCCGGGGGGGAGCTCCCGGGCGAGGGCAAATGCGACATCTCCACTACCCGTGGCGAGATCGAGCACATCTTGCGGTGATTTCGTGGCGACTGACTTGATCAGACGGCGACGCCACCACAGATCGATACCGCCACTCAAAAGCCGGTTAGCTCGATCGTAGCGCCCGGCGATGCGAGCGAACATGGAATTGACGGCGACGGGATCAGGCATGATGGGCGCAGAGTAGGGAGGCTACGGCGGGTTGAATCAAGCCGAGGAATCGGAGTCTGTTTTCGATTTGGGCTGAACCGGTGCCGGCTCGGTCGGCGTGCGGAAACGCTCGACTACCCATTTCGAAATAGCCTTCTCGGGGTCGGCCACGACCTCTGCGGTGATCTCGAACTTCCGATCGGGTTCGTCTTTGGAGAGAAGTAACAACCCGTGATGGAAGTTGTGAAACCGATCTTCGCAAAGCGCGCGGATGGTTTTGTCGCGCTCCAAACTCTGTTCGATAAGGACTGTAATCGCTTCCTCGGAAAAGTTGAGTTCGAAGCCGTGGGTTTCCTTGAAGCGGTCGGCAAAGGTCTGCACCTCCGCTCGCAACACGTCACGTTGATCAGAGGCGTTTTCAGCTAGGAGAGTTCGCAGCGTTTGCTCCGGGTCTTTCACCGTCTCGGCATTGATGCTGAACGATCGAATTCCCGTCGATGGTAGCTCGAATTTGAAATTCCGGAACGTTTGCTCGAGCACAGTCATCAAACCACGCGCGCCGGTGCTTTCTTCCTGGGCCCGACCAGCGACTTCAGTGACCGCGCCGGCGGTGATTTCGAAATCGATGTTATAGCCGGCGAAGTCAGCGCGGTATTGTTGCAGGATACTGCCTTCGCTGGTGAGCAGAATCTCTTCGAGATCATCGGAAGTAAGCGACTGGCATGCCACGCGCACCGGGAGACGGCCGACGAATTCGGGCTCCATGCCGTATTCGATAATGTCGCGAGACTGGGCGTGACGCAGGTAGTCGCTGTCTGGGGTGTCAACGTCGTCAAGGTTGGCGGCGAATCCAATCGAAGTGCTTTGCACCCGCTTCTTGATCGCAGTGGCCAGTTTATCGAATGCGCCTGAAACGATGAACAGAATATGGCGGGTATTGATCGTTTTCTTACGCGATTTGCCACCCCGTTGCATATCCATCATCGCCTGCATCTGGGAAGCCATATCGGATTGGCTGGTGAGAGAGACATCGGTCTCTTCCATGAGCTTTAACAGATTAATCTGCACGCCTCGGCCCGAAACGTCCCGACTGCCGCCACTGTTACTCGATTGGGCGATCTTATCGATCTCGTCGATGTAGATGATACCGTATTGGGCGAGATCAGCGTCACCATCGGCAGCCTTGAGTAGATCGCGCACGAGGTCTTCCACGTCTCCACCCATGTAACCCGTTTCGGAAAACTTAGTGGCGTCCGCGCGGACGAATGGAACGCCGATCATGCGGGCTATGCAGCGCATGAGATAAGTCTTCCCCACGCCAGTGGGGCCCAACAGCAGGATATTCTGTTTGGCGTAATCCTGTTCTTTGAGCGCCTCGTTTTCTAAACAACGACGGACGTGATTGTAGTGATCGCAAATGGCCACCGAGAGAACCTTCTTGGCCTCTCGCTGTTGGATCACAAATCGGTCGAGGTGATCTCGAATTTCGCGCGGTCTTAAATTGAAATTTCGGATACGTTCGAGGACCTCCTGATGGGCTTCATCATCCGAATCGGTGTCGGTTGGAGTGTCAGACGCGGCTCCGGAGGTGCCGTCTGGGGTGAATCCCTTTGAAAAAGGACTGTTTCGGAGAAGGTCGCGAAATTGCTTAGGTAGTTGATCCAGAGGATCTTTGGGAGTTTTATCGCTCATGTGTGCAACTTGGTGGCGGCCAAAATGTTTGACCTAGGCCTAAGTTGAAACCAGCTTAAACACATAACCCAACGTAATTTCGAAAGGATCTGTCTCATGCCCTCGAACCTCCCAAATCTAACTAAACGAGAAATAGTTCTACAAATCTACGAGAAGACCGGCTTCCCGCAGAAAGAAGTAGTTTCAACTGTCCAAATGACTTTGGACATCATCATGAATGCGCTGGCTGAAGGCCGCAACGTCGAGCTCCGGAATTTTGGAGTTCTCGAAGTGCAAAAGCGCAAGTCCCGCATCGGACGTAACCCGAATAAGCCAGCCGCTGAGGTTGTTATTCCGGAACGCGCAGTGGTGAAGTTCAAATCGGGTAAGATCCTAAAGCAGAAGCTGAAGGAACTCGATATTTCTACGATCAACTGAGCGAATTTCGCTGATCGCCAAATTTCAAAACCGGGTCCTGGTCGACCCGTTTTTTTTGGGTCCTGAAACCATCACTGAGTTTTCGCTTGGCGAGTGGCGGACTCACAGCCCACCTTCGCGATCTCATGGCCTCCTTTAAATCACTGCCAGGTTTCCGCGACTTCTACCCTGAGGATTTAGCTCCGCGCACCCATCTCTTCCGTCAGTGGAGGCGATCGGCTCATGCTTACGGTTTTCAAGAATACGATGCGCCGGTGCTCGAGTCGCTCGATCTCTACAAAGCCAAGTCTGGTGACGAAATCGAAAATCAGTTATTTAGCTTCACCGATAAAGGTGGTCGTGAAGTCGCCTTGCGCCCTGAGATGACGCCGACCGTGTGTCGGATGGTCGGGGCCAAAGCCAATGCGCTCAAGCGACCGATTAAGTGGTTTAGCATCGCTGATTTCTTTCGCTACGAACGTATGCAAAAGGGGCGGGGACGTTGTTTCGCCCAATTTAACGGGGATATTTTCGGCGAGGCCGGGCCGGAGGCAGAGATCGAACTGATCAGTCTACTCATCCAGTGCTTGCGGGGCCTAGGTCTCGCGGCGGATGACTTTTATGTGCGTCTCAGTGATCGGAACCTATGGTTCTACTATCTCGAAGCTCTCGGTCTAGGTGAAGAGCAAGTGCGCGGGATGTTAGGGGCAATCGACAAGTTTGAACGGCTTGGGGAGGCCGCATTTGAAATCTACACCAAAGCCCATGGCGAGATGCCGGAGACTTTAAAGACCGCGGTGCTACGTATGCTCGCGATCAAATCGCTATCGGACTTGGAGCGTTTGGTGACGGAACTCGACAACGAGCAGCTCACCAACCGTCTCGCTGATTGGCGCCAAGTCTTGGGCGGTCTTGATGCGATGGGGCTGAGTGACTTTGTGAGTGTGGATCTCGGCGTCGTGCGAGGACTCGCTTATTACACCGGATTTGTGTTCGAGGCCTTCGACCGCAAGGGAGACTTACGCGCTCTGGCCGGAGGGGGACGTTACGACGACCTGGTGAAGAAACTCGGTGGCCCCGCACTTCCTGCCGTGGGGTTTGCGATCGGCGACATGACGATGGAGTTGCTGTTAAAAGAACGCGGACTCTTGCCTGAAGTGGCGTCGAAACCTGACGTCTATGTGGTCGTGGGGGGGGGCGCCGAACGCCTGGCAGCCTTTGGTGATATCGCCGCCCTGCGCGAAGTCGGCTATCGCGTTGATTACCCGATGAAAGATTTGGGTTTTGGTAAGCAGTTCAAGAATGCCACCGAATCGGGAGCGCGCCTCGCCCTCATTTACGGTGAGGATGAATTGGCCAAAGGCGTCGTGAAACTACGCGACCTAAGCCAGCGCGAAGAAGTCGAAGTGCCGCGTGATCAAGTTGCCGCGGCGGTGCGCGATTTCTTATCCGCTTAGCTCTAAGTCAAGAAGGTGACTGTCGGGCATAAAGGGCGAGGTGATGCAGAACACTTTTGGGCTGACTGAATATCAGCGAGCGGTCCGTTGCCGCAGGCCGATTCGCCTTCCGGTAGCACGGAAATTCACCGCAACAGAGTGCGTTCGGCGCGGCGGTTTATATGGTAGGGCGGTTTCGCCGACGGAGTCCCGTTCTGCGGGACGGAGATGGCGTAGCAAACCAGCCGGTTGCGGTGGGAGAAATGTAACGGCGCGCTCGGCGAGCACGCCCTACCTCACAGGCAGGCTAGCTCAATCTCATCTAAGGCTCTCTGCGCATACTTCCCCAGCCTCAACGGTGCCCACCGTTCTGCATCTCCTGTCACCTCGCCCTTTACGCCCGACATCGACTTACTCTGGGGATCTTGCGCTCACGTTTTAAGCGAGGATGGGTTTGACCACTTGGCCGTGCACATCGGTGAGGCGGTAGTGGCGACCTTGGAACTTGAAAGTCAGTTTCTTGTGATTGACCCCGAGTAGATGCATGAGGGTCGCGTGTAGATCATGCACGCTCACCGGATCCTTCACTACGTTGTAGGAATAATCATCCGTTTCTCCGTGGGAGATACCTCCTTTAACCCCACCTCCTGCTAGCCACATGCTGAAGCAGCGGGGGTGGTGATCTCGGCCATAGTTCTCCTCAGTCATCTCGCCCTGGTTGTAAACGGTGCGCCCAAATTCGCCGCCCCAGATGATCAAAGTGTCGTCCAGCATACCGCGGCGTTTCAGATCCCTGAGTAACCCAGCGGTGGCTTGGTCGGTGCTTTTGCACTGCCGTTTCAGTTGATTAGGTAGGTTATTATGAGTGTCCCAACCGCGATGGAAAAGCTGAACGAAGCGAACGCCACGTTCGGAAAGGCGACGAGCGAGTAGGCAGTTGTTGGCATAGGTGCCGGGCGTCTTAGCGTCCTCGCCGTAGAGATCGAAGGTGTCGTCAGATTCATTGGAGACATCGGTCAACTCCGGCACCGAAGTCTGCATGCGGAAGGCCATTTCATATTGGGCGATGCGCGCCTCGATCTCGGGGTCGCCGTAATCGTCGAACTTCATCTCGTTCATCGCGGCGATGTGGTCGAGGGTCTTACGGCGTAGCGACGAACTCATGCCCTCGGGATTGTTCAGATACAGCACGGGGTCTTTGCCTCCGCCGAATTTCACGCCTTGATGCTTTGAAGGTAAAAACCCTGCGCCCCAGAGGCGGTCGTAGAGCGGTTGGCCTCCACTGAAGGAGGTCATCGCGACGAAGGCGGGTAAGTTCTCATTCATGCTCCCGAGTCCGTAAGATAACCAAGCGCCGATGCTGGGCCGGCCTGCGATCTGGAAGCCGCTTTGAAAAAACGTAATGGCGGGGTCGTGGTTGATCGCCTCGGTGTGCATGGATTTAATCATGCAAATGTCGTCTGTGACTCCGGCCAGATGGGGCATCATATCGGTATTTAACCACATGCCCGATTTGCCGGTTCGTTCGAAATTGAAAGTCGACCGGGCGACCGGAAAGGAGCTTTGCCCCGCCGTCATTCCCGTGAGTCGCTGCCCGTTGAAAACCGAATCCGGCACCTCTTGTTGGTGAACTTTATCGAGAAACGGCTTATGATCGAAGAGGTCCATTTGGGGCGGACCGCCCGATTGGAAAAGGTAGATAACCCGTTTGGCCTTGGGCGCAAAATTGGGGAACCCATCTAGACCGCCGATTGCGTTGGGTTCGGCGACCAAGCGATCACTCATCAAGGAACCGAGAGCGAGTCCACCCAGCCCCTTGGCCGATTTTCCTAGAAAGTATCGCCGCGTCATAGTGAGCGGATTTTCGGACAACTTCTGGTATCCCGTGCAGCCTTCGTGTGAGTGGTTCATTCGAATTACTCTTTGGTTATGGTTTCGTCCAAGTTGAGGAGCACGTTGGAGAAGGCAGTCGCCGCCGCTAGGTCGCGTGGGTCGAGGGAATCGTTCGCTTTTGATTCACCTAATTGAATAAGTTTCTCCGCCCCGGAGAGGTCGTCTTGGTAGGCTTCGCGATATTGTTGATACGCGCCTTCCAGCAACTTGAGCTCCTGCGGCCGGGGACTTCGGGCCAAGGTCGTTCTGAATCCGAATTTCACCTGATCGGTCATGGTGTCGCCGCCTTCCAGCAGCAGACGCTGGCCCAGGTTGCGGGCCGATTCGACGAAGATTTTCTCATTGAGCAGAGTCAGTGCCTGCAAAGGAGTGTTAGTTCTTTTGGGACTCACGATACATGATTCGCGATCTGCCGCGTCCATCAGGGCCATGGAGGGTGGCGGAATCGTGCGCTTCCAGATGGTGTATAAGCTTCGTCGATACAGGTCTTCACCGGATGACGGTTTATATTTCATGTTGCTCATGAGTTCCCAAAGCTTTTCCGGTTGATAGGGACTGACCGATGGCCCACCGAGTTGCTCGACCAGCAGCCCGCTCATAGCCAAAGCCTGATCACGCAAGGCGTGGGCCGACAGACGTTGGCGGGGGCCTCGGGTGAGGAGTGCGTTGTGCGGGTCCAGTTCCAGCAGTTCTGGGGTCACCCGAGACTGCTGCCGATAGGTGGCACTGGTCACGATGAGTTTCTGTATCGCTTTGACGTCCCAACCATTCGCTACGAACTCGGCGGCGAGCCAGTCGAGCAGTTCGGGGTGGCTTGGCCATTCGCCTTGCACCCCGAAATCTTCCGCCGTTTTCACCAGGCCCCGACCAAAGTATTTCAGCCAATAGCGATTTACGGCTACGCGACTGGTGAGCGGGTGTTTGCCGCTGACTAACCATTGCGCGAATCCCAGACGATTGTGCGGCGCACCGGCAGGGTAGTCCGGCAAGACGGCTGGCAAGCGATCCTCCACCGCTTCACCGAGTTGATTATAAACGCCTCGAGTGCGGACGTGAGTCAGTCGGGTTGGACTCATCTCCTGCATCACCATCGTGGTAGGTAATGCATCGTGAAATTTCTCTCGTTTCGTGCGGGCGGTGAAAGCCTCTTCGTTTACCTGCTGCAACGAATCGGCTGCGACGTTTTCCAGAAAGTAGGTTTGCCATTTGGCGGATTCGGCAGCGCTGCGCGTGGTGGGCTCCTTTTGGTAGATGGCCATTAGGGTCGCTGGCTCGGCTAGAACGGCGGCTTCGTCCGGTGACAACGTGCGATCGTATACCCGCAACTCGTCGACGGCTCCAATGTATCCATCGCCGACCACACCTGCACCAATCCTCAAATGCGCGACCTTTGCCGGACCGACAATATTACTGTTCGTATTGTGGAGGATTCGGGTTTCGACGGACTGGCCATCGAGCAGGATTCGCATTCCGGTCGCACTCTGCGAACCATCATTGGTCAGCGTCACATGTTGCCATTGCCCCGCCCGGATTGGAGCGACCGTTTCAATCGCACCGACTCCTGCAATCCAACGGGTGATGATGTAAAATTGCAGTCGACCGTCCTTCAATTCGACCGTCAGTCCCTTGCGAATCGAGTCTTCGCCTTGTTTGGAAATGATCACGCCATCCGATAGCTCGGTAGGCTTCATCCAGAAGGCTAAGCTGAATCGTTCGTTGCATAAGAACTTGGAGACACTTTCGAGTTCGAGAACATTGCTGCCGTCGAATGAAGCGGCTTGGTCGCGAAGACCGGTCGCGAAAACCGGTGCTTCTCCATCGATTCCGACGATCGGATCGTTTCCGGCTAGGGAGAAGCGTTCGCGCAAACCCCGGCTGAGCAGGCCTGTTTCCTTTAGATCAAGTGCATCCTGAGATTCCCACCTTGTGATCGCGGAACCAATTTCTTCTTGAGCAGATTCTTTGCGAAGGAGGGCGGTAGCTAGTTTGGCGTCGAATGCCGCCAACTCCGCCGACTGTTCTTGGGTTGGGGAGGTGATCCAAGGTTCAGAATTGCCGAATTTTACCGCTCTTCCCGATTCCGGCACGTTGTCGAAGATAGAGATCAGTTGATAGTATTCCTTGGTGGAGATCGGGTCGTATTTGTGATCGTGGCAACGGGCACAGCCGACGGTCAGTCCCATCCAAACGGTCGAAGTGGTGTCGACGCGATCCACGGCATTTTCGAGCAAAAACTCCTCCGGGACCAGGCCGGCCTCCGAATTGTAGCGATGGTTTCGGTTGAACCCCGTCGCGAGCTTTTGATCAAACGTAGGGTCAGGCAGGAGATCTCCAGCCAGCTGTTCGATCGTAAATTGATCGAAGGGCATGTTTTGATTGTAGGCGTGAATAACCCAATCGCGCCACCGCCACATCGTGCGAGGGCCGTCATTTTGATAGCCATCAGTGTCGGCGTAACGGGCCGCTTCGAGCCAGGGGAGCGCCATCGCTTCACCATAGCGGGGAGACTCCAGCAATCGATCTACCAGTCGCTCGTAGGCATCCGGTGATTTGTCGCTGAGAAATGCTTCAACTTCGGCCGGCGTCGGGGGCAACCCTGTCAGGTCCAGAGTCAGGCGCCGGATCAACGTCGTTTGATCCGCTTCGACGGACGGGGAGAGACCGGCATCGTCCAAGCGAGCCAGCACGAATGGATCGATGCCGTTGCGCACCCAGTTGGCTTGAGAAATTGACGGTGCCTCGGGGCGTTTAACGGGCTCGAACGACCAGTGCCGATCCCAACCGGCCCCCTCCTCGATCCACGTCCGCAGTTGTTGTTTCTCTAACGAACTCAGCGCTATATCCGATTTGATCGGAGGCATCAAATCCTCTTCGTCATCGGTTTCGATTCGCCAGATGATCTCACTCTTGTCCGGTTCACCTGGAACGGCCGCAAAAAAACCGGCCCCCAGATCGGCAAAAACACCCTCTGGGGTATCGAGTCGCAAATCCGCCTCTCGGTTCGCTTCGTCCGGACCGTGACATTTAAAGCACTTGTCCGAGAGAATGGGACGGATGTCGCGGTTGAAATCGATCTGTTCCGCCGCTGCCACACCAGCCATGCCACCAGCCACGATCAATCGGGTGATCAAAGGGCTCGAGAAAATCGAAAAAGGGTAAGGAAAGGCGAGGGGGAGCACTTAGTGGTAGTGGGACTCAAAAGATGATGGAATGAGGGGAGAGCTGATGTCACAATCCCGAATAATGGATACTTTGCGATACGAGTGGTTGCCCGACGAGCTTTCAGTTTGTCGTTTGGCTGCTGACGAACGGGTGCCGGTCTGGCTGCCGATCCGCGGGTTCACCACGGTGACGCGAACAGATGAGGAGCTCTCGATTGTGTGCGCGAGTTCGGCCGTGCCGACTGGAGTGAGATCCGAACACGGTTGGACCGTGCTGAAAGTTCTCGGCCCGTTACCGTTTGAGGCGGTTGGGATTCTACGTCGCCTTGCTGACCCACTGGCGATGGCAGGAATTCCTATCATCGCTATTGGCACATTCGACACCGACTACGTCCTCGTGAAGCGCGGGCAGGAAGAGGCCGCCGACGAGGTGCTCGCCGCGAGTGGCTTACTCCTAGTTTCAACCTAGGCTACCGGAAAGATTGATCGGACCATTGGGTTGGATCCTAGCTGGCGTAAACGGGTTCCCATCCTGCCCGTGGGGGCGGTCCACCTAGTAAATCATTGGCGAGCGGATGGTCAGGGAACCGTTTGGTGGCTCGGTCGAATTTGAGGGTGCCGCCAAGACGTTGGGCAATAATACCGAGAATGAAGACCTGAGTAAGGGGACCGGAAATCGAGAAGGGTGACTGCGGTTCAGCTTCACCGTGGCAAGCCTGCACGAAATTCATATAGTGATCCGGATTGCGACCACTGACGCGCGGGAGCGTCGGGGCAAGTTTCCGCATCTTCGCCGCAGGTAAAATACGGAGCGTGTCGGAGTGGGTCCCGCCCTTGAACACCATATCTGAACTGTAGAGATACTTGCCGTTACGTTGACGTTTCACATCTGAAGCTTCTTCGGCCGGGAGGGGCGGTAGGTTCTCGACGCCGTCATACCAGGTGACATCGCAAGCGGGGTGCGCGATGCGAGCAGGGAAGGAGAACTTAATCGTAGACGCTTGCGGGAAGATGAAATCGTTGGGGCCATCACGACGCTCGGCGCTGATGGTTCCAGGCAATCCGAGGTCGAGAAAACGGTGAGCCGTATCGAGAATATGCGGAGCCCAATCCCCGAAAGCGCCGCTGCCGTAGGAGAACCAACTGCGCCAGTTCTGGGGATGAAGCCGTGGGCTGTAGTCGTGCCAGGGGCGACCGACCTGCCAAAGATCCCAGTCGAGTCCGGTCGGGGTGGCATGCCCCGTGTCAAATCCGGGGACATCCCAACCATGCCAGCGACGAGGCGAGTTCATGTAGGCATCGATATGGGTGATATTTTTAATAATACCCGCTTCGGACCACGCCTTGAATTGGTGGAAATTTGCACCCGAGTGACCTTGGTTGCCCATCTGGGTGACCACGCCGGTGCGCTCGGCCTGCTCCATGAGCATCTCCACCTCTTGAAACGTGTGGGCGAGTGGTTTTTCGAGATAGACGTGTTTGCCAGCGGCCATGCACGCCATCGCGACCGGAAAGTGAGCGAAATCGGGGGTGGAGATGGCGACCGCGTCGAATTTATCGCCCTCGCGCTCGAGCATCTCGCGGAAGTCATTATAGAGCGGGATGTCACCCAGCAACGTGCGTGCTTCAGTGCAGTGCTCTCCATCGAGATGGACATCGGCGGCAGCGACAAACTCCGTCCGTTCAGTCGCCGCGAATAGTTTAATGTTCGAAGTGCCACGATTGCCGATGCCCACGAAGGCGAGGCGCAATTTGTCGCTCGAGCTGGCGGTCTGAGCGGAGACGGTCGGGAGGTTCCAGAGAACCGA
The DNA here is from genome assembly GCA_913058185.1 of uncultured Verrucomicrobiota bacterium. GTDB lineage: Bacteria > Verrucomicrobiota > Verrucomicrobiia > Opitutales > Opitutaceae > Actomonas. Next base: position 69,514 of record CAJXQX010000007.1, read on the forward strand.
GCTGGCCAGAACGCCTTGTTTCAAGAAATTGCGGCGAGAGGAATCAGTGGGGTGGGGCATGGTAGCGGAGTGTTCGGGCGTAATGGGTCGCCGCGCAATTGAATATTTGGGCAATAACACCAGAGGAGAGGCTCTTTTCTCAGCGACGAATGAACGGATGCTTTGGGTGAAGTGTTGGCCGGAAATAAAGTAAACTATTTTGCCTGCTACGAGAGACCTGTGGGTCCAAGGTCTTCGAATTAATGAAACTAATTAAACCGGAATCCGCTTGATGGATACGTGCTCGTTTGCCGCAAAAATACCCCGCCTGAAAATACCGAAGTTATGCTAGATAAAATGTCCTCTCGACTAGAGTGTTTCAAGATTACCCGTTGGGTAGCATTCGTGGTGTTCTCGGTCTCTTTGGCCGGCCTTGGTCGCCTCCAAGCCGGCGATTCATCACCGAATTTCATCCTCATTCTTACGGATGATCATGGTTGGACGAGCACGTCGACTCCGATGGATAAGTCGCAGCAAAACTCTAGTAGCGATTTTCACGAGACTCCCCAGATTGATCGGTTGGCACGAAGCGGCATGCGCTTCTCGCAAGGATATGCTCCAGCGGCAATTTGCACGCCTTCGCGTCGGAGTATTCTGTTTGGTCAAACCCATATACGGATGGGGCCGGACGATGGTTTCGAAGAACGTTACCATCCCTATCAAAAAGATTATTTGACGATTCCGTTGGTGCTGAAACAGACGAACCCTCACTATCGAGCCGCCCATTTTGGCAAGTGGCATCAGAAGACCGGTGAGTTTTCGCCCGAGGATTTTGGTTTCGATCAAAGCGACGGTCGCACCTCAAACGGAGACGGCAGTATCTGGGAAAACAAAGAAGATAAATGGAAGAAGACGTTTTTGGTAGATGCCCCTAAGGGGATCGATCGCCTCACCGGTCGAGGCGCGAGTTTCATGCGGCGCAATGTGGCGGCGGGTAATCCGTTTTTCCTCCAGATTTCTCATTACGCGACGCACGTTGATATTCAGGCGAAACCAGAAACTTATGATCGATTCTCTGGTAAGTTGCGGGGCCGCACCCATGATCATCCCGGATACGCTGCCATGTTGGCCGATCTGGACACGGGAATTGGGGCGATACTGGACGAGGTGGATTCTTTAGGGATTTCGGACAATACCTACATCCTGATTATGGCCGATAACGGTGGGGCTGAATTTATTCCACCGGTGAGTAACAAACTTGCCCCACCGGGCACCAATGGCCGCCCGTCGCGGAACGATCCTCTGCGTGGCGGCAAATGGGTGCTTTATGAGGGTGGGGTGCGCGTGCCGTTCATCGTTGCGGGCCCCGGTGTTCCCGCAAATAGCCAAAGTGATGTGCCTGTCATCGGTTACGATCTACTTCCAACTATCGCAGAACTGGCGGGGTTTTCTGAGACGATGCCAGACTATATCGATGGCGGTAGTTTCGCTGAATTGTTGGATGATGGGAAAGGGGAGGTGAATCGGCCGACTGATGCGCTGTTCCATCATCGCTACGCGTCCTATTTGCATTCGTCCATTCGGGTAGGGGACTACAAACTTCTAAAGTTCTGGCACGATCATTCGAATCATGCGGAGGGAACTGAGTTGTTTGATTTATCGACGGATTTGGGGGAAACTACGGATCTCGCTAAATCTATGCCGGCTAAGGCGAAGGAGCTGGAGCGACAACTCCTCGACTATATCGAAGTGGTAGATGGAAATGTGACGGGTGAGCTAGACTAGCATAGTTTTTTCACCATACCCCAAATTGTATTAACCGTGATGAAGACCTTTCTTAGTGTAGTCGGCTGCTTTTCCCTCTGTCTCAGCTGCCTTCAAACCAACGTGTTGGCGGCACCCAATGTGATCGTCATCTACACCGATGATCAAGGCACCCTCGATCTAAACACGCTGGGTTCGAAGGATCTCGTCACTCCCCACATGGACGCGTTGTTCGAAAGTGGCGTCCATTTTACCCAGTTTTACGGTGCTCCGGTGTGCACGCCATCGCGCGTCAGTTTACTTACGGGGATGTCACCGCAGCGGGCGGGGTTGGATGGCAATGTCTCGGCGACACCGGGCCAGACCGCGGGGTTATCGAGCGAGCTTTTTACCATGGTCGATTTGTTTGAGAATGCCGGGTATAATACGGCGCACATCGGCAAGTGGCATCTGGGGTTTTCGGAAGACAAAAAACCTCTGGCGCATGGGTTTGATTACAGTTTCGGTCACCTCGTGGGCTGTATCGATAACTACTCCCACTTTTACTATTGGCGTGGTCCTAATCGGCACGATCTCTACCGAAATGGGGCAGAGGTGTTTCATGATGGTGCGTTCTTCCCTGAACTCATGCTGGAAGAAGCCAGTGCCTTCATCACCGAGTCGAAAGACGATCCGTTCTTCCTCTATTTTGCGATCAATCTGCCCCATTACCCTTACCAGGGGTATCCCAAGTGGCTGAAGTATTACGACGAGCAGGGCGTGCCTTATCCGCGAAATCTCTACGCGGCGTTCCTCTCCACCCAGGACGAGATCATCGGCCAGTTAATCCAGAATTTGGATACGTTGGGGCTTCGAGAGGATACCATAATTATCTTCCAATCCGACAATGGCCACTCGACCGAGGAACGCGCTCATTTTGGAGGCGGTAATACCGGCGTATTTCGAGGCGCGAAGGCCTGTCTATTCGAGGGAGGCATCCGGGTTCCGGCTGCGATCAGTTGGCCGGCCAGATTGCCCTCAGGTGGAAGCAGAGGTCAGCTGTCCTCTAATACGGATTGGCTGCCGACGCTCGCCGAACTCTGCGAGTTGGATATGCCTGATACGATGATCGAAGGCAAAAGTCTCGTGCCCGTTCTGCGCGATCCGCAGGCCGCCAGTGTGCATGACGGAGTATATCATTGGGAGTTTCGCGGGCAATGGGTCGCCCGCGACGGGCGTTGGAAACTTCTCGGTAACCCGGTCGACAAAAGCGCCAAGGCGCCGCTCGGGGAGAACGACAAACTTTTCCTCGTCGATCTCGACAACGATCCCGGTGAACTTACCAATCTTGCTTCGAGTTACCCTCAAAAAGTGGAAACCCTCAAACAGTCTTATCTGACATGGAAAAACAGTTTCTAAACCTCCGAGATGTCTGCGTGGCCCTGTTAGTGCTCGCGGTCGTATCATCCACCCACGCCGCGCCTAATATCCTCTTCGCGATCGCGGATGATCAGTCCTACCCGTATGCCTCGGCCTACGGAACGAAAGGCGTTGAGACGCCTGCCTTTGATCGACTGGCCGATCAGGGTGTCCTCTTTCACAACGCTTTCGCTCCCGCCCCGCAGTGCAGTCCCTGCCGCGCGGCCATTCTCACCGGCCGCAATATCTGGGAACTTGAAGAGGCTGGAACTCACGGCAGCTATTTTCCCAAAAAATTCCCAGTTTTCACAAGGGTGCTTGAGAATGTCGGTTATCACGTCGGATTCACCGGCAAACCCTGGAGTCCCGGCAATTTTGAAGATGCCGGGTGGAAACGAAATCCTGTGGGAGACGAATACAACGCGGCCGCGTTGGAGCCGCCTGCGAGCGGCATTTCCAATATCGACTACACCGCCAACTTTGAGACGTTTCTGGCGAATAAAGAATCGGACCAACCGTTCTTCTTCTGGTTTGGCGCCAAGGAACCACATCGGGTATACGAGTACGGATCAGGGCAGAGGGCTGGAAAGCAACTAGCGGATGCAGCTGTTCCAGACTTTTTGCCCGACGAAGAGATCATCCGCCACGACGTGCTCGACTACGCTTTGGAAATCGAATGGTTCGATCAACACCTCGGGGCGATGCTGCAGATGCTCGAAGAAGCTGGAGAACTGGCCAATACAATCGTGGTGGTCACTGCGGACAACGGTATGCCCTTTCCCTCCGCGAAAGCCAACCTGCAGGAATATGGCACGCATGTGCCCTTGGTGATTGCCGGACCGGCGTTTTTCCCGGGCGGGCGTGAAACGACTTCGCTCACGAGCCTGATCGACCTAGCGCCAACCTTCCTGGAACTCGCGCAAACCGACCGGATGCAAAACCTCACGGGCCAGAGCCTGCTTCCGCAGTTGCAAAAAGGGGAAGCCCATCGCGATTTCGTGCTGACCGGTCGGGAACGTCATTCTCATGCCCGAGCTGATAACAAGGGTTACCCGGCGCGGGCGCTAAGAACGGAGGAGTTTCTCTACGTGTGGAATGTTGATGCCGATCGCTGGCCCGCGGGCATTCCCAACCCGGAGAGGTTGCGACCGGACCAGACCGACGGGAGTTTCTCCTCAGACTACAAGTCCATGGGCCTCGGTTATGCCGATATCGATCCCTCACCGTCCAAAGAGCTGATCTTGGCCCAACGAGCAACCTATCCGCAGCATTATGCTTTGGGCTTTCTTAGACGGCCGACTGAACAGCTCTACGATATTGAGAACGATCCCGCTTGTGTGAATGACTTGGCGTCAGACCCTCGCTACGCCGCGATTTTGGAGAATCTTGGTCGGAAACTTCGCGAAAATCTTAGTGATCAAAAAGATCCGCGGATGACGAGTAACGGCGGCATCTTTGATACCTATCCCCGATTTGGCAGCATGCGTTACTACCCTGGCTTCAAAAAGCGCGGTGAATATAATCACGACGCGCTAGAGCAGAGCGAGTAGGTTGCGTTGCCTGACTGTGAAACCTTTACCTTTCCCTGGAACTACCGTATGGGTTAAGTAGTCGTTACCCCATTTCGTAAATAGATGCCCCCCGAAAACTCAGTCCAAAGTCAGTGGTATAGAGAATACCTCCAACCGCACGAACCCATGTTGCGTGGTTGGCTGCAGAATCGATTCGCTAACCGCATTGATGTGGATGACATCGTCCAAGAGTCGTTGCTGCGCGTGCTGAAAGCCAAAGAGGTGAACGATATTAAGTCCCCCAAGGCCTTCTTTTTTGCCACGGCGAGGAATTTGGCACTCGACGTCATGCGGCGCTCAAAAGTTGTTCAATTCGATTCTTTAACCGAAAATGAACTTTCGAACGTCCTAGATGATGCGGAGTCGGTGCCAGAATCGATCGCGCGTAATCAGGAATTAGAGATTTTAACCAAAGCCATCCAGTCACTCCCGTCCAAATGCCGACGTATTTTTACGCTCAGAAAAGTTTATTGCATGTCCCAGCTGGACATTGCGAAGAAGCTGGGGATATCGGTCAATACGGTCGCTACGCAGCTGAAAATCGGCGTAAAGAAGTGCAGTGCATTCATGCACGAACATAGTCACCGATGAAAGACTACGGAAATACACCAGATAGCCCTAACTCAGGTGATGAGAGTCGCTTGGATGAAGCTGCGCTTGATTGGGTCATTCGCCGTGACGCCGGTTTTACGCCGCAAGAGCAGGATGCGTTTTTCTCCTGGCTAGCGGAAAATAGCCAACATGGTGAGGGGTTTACGCGTCATTCTCAAAACTTCCATCAATTTGATTCCTTGGTGCAGTGGTGCCCTGAGCATAGCGATGAGCCCAACCCGGATTTGCTCGCGGTTCCATTGGTGAAACAAGGATGGTTCTTAGGACTGTCCTCGTTGGCGGCGGCGGCTCTGCTTGTGGGACTATTTGTTTGGAGTCCCTGGGTTGAGAACCAAAATTTTGATGGATATTTGCCCGAAGCGGGCGCGATGGCTTTGGACTACCAGATTCACCGCCTGCCTGATGGTTCGATTGTCGAACTAAACGAAGGCACCCAGATTGCTATTCGATACTCCGGAGAGGAGAGACGAGTGGATCTCCTCTCGGGTGAAGCGTATTTTGAAGTGGCGAAGAACCCAGATCGTCCGTTCGTCGTCAGTGCCCGGGGTATCGCGGTCATCGCGGTCGGAACGGCGTTTAATGTAAAACTGAACGACGACTCGCTTGACGTCATGGTGACTCACGGCCGCGTTCAGATGGATTCATCCGCATTGATAAATGTGGGTGAGCTTTCGGCATCTCCCGAGCCGCAGATTTTCGCTCCCGAGCTGAACGCTGGTCAGCGCTCCCATATTTCGTTCGTCACCGAAGCTATTGTTCCTGAGCTCGCGCCATTTACGGAGGAGGAAGTTGTCGAAGAATTGGCTTGGAAGCATCAGGTGCTGGAATTCGTAGCGCGTCCATTGGGCGAGATTGTGGCGGAGTTTAACCACTACAATACCCGGCAAATTTTCATCGAAGACCAAGAACTCCTCGATACCGTGATCACCGCGACTTTCCGTTCCTACAATTTGGACGGGTTTGTGCGCTTGCTGGAATTGACTTGCCCAATGGAGGCCTCCTTCGAAGGCGGCGAGTCGGTGACGCTTACGCGAGTCCGTTGAACTAAGTTCAGTTCGAAAGCCGAATTGATGGAGCCGATTGACTTGTTCGACGAACAGGTTACAGTGGAAAGGTGGCGGATAATATATCCATAGTAGGAATTTTCGTTTTAATTATTCACCCGATCAATCAGCTTGATCGTCTCTGGAGCAGAAGATTGTCGCTCCATGGCCTCGAATGTTACCCCAACCCCCCAATCGGCTGTATGGCTTAGGCAAGATTTGCCTGGCCGCACTCATCATGAATTTGATGGGTGGCTTCTTGGTAGGTGCGGAATCCGAAGCTGCGGAAAAACAAGTCTTCGAGATAAAAGCAGGCAAGGCGACTTCGACCTTACCACGAGTAGCACGGCAGGGGCACGTAGACGTTATGTTTACCGCCAAAGTTGCGAAAGGGGTTCGGACGAATGCCGTCATGGGGAAGTTCACTCCCTTAGAAGCACTGGAAGCAATGTTGCTAGAAACACCATTGCAAATCGTGGAGGACCGGGGAACCGGCGCCTTCGCGGTCATCCGTGTCGCTGAGGAAGTTACGACAACCCCGCTGCCTGCGACCCAAACCAACAAACCTCGAACCACTCCAGATATGAACCCTAAAAAACGACTATTTAGCAGTCTCACCGGCGGACTTGCCGCTGTGCTTAGCTTTAGTGCATCGCCCGCCGTGGCGCAGCAATCTAATGCCGAAGAAGAAACCGTCAAAATGGAAGCATTCCAGATTTACGGTGCCGCCCAGGCCGCGTCCGTAGAACGGCAAAAACAATCGAACATCATCGGAAGTTATTTGGGCTCTGATGCATTGGGTGATCTGCCCGATGATGACTTGGGCGAAGCGCTTTCCCGGCTCGCTGGGGTCAACGTGATCGGTGGGCAAGGAAACGCCGAAGGCTCCGTCACCATTCGCGGCGCGGACGGTCAGTATAACTCCATTCGCATCAACGGTGCTTCGCAGGCGAATGCCCGGTTGGGTTCACGTAATTATGATGTCACTCAGATCCCCGCGGAAATGGTTGCCGGGGTGCAGATCATCAAAAGTGTCACCGCGGAATTTCCGGCTGATTCGATTGGTGGTTCGGTGAATGTAGAAACCGCCAATGCCTTTGATCTGAAAAAGACCGGGACTCGCTACAAGGTAGAATATCGTCACCGCGACCAAGGCGACCACCGTGGGTGGGGTGCCAATATAGTTCATTCAGCCATCGGCAGTATCTTGGGTGGTGAAGATAATTTCGGTATGTTGTTCAATATTAACTACACCGATGAAGACTTGGTCGATTGGTCGACGCAGAATCGCTTTCTAGATGATCCTGGCCGCGTGTCAGGCATCCCGGGATTTGCCGAGCAGACTGACCTGTCGACGAACCCCGACGCAGCAACACCAATCTGGGATCGCTTTGACCCCAACGAGACGCGCACCACGCGCGATGAGCTGACTTTTAACGCCAGTTTTGATTTTAAGTTGTCCGACGAAACGACGCTTTATTTCCGCCCTTGGTTTCAAAAAGAGAATGACGACCGGGACAGTTTCGCTTTTCGCATCGATCGTCTCGAACGTGCCTTTTCGGGTAATTGGTGGTTCATGGATGATGCCGGTAATGCTCTCGGTGATTGGGTAGAGAATGACAATGATCCTACCTTAGGCAGTGCGGGGGACAGTTTTGTGCAACAGGTGGATAGCAGTGGCAATGTCGTGGTCACCCCGAACTTCGAAGCCAATCGGGATGGTCGGATTGGTCGGATCATCACGGGCCGTAACATTGAGGCCGAAACCTATACCTTCGATTTCGGAGGCGAAACAGCCCTCGATGACGGTTTGCTGGAATATCGGCTCCTCTTCTCGTCCGATGAAGGAGACAACTTTAACCGTCAGTATCGCTTTGAGGAGCGTTTTGATGATGGCCGGGCGGGTGACCGCTTGCGCGCCAGTTTCTTCGGCACGACTCCGCTGCCTGACTTTACGGTATTCGAAGTTACCGAGCGTAGAGGCCACGTTCCTTCCAATGGGAAAGAGAATGTGTTCGGTGACGCCAATCGTACCTTCAACAATACCGCACCGCAATTTCTCTATGAAAACGTGACCGAGGACGTGGTGCTCGCCTCCGTCGATCTGGAAAAAGAAATTAATAACAATGTTACTTTAAAGACAGGTGTTCGTCTACGCAGCGCGACGCGGGATAATGTCACCACTCAGTTGTTCTTCCGTCCCGAAGAAGGCTCCCGTCGGGTTTATCCAGCCGGGCTGTTTGCCGATCCGGCCGATGGGAATACAACCCTCTGGGATGGTAAGTATGCTGATGCCGCTGGTCCGTTTTTGCGTGCTGATTCTCCGTATGCCCACTTCTTTGATACTTACCGGGCAGATCCAACCGCTTGGGAATTCGCTCGTTCGGATCTTCGTGATGCGGCCGACACCGCCGAGCTGAAGGAAGACGTTTTGGCGGCCTACTTACAGGGGACCTTCCGCAAGAATGATTGGACCTTGGTCACCGGTCTTCGTTTCGAAAAAACTGAACTCGATACCACATGGAAACCTTCGAACTTCGTGGTCGATGGCACCAACATTCCAAATCTCTCGTCCGAACAGCAAGGTATCCTTAATAACCTTGTTCAAGCCGGTGTTCAGGATCTTGGGTTTGCTGGGGCCGATGGAACCTTCTCCTTCGGCGATATCGTAGACGATATCAACCGCAAGAGTTCCTACGATAACGTGCTGCCGAGTGGTGTCCTGACTTATCGCGCTGGGGATTCCGGTCACGTCTTCCGGGTGGCTTACACCAAAACGCTGACTCGTCCCGATTACCGGGAATTGGTGCCGTTCGATTTGGGTGAAGCCAATCGCCAGTTGCAAGCAGCCGGCGTGCTTAATCTCACTAACCGCGCTGAGGAGTTCGATTTAGGAAATCCGAATCTAGTCGAGCAAACATCGACGAATTTTGATGCCGCTTGGGAATACTACTTCGGTCCCGGCCAACGTAATACTTTCTCCGTGACGTATTTCTCCAAGAGTCTCGAAGACTTCCTCCAGCAAGATACCTTCCGGCGTGATGTCGAATTGCTGATAGATTCCGAGGACCCCAGTCTTGGCACTGAGTTTGTCACTTCAGATACGAATTTCTGGTCCAATGCCTCGAGCCGCAGCATTCAGGGTGTAGAGGTCAGCGGTTACTTCAATATGACGGACCTGATTCCGGGAGCCGGATTCTTGCAGGGACTCAGTTTTGTCCCCAACTACGCCTACATCACCGGTGACCAAACCGATCCGATTTTCAACCAAACGGAATTGGCGAACGGAAACTTCGTAAAAATTGGCGAGAACTTCACCAATAGCCTCACGAATCAAGCCAAGGAAATCTACAATCTTCAGTTAATCTACGAGCGGTCACGATTCAATGTTCGGCTGTCCTACAATTACATCTCGCGGTTGCAGCGCAACCCTTCGACGGCCGCGATCTCCGCTATCACCTTCGATCGCGAATCCGCGACTATGGATCTGTCTATTCAGTATCGTCTCTTCAAGGATCGTGACACCCGTCTGTTCTTCGAAGCGGATAACTTGACGGATGAAGTCGGTGACGAACGTTACATCGGAAGCACCCCCGGACTCTATACCACGTCCTATTCGACTTTTGGTCGGCGCTACGTGTTTGGTATCCGCGGATCATTCTAATCAAGTAAGTTTACAAAGCCCTCCGAGTCTCTGGCTCGGGGGGCTTTTTGTTTTCGATCTATCGAGGTATTCAAGGAATATTGAATTCTGTGCAGCGAATTATCGTTTTAGTCCTACTCTCAATTTCCGCGGGTTTGAGCATGCTCTCAGCGGAGCAAATTCCGGACCGCGGAGCGTTGATCTACCAAAACAACCTCGCCCAACCTGACGATATTGAGATATGGAGGATGGAAGGCCCCGGTGTCACCGAGTTTCGGGACGGATGGATGGAGATGTATTCACCGGAGAAGGAATATCACCATGTGTTTTGGGGACCGAAAGAATTCCCTGATCGGTTTATCGCTGAGTGGGAAGCGCAGAATCTAAATACCGATGATGGCCTTTGCATCCTCTTCTTCGCGGCGAAGGGCATGGACGGGAGAGACCTATTCGATCCCTCGCTACCGAAGCGGGACGGCACGTTCAGTGGCTATACCAAAGGGGAGGTGGGGGCTTACCATATCTCCTACCACGCCAATAACCCCAAACGCCCCGATCGAGGTAAAGCGCATCTAAGAAAGAACAACGGTTTCAACTTGGTCCAAGAGGGCGCGGAAGGGATTTCAGGAAACTCCACCGCCGTCCATCAATTGAAGTTAGTCAAAGACGGGGCGCACATCCGCTTCTTTGTCGACGGTCGTAAGGTTATCGATTGGACCGACACAGATAGCAGCGAACCCCGCCCGCATTATGAATCCGGGAAGATCGGTTTTCGTCAGATGCAGTGGACTCATTTCCGCTATCGAAATTTCCGCGTTTGGGAGATTGAAGACGCTGATGATGTGCGAGCGGGCATGGCGGGACTTCCCGTGATCCATGCGAAGAAACGCAGTTGGGCGGATCCCGCATTTGACCGTGTGGCGAAGCGGAATTCTCCGTGTTTGCAGTGGGTGACGACGTCGGGGAAGGGACGCAGGTATGATGTTCGGTTATCTCAGGATGAATTATTTCCTGCCGAGAACTCTATCACCGGGAGCAACCTGCCTTGGGCCGTATTCAACCCCCACCAATCGTTGGCGCAGGGGCGCTGGTTTTGGCAGCACCGGGTTGATGGCGATCTCTGGTCCGACACCCATTCATTTTTGATTACCAATGAATCGCAGGACTGGGATCCGCCGCCTCCGGCGCGGTTTTTGGCCGGAATCCCGGGCGTTCATCCGCGTCGACTCGTGGACAAGTCCAACTGGGCCGAATTCCGCAAGCGGGCCGCACCGACTCGTGAGGCCGAACGAATTGTAGCGTTGGCTGAGCATTTTGTGGATCAGCCTCCCCCCGAGGAAGATCTCAGTATCGCCGACCTGCAGGGAGACGATGCCAAGAAAACGGACAAGATTCAAAAGGACGCGTCCAAGCTCGTGGGGAGTGACCTCTTCAACGGAGTCGATCCGCTCTGTAAGGCTTATGTTTTAACCGGTGAAGCGAGATACCGAGAGACGGCAGTGCGCTGGGCGCTGGAAGCATCCACTTGGGATCCTGCGGGAGTCACGCGGATCAATGATTTTGGGGACAGCCGCATCATGCTCTCGATGGCGACGGTATACGATACGTTCCATGATCATCTAGACGAGCAGCAGCGGGCAGCACTCCTCACCTCGATCGAGGCTCGGGCGGAGCATTTTTATCAAACGTGGGCGAACAACAAAGAGTCCGTGGTCCTATCCAATCATATTTGGCAGCACACCTTTCACTATCTGTTCGATACCGCGATTGCGGTGCACGGTGATATTCCCGCCGCGGCGACATGGTTGACCTACCTCTACGAAACATTCCTCGCCCGGGCCCCGGTCTTGGGTGGAGAGGATGGTGGCTGGGTTCACGGGTTTTCCTATTTCCGCATGAACATGGATATGCTCATCGATATCCCGCAGCGCATCAAAACCTACACCGGATTCGATTTTATCGCACACACCCCATGGTATCAGGAAAATGCCAATTATTTCCTCTACGGATTCCCTCCCGGCTCAGCGAGCACAGGGTTCTCGGACAACTCCCATGATCTTCCCG
>CAJXQX010000008.1 GCA_913058185.1 uncultured Verrucomicrobiota bacterium
ATTCTGAGAAAATATGCGACTGAAACAGGAGATACCAAAGCAGTCGATATTTTGGAAAATCGATGAAGGTTCAATCTTACGGTTATCGGCGTTATAAATTCACAGAATAAAGGGATGCATTGTTCCCCTCTCCCGGTCAACCTTGCCCGAACACCCCATGAGATCCTATTGCCTAATCATAATATTCGCGCTGTTGACCGCTGCCCTCACGGCAGCCGGCGATGATCAAAAAGCCATGATTAAGGCTGCGATGGAGCAAGACCCACCCGCCATCGCTATCACCACCGGTTACGAGATTCCGTCCGAAGGTTACTGTGATCAACCGTATGTGCAGATGTTGCCTGACGGCACTTGGCTGTGCGTCATGACGACGGGGACGGGCGACGAGGGAGATCTGGGGCAGCACATCGTTTCGACCCGAAGTCGGGATCACGGTAAGACGTGGGAGCCACTGACCGATATCGAACCGCGTGACGGGCCGGAAGCCTCCTGGGCCACGCCCTATCTCACGCCCTATGGTCGAGTGTATGTGTTTTACACCTACAACTACGAGGATCGCCGTGAGGTGAAGATGGTCGACGGCGTGGGCGTCACGCACCGGGTCGACCTGATCGGTAAGTTTGCCATGAAATACTCCGACGACGGCGGGGCCAGCTGGTCCACCCAACGCTGGTTTGTCCCCATCCGTGAAACGAAGATCGACCGGGAGAATCCCTACCAGGGCAAGGTGCGCTTCTTCTGGAGTGTGGACAAGATGATCGCTCACGAAGGCGCCTCCTATCTGGGTTTCAGCAAAGTCAGTGGGATTCAGGGAGGAGCCTTCCACTCATCCGAAGCATTCTTTCTGCGTTGCGATAACATTGATAGCGAACGCGACCCGGCCAAGTTGACGTGGCAACTGCTGCCGGAAACCGACCGAGGCCTGACCTCGCCCGAGGGCCTCATTGCATCGGAGGTGAATATGGAAGTGCTTTCCGACGGATCATTCTTCTGCACCTACCGCACGGTCGACGGTTATCCCGGCCACGCCTACTCCCGCGACAAAGGCAGAACTTGGACAGAGTCTGCCTTCATGACCTATGGTCCGGACGGTGAACGGGTGAAGCACCCGCGAGCCGCTAACTTCGTGCGCAAGCTTCCGGCAGGTCCCTATAAAGGCCGCTATATTTACTGGTTTCACAACAACTCAATGAGCGGCTTTGTCGGTCGTAATCCCGCCTATCTACTCGGTGGCATCGAGGTCGATTCACCCGAGGGTAAAGTAATTCAGTGGGGCGATCCCGTTGCTGTGCTCTATGGCGAAAGCACCGAGGACCGGATCAGCTACCCTGACTTTATGTGGGACGACGGCCTCTACATCACCGAGACCCAGAAATCGACCGCCCGAGTGCACCAGATCCCGGACAATCTTTTGTCGGCTTTGTGGCAGAGCCCACGCCACAGCGCTGCGAAGTCAAACTGACTCAGAGCACTCCTATTCGGCGATTAGTCCGAAGGGGCTATGAACCCTCTTGTCCTGCCTCTAGATTATAGATACGAACCGCCCGTTGGTGGTGAACCGGCAATCGTGGTTCTTAAAACAACCCGCCGTTGACCGGGATAATCATTGATAGCTGAATGCAGGAGACACGTGTTTGACCACATCGAGAGCGTTCCGGGTGCCCATCGAAGCCGACACGTGTATTCAACCCGTTGGGCATACGTTTGCAAAAACCTGATGATCGGCAGGCTCTCGGCCTCAGTCATACCGACAAAACGGTGAAGCGCACTACTAAGGAACAAGTGTCGTCGGCCGGTGGTGGGATGGCAACAAACGAGCGGATGGTGAGTCGCGATCTCTTCGAGCGATTGTGCGCTTGATTTAACATTTAAGGTCTTATGCACCGCGTTGACCGCATAGACCCCCTTGCCTTCGTGCACCCCTATCAAATCCTGGATTAGCTCCCGCATGGCATCAGACAGGCCTTCGTATGCCGCAGAAAGGCTGGAGAATAAAGTATCTCCCCCCACCTGCGGAATTTCCTCCCCATAAAGCATCGTTACAGCGGGAGGATTCTCCATCCAAGCCATGTCCATATGTAAGTCCTCCCCAACAACCTTACCGCGATCTTCGGCTTCTCGGGTAAATCGCACGACGTCATCAAAACCATCGAGCGGGGTATGAATCGGATTTCCCGTGAAAGGCCCAAATCTACGGGCAACTTTATGGAAAGAGCACGGGTCAAACGATTGATCACGGATTGCCAGAACATGATAATGGTCGAGAGCCAATTGCACCTGTGCGATGACTTCGTCGTTCGCAGCATTCAAATCTGAACCAAAAATCTCCGCACCAAGACTTCCAGTCAGTGGCAGTAACTCGAAAGACGTGAATTCCGGGATCTTCATTGATCTGTTTGTCATAAGACTGAGGTTACGCTTTTAATAATTAAGGCAATCCAAGGAGGTCCGGTCGTTAATTGTCGGTGATCAGAAAAAGTCATTCCTTATCTGAGAATATTTTGACGGCGTTTCTGCTAAAAATCGTTCTCAATAATCGTCTGTCCTAATACGACCCTCCCCACTCCTCTCCTTCAATTTAAATAGTAAGGACTGACCTACTTTTCTCCGAATATGCGATCGATCATAAACACCACCACGCGAATCATTCTGTTCTTGGCTCAAGTTATCTTCTTCATCTGCGTGGGTCACGCGCAACCGCAACCCACGCCTCTACCAACGGCAATCGAGCCGGTCGCGAGATTCGAATTTGACGACAACTTCGACAACGCGACCGGGACCTCAGTGAAAGGCCAAACGAGCGGCAGTCCTACGTTCGTGCGCGGCCTCAATCGTCGAGCGCTTCGCCTGAGATCTGGAGACGCGGTGGCAGGTCTCACGATCGAGGGCATGGGCCTGCCTTCCCACGCGAGTCGGGACTTTTCCGTGCAATATTGGATCAGGACGACGGCGTCCTCTGAATCGCGGATGGTCCTGCTCTCGCAGAAGGACACTGAGAACAACAGCCTAGCGTCACAGAAAGTGCCGGGTTGGGTGTTTTTCATGTCCCACGGCTCCTGGGCCTGGAATATGGGTTCGGGCGAGCGACGCCTCACTTATGAGCGCGACAATGGCGAGCACATGCCGCTCAACGATGGGAGATGGCATCAGCTCACGATGACCTACGATAGCGCTCTCACAGAGGTCCGGCTATATTACGACGGGGTAAACAAAACGATCTACAACCTAAGCGACTCCGAAGGTTTTGATTTCACTTCGACCCAAGCGCTGAT
Organism: uncultured Verrucomicrobiota bacterium; assembly: GCA_913058185.1. Classification (GTDB taxonomy): domain Bacteria; phylum Verrucomicrobiota; class Verrucomicrobiia; order Opitutales; family Opitutaceae; genus Actomonas. The sequence continues at coordinate 3,273 of CAJXQX010000008.1, forward strand.
CGTCGGAGGAACCGGGAAGACATCGAGCGCACGAAATGAGATCGTCCCGGCGATCTACGACGGAGCCGAGAAGCTCCAGCAGCTGGTTGACGTCTTCAACGCCTTCGAACTGGACAAAGTCGAACCCGATGAGTTCGTGAAGCTGATCGTCGAGCCCGAGGTTCTATTCGACGAGAAGGTTCGCACGCGCGCACGGACTCTTGGAGCGGAAGGCGAGTCGTTCATCGCGTCGATGCGCTCTGCCGACTTCACGCAGGTTTCGCAGGCCGAGTCCGCACTGATGCAGAATCCCTACACGGTGCATCAGGTATTCAGCTTCATGGATGCTGCGCCCTTGATGAAGATCTTCTCCCTGGTCGACGACAAGGTCGTGATCGATAATATCGCGGCAAATGTTTTTAGCGAACGCGAGCGGCTGTATCCGACCGACTTCGACATCGACAACCTGGCGATTTGGGAGCGTGCGGTTTCCGCCAAAGAAATACGGGATTCCTACTCCGCGCACTTCGAACCCGTCGTCGCTGACCACGAGCAGTCGATCGATTCCATCACCACCGGCATTTGGAACATCTTCCATGGAGGTCTGCACTTCTCGGTAGACGAACACGGTTGGGACGCGCGACTCGGCATTGCGCAGATCCTGGATCGAGAAGGCATCGACGTTTTAATGATGCAGGAGACCTACTCGGCGGGCGATTTCATCGCGGCGGAACTGGGCTACTACTTCGCCACAACCGTCGACTTAGATTACCTCAATCAGGGCTCCAACATATCGGTGTTAAGCCGCTATCCGATCCGAGAACTTCTCGTTCCCGAAGAAGCCTCGTTCAACAACGTCGCCGTGAGGGTCGCGATCAGTGAAACCCAAGATGTGTGGGTCATATCGAATTGGTATGGCATGGAGGCGTTCCCCCCGGTTTTCGAATTCCACCAGAGCCGCTTCGCCGACACCGTGACAATTCCCGTATTCTTCGGGGGCGACTTCAACGCCGTCCCGCATATTGACGGAGGTGATAGTCCCGCGTCGAAGGTCATGATGAGCGCCGGATTCACGGACGCCTATCGCAGCCTCTATCCGGATGTCGGGGAATTCCCTGGAGTCACTTATCGGAATAAGAGCCGAATCGACCAACTCTATTACAAAGGCACGAGTCTCCACCACACGTCGACGAGACTGGTCAACAGCTGGCCGGCCGGATTCCCCTCGGACCACTACCTACTCAGGTCAGTCTTCGAGTTACGGTAGTCTTAGAGACCGTGGCCCAAAAGGATCATGTTGAAGTTACCCTGATTTGACGGACACGGGAATGGGGACAAAATGAAAGGTCCCCATGAAGAAGGTGGATGAAGCCGAGTTTAAGCGTGAAACGCGGTGAGCTTGAGGGTTAAAGTAACCACAAATGAAATCATCCAGCGAATGCGATAACCGTTGGCTTCAAAACCGGTTTCGATTTGAGGCTAAGTGGGCCAAGGCAATTAGCCTGGGGGCTTTGCTTGGCATGGCAGGTATTACCACCACGTATTCGCAGGTAGAAAACCCTCCGTCTCGCGTCATTCCACGGCCAAAGGTAAAGATCTACGAAACGGGTAATTTTCCTATCGCACAAAAGGGAGAGGCGATTCTCATCCGCGCTTCTGAGTCAACCCCGAGTCAGGTAAAACCAATCAAGGAAGGGGTGGCGCTACTCTCAGATCGGCTCGGTTTTCTGGGGGCTACGAACACGCGTTTGCTCAAAGCGCCAAGAGGTCATCATATCCTGATAAACAAATGCTCGGAAGATGAACTCGCTCAAATTTTCCGAAGCGCGGGAGCCGACGAGAAACTCGATGCCAGGCGACTTGCCCAGAGCTACTATCTGCGCACGCAACCGTCGCAATCTCACGGTCCCGTGGTGACGATCCAGGCCTGCCAGCGATCTGGGGCTCTATTATGGATTGCTGAGCTTTTGTCAGCTGGTGGATAGCGATGAAGCGGGGCGGATCGTGGTCCCTCCCCTCACGATTGCGGATTGGCCGGAGCTCGGATTTCGGCTATCGAAAACGAGCGCTTCGGATAACGAGCTGACCATGCTCCGCCTTTTCTCTGACTGGATGAAGGTGTTCAAGATCAACATGGTCGGTCTGCAATACCACGGAGGAAACTCTCAGGCTCCGGAAGATCCTTTTCTGACCAACATTGAGATGCTCTGTCGCGAGCTTCGAGATTGAGGGATACTTGAATCGATCGTGTATTTCTGCCCCTTTCGCGGAGGCGGGGAAAACATCAAGAGTTACGATGCTGAGTCCTTTAAAAAACCGGGCGCCTATGACCTTTCCGACCCGGCCGACCAGGAGAAATATGCGGCCTTTCTCAAATGGATCATGGCCCAAGGTGCGCACGGGATTGAAATCGACTACAACGATTGGCCTGGGAAGGGCTCAGGCATGGAGAGGGTGATCAACCTGGTGTATGATACCCTGCAGGAGGATTCCCCCGATTCGCACATTCTCTTTTGCCCACCGTTTGTTCACCCCGAGACGGGCGACGGTAAGATCACCTATTATGGAGATGCCTCACCGGAGATGAATGCTCTCCTCGCCAAGGTCTGGCCGCTGTGGACGGGTAACGGCGGCATCGTCATTGAAGAACTGACCGAAAGCACGGTCGAACAATGGGCCCGGGACGCGGGCCGAAAACCATTTTTCTGGCTAAATCGAGTCGGGCTCGAAGTGAACAAATCGTTTTCGCGACCGGTGGAAGAGATTTCCGGTTTACAGGCATTCCACGGCGAATATCTGCCGAAGAATCTGAACCAGCTTTTTGAGGGCATTCACTTCAATGCCGCGTTAGGCCCGGGGTATAACAATCTCGGCGAGCACTTCACGACCGCTGCTCTGGTGTATTTCGCGAGCGCCGCCGACTACGTCTGGAACCCCCACGATTGGGACGCCGTGGAATCGAATAAGCGGGCCCAACACTTTGTCCTAGTCATGCAGCCCCTGGTGAATAAAAGGTATGAAGCACGGCAGTAAAAAGGTAGCGTTCCTTACTTGATGATATTTTCACGGCGCTCCCTTGCAAAATCGTTCCCATGAGGAAACTGCCCAAATACGACCCACTCCACCCTGTCACCCACCCTCTATTTGGGCAGCAAGAGTTGATCCTTTTCAGCCCCCCCCATTCGGATCGCCCATCCTGAGTAAGCGGGACCACCTTAGAGCTCAGCCCAAAGACTAAATCCAACGAATAATTATGAAACAATCGCTTACTCTCATTCTGTTTCTGTCCGCCCTTAAGTCCGCAATAGCTGCCACCACCTCATGGACGGCGGGCGCTTCCGATGAAAACGGCCAGCGCATGAACGGAACGGAAATATTGAAGCTCGCGAGCCACCAGGGAAAGCTATTCGCGGCGACAAGCATGTGGATGGAAACGGATAGCTCCCTCAGTGGCTGCCAGGTTTTGGTCAAGGATTCGGCAGATGCACCTTGGAAAGTGGATCTGGAAATGGGTTCGACTTACTCTCGTCTGACAGCCCTGCAATCATTCGAGTTCAAAACGGATCACCGCGGCAAGGCCATCGAACCCGTTACGATGCTGCTGGCGGCTCCTCTTTCCCGAGAGGGTGTGGTATCGATTTGGGGACGCCAGGACGAAGACGGCGGCTGGCTGGAGTTCCCTTTAGGAAAAAGTAGTTCCACCTCTCAAGTGCGCGGCATGGGCTTCCACCGGGATACGGTTACCGGGGCCGACATGGTGTTTTCCGGGGTGAGTGGGACCAAGAATGCCGAGCCCTCACTCGGTATGCTCACGGCATCTTACAACGCGGACGCCAAGGGCAAATTAGTGTGGAGCCGCAAGCCGGAATTGATGCTGCCGAAAGGCGAGCGCTTCATGGAGTATGCCGTCTGCAACGGCACGCTCTATGCCTCGTCGACCAAGAATATTTGGATACGAACGGACGGGGAAAAACCGGAATGGAAATCGGTCTACTACAATGCGAGGATGACCTCCGGTGGTGGCATCCGTGGTTTGGTCACGGTGCCCGCGCCCTCAGGCAACAAAGAAGCGCTGGTGTTCATTACCACCGGGGTTACTAGGATGCTCGACCCCGGTCGGAACAACACCGTTAAGAAGGAATTGGATATAGCGGATTTTCTAGCGAAGGAATGGAGCCTTCCCATCGATGGTTCCTTGGCGGGTTACAATAAGATCGTGCACGACAAAGGTCCTGAGGGACCAGACCAGTGGCTCATCGGCTTCCAGTGTAGCTACGATAAAAGCTTCGTGGAGAATGGAGGAATGGAGAAGCACAACATCCGCGTGAGAGATGATGGTCGCCGCCCGATCCGTTACTTCGCCTCGGAACGCAACTTTCTTGTCCGCACCCTCGAGAAGGGGAAACCCACCTATACCGTCAGGTCATTCGATGCGGCGGGCAAGGGGACGAGCGGCGCGGTGCGTTCAATCTGCCGGTCCCCCTTTGAGGGTGAAGCAGAAATTTTGTATTTGGGCGGCGGAGAGTGCAATGGCATGCCTAGCCATGACACCGGGTGGATTTACGCTGTATCAGCTATCCCGACACCACCTGCGACCCCAAGCGCGGTCTCGTCATCAATCCTCACCTCCGTTTCAGCGACAGTTAGAGCCGCTAAGGTCAAGGCGCACGCTACAGGTCGACCGAATATCATTTTGATCCTGGCAGATGATCTCGGTTATGCCGATGTCGGCGTCAACGGCTGCGAGGATGTTGCTACGCCGCGCATCGATTCAATTGCGGCTAACGGGGTGCGCTTTAATAATGGATACGCGACCCATCCTGTTTGTTCTCCTTCCCGCGCAGGTTTGATGGCGGGCATGTATCAGCACCGTTTTGGATTTCAGAATAATTCCGGACCGGAGCGCTATGCCGCGGCAAACTTTGGCGTGCCCCGTCGGATTCCGCTGCTCTCGGAGAAACTCAACCAAGCTGGTTATGCGACCGGGATGGTCGGCAAATGGCATATCGGATTTCGAGAAGGTCTGCGTCCGCATGAACGCGGCTTTGATTTTTCCTATGTGTTCCACAGCGGCGCGAGAACCTACTATCCCGAAGCGAAGATCAAAGACCCGCTTTACCGCAATGGGGTCGCCGTCACGCAAGAGCCTGACTACTTGACCGACGCATTCGCCGAAGAATCGATCAACTTTATCAAGCAAAACCAAAACGCTCCCTTTTTCCTCTATATGGCGTTCAATGCGGTGCACACGCCGATGGAGGCAACAGACAAATACTTGAATCGCTTTCCAAACATCAAAGACAGAAAGAGAAGAGCTCTCGCCGGGATGCTGTCCGCAATGGATGACGCGGTGGGGAATGTTTTGGATACCCTGACTGAGCTGAACCTCACCGAGAATACGCTGGTCATGTTTTACAGCGACAATGGTGGGATCCCGCCCCTGAACGCCTCGTTGAATCATCCCTTTCGCGGAATGAAAGGGACCTTATATGAAGGCGGTATTCGCGTTCCTTTCATGTTCCAATGGCCCGGCATGGTGCCGGCGAGAAGTCTCTATGAAAAGCCCGTTATGGGATTTGACTATCATGCCACGGCCTTGGCCGCAGCCGGGGTTGTGGATGATACTTCGCCCGCACTGGACGGTGTCGACTTGCTACCTTTTCTAAAAGACGGACGCGCTGGCGACCCTCACCAAGAACTCTTCTGGCGCACGGGTGGGAAATACGCCATGCGCCGGGGGGATTGGAAGCTGGTCAACGAAAGGACGGGAGGTCAGGTGCTGTTCAACCTGAAGAACGACCCTCAAGAAATCACTGACGTCTCTTCCCGAAATCGGAAAATATTCAGCGAGATGAAAGCGAGTTATAAAGACTGGAGCGGAAGCATGATGAAGCCGCAATGGAAGAGGCAGGATCAAGATAACGCCTACCCGGGTGGGGAATTAAAATCTAATCCTCAGAACAGCAGCCGCAAAAAGAATCTGAAACGTGATATCCCAGCTACGAATTAATTACATGCCCCTTTGCCAAAAAAGATGAAAACGGAAGTAGTGTCTCAGTAGGGGTGGCAATCTAGGTGGTAGCCGCTGGCAGCTGGAACTTTTAGACATGGTCAATTTCAGAGAGCAGGCAGTCGTCCTTTTTCGCCTCCCATTCTCAATCGATCCCCCATGAGTGCGGTGACCGTATCCCTTTAGATTCAAACAAGTAATCCCACATCGGTAACAGTAGCTTACCCAAAATACGTTACCTCCCATTTTATGAAAAAAACGATTCACTCAGGAAACCGATGCGGAGTGCTGGCCGTTGTTTTGACGTTAGCATCGGTAAGCCAGGTGCTTTCGGCTGAGCCACCCTCCCTTAGACAAACTCAGGACAGGCCTAATATCGTGTTCATCCTGAGTGACGACCAAGCTTGGACCGACTATAGCTTTCTGGGTCATCCGGATATCAAGACGCCGCATTTGGACAGGCTCGCCGCAGACAGTCTCGTATTCGAACGCGGCTATGTCGCTGCTCCGCTATGCCGACCTTCCTTGGCTTCGATAGCGACGGGGCGGTATCCGTTTCAGCATGGCATCACCGGTAATGATGTGGATGGCCGGAACAACCGGGCGGAGTTGGATCCCCCCTTGCAGGCAGCGTTTCACAAATACCCGAGCTTCATCAAGCTGCTGACTGCGAATGGCTATCTGGCTCACCAGTCGGGAAAATGGTGGGAAGGATCGTATCAAGACGGCGGTTTCACCCATGGTATGACCCATGGAGACCCGGAACGCGGTGGCCGGCATGGCGATCAGGGTTTAAAAATCGGGCGTGATGGGATGAAGCCGATTACGGATTTCATCGACGAAGCGACGGAAGCAAAGAAGCCTTTCCTTCTTTGGTATGCGCCTTTCCTTCCGCATTCACCGCACAACCCACCGGAGCGTTTGCTGGAAAAATACTCCCAGCCAGGAAGGGCGGAGGATGTGGCGAAATATTACGCCATGTGCGAATGGTTCGATGAAACCTGCGGTGAATTGCTCGGCTATTTGGACGAGAAATCACTTACCGAGAATACGCTGGTCGTCTATATCTGCGACAACGGTTGGGCGGCTCAAAGCACAAACGCGAATGACCCAGATCAGGCACTGTGGAAGGGGTTCGCGCTCCGTTCGAAAGGTTCGCCTTACGAAAACGGTATCCGCACCCCCATAATGGTTTCTTGGCCGGGACAAGTAGAACCGGACCGCTCCGCGCAGTTGGCTCATGCGATAGATATCTTTCCTACCATCGCCGCCGCCGCAGGCCTGGAAGCTCCTGCTAATCTAACGGGTGTAAACCTGCTCGACGAAAAGGCGCGCAAGCAGCGCACGGCCGTGTTCGGCGTGACGAACTCGATTCACAACATGTCACCAGGCAAACCCGATGAGACGTTGCAGTATCTTTGGTGTGTTGAAGGCGACTGGAAACTCATGCTTCGTTATCCGGGGGAGGACACTACGAAGTACAAGAATGTGCACATATGGGACACGGCGCCGGTTCGGCTATATAATTTGGCGGATGCCCCCCACGGAAATACCGACCTGGCGTCCACCCATTCGGATGTCGTCGAACGACTGAAGAAGCGAATTGAGAATTGGCACCGGGTTGCAAACCGCTGGGCTAATAATGTAGCAAAAAAACTTCGTTCCTTACCTATTTAAATTTTGACCGCGTTCCTACGCGAAATCGTCCTAATAAGGACCCTGATCGAAAGCGCTCTACCCCACCCAGTCGTTCGCTTCGACCCGCTTAGAACCTATAATTAATAACCAGTGAAGATCGTCGTGCCGGAGCTCTTCATATTGTAATGACGGCGGACCGTGAGATCGGAGAATTGCTCCTCCCACTGATCGGTCGGGTTGATCGCATCCACGATCAGTTTCAGCTTCTCGATTTTTAGCGTCTCAATTTTTTAGTTTTCAAACTCCTCATGCGTCCGCTCACCGTTTTTTTCGTAACCACACTCTCCTGCTTTATTGCGACCGCAGATGCCCAACGTCCCCGGGCTCATGAACAACTCTACGCTCAACTCTGTGCCAATTGTCACGGCGCCGACGGTGCAGGTGGCCAAGGCCCGTCGTTGATCGACGACGTTTGGACTCACGGTTCTGACGACAACTCGATCGCCCGCGTGATCGCTCAAGGATCGGGCGCCGGCACCATGCCCGCTTACGGCGAGGTCCTGGCCGACGACCAAATCGTTTCCCTCATCGTGCTCATGCGCGAATTGCGCAACCGTCCCCAACTCGACGCCGCCAAGGAAGCAGCCGCGGGCAACAACGGCCGCTACACCACGGACCTCGCGGACTTCACGCTCACCGAAATCTTCACGATCGACGGCATTCTGTGGGGCCTAGCTTTCCTCCCCGACGGGCGCATGATCCTCTCCGCGAAATCAGGCCGGATCATCATCACCGACGGGTCTATTTCCACTGAAATTTCCGGTGTGCCTGCCGTGCACGACGAGGGCGACATCGGCATGCACGACATCATCCTTCACCCCGACTACACCACCAACGGCTGGATCTACGTTGCCGCCGTGGTCGATGGCGATCCCGATTCCGATGAGCGCCGCGCCATGACCGAGATCATCCGCGGTCGTATCCGCGACGGCCAATGGGTCGACGAAGAACGTATCTTCCAAGCTCGCCCCGAGCACCGCGCAGCCGGTCGCGCGCGACTCGGCTCACGCCTGCTGTTTCACGACGGGTATTTATATTTCACGATTGGAGACGGCGGCCCCGGCGAACCCTCGCAAGACCTCACCGCCCCCACCGGCAAAACCTTCCGCATTCACGACGACGGCCGCATCCCGGTCGACAACCCCTTCGTCGGCCACGAGGACCCCGACGTTTATACCGCCATCTGGACCTACGGTAACCGCAACGTGCAGGGCCTGGCCGTCCAACCCGGCACCTGGAGAATGTTTGCGACTGAACATGGCCCGCGCGGCGGAGACGAACTCAACGTCCTCACCCCTGGCACCAACTACGGTTGGCCGCTCGTCACCTTCGGCATCGACTATAATGGCCAGCCCGTGTCGGCCCTGCAACACCTGCCCGGCGTGCAAGACCCACTGCTACATTGGACCCCATCCATCGCCGTCTGCGACATTCACTTTTACACCGGAACTGAATTCCCCTCCTGGCAAGGAGACCTCCTCGTCACTGCCCTCGGCCAGGAACATCTCCGTCGCCTGCGCTTGGACGGCACCCGGGTAATTTCCCAGGAACTTCTCATCAGTGACATCGGCCGCGTGCGCACGATCTCCGAAGACGCCGACGGCAACATCTACCTCGTCACCAACCACCGCGGAGAATCCCCCCGCAGCCACGTCTACCGGATAGCGCGCAAGCGCACAAAATAACATACGCGGTGCGAGCGAAGTAACAGGTATCTAGTCTCAAGCAGCAGGGGGCATCACAAAGGGTCGTTCCATACTAATTGATATTTTTGCACGAAATCGTTCTCATGAAGAGTCTGAACGAATACGACCCGCCCCACGCCCGCCCTCTATTCGAACAGTAAGGACTGATCCTTTTTAGCCTCCCATACGCCACACGTCGACGAGACTGATCAACAGCTGGCCGGCCTCATTCTCCTCGGAATACTACCTACTCAAATTAATCTTCGAGTTACGGTAGTCCTCGAGTCGGTGGCGGGGTAAAACGGAGGGGAGTGATCCTAGTGCGCCTCTCGGACGCTTACCGTTATTCAATCCACCGTGGAAAACACGGATGTGGGCAGACCCGCACTGTTGACCAGATTCGCCCCTTCCGGGTTAGAAGACCAAGCATAGCGGGCCGCAACCGGTTCGGTCACATCGGGGTGGCTAAGTATTACTTGAGCGGCACCGACGATCTCGGCATTTGCCCAAATCCATTTCCCGTCAGCACCGGCGATTTCAAACCGCTGCAGCGCCAGTCCATCCCGGGATTGAAGGCCCACCCCCACACTGGTGAAACGAACCGCCAGAGCCCCTGCTTCGACTTCAACGGATTCATACAGCGGACCTGAATAGATGATACCCTTCGCATCATAAACGTTTGCTAACGCCCAGCGGGCGAGGCGCTCGCCCGGCGTCTGTTTGTCCTTAGGATGAATGTTATTCTCCTCACCGACGTCGTTGATCACCGCCATGCCGGTGTGGGCGGTGGTGGCCAGAACCCTGCGCATCCGGTCCTGCACAGCGGCCCAAGGATCCTCCATAACCGGTTCCGACGTGGGTGCCTTAAAATTGGCCAGCTGCACGTAATAAAATGGAAACTCATAGCCCCAGCGACTTCGCCAGTCCTCGATTAACGCGGACAGTAGAATATCGTAGGGAACCAGGTGCGTATGGGCATTGGATTCACCCTGATACCAGATCACACCCCGAATGTCGTAGCCTACGAAAGGATGGACCATGGAATTAAAAAGCACGCCTGGCTGTGAGGCAGTGAGAAGCGGCCGTTGAGGCTCCTCCCGCATAGGCCGGGGTCGAGGGGTGTCGGTCGGTTGACCAGCGTCAACCCATTGTTGAAAGGCCGCATTACGTTGCTCATATACCGCCATCGCTAGGGCGGGATCGTAATCAGCTTCCTGCCGCATAAGGGTGTCCACCAGGTGTTTCGTCACAGGGTCGGACTGAAGCACGTCACGGCTGATAAATGACTCGATGCGTTTAGCTCCCCACGCCGAAACGATGACGCCGACGGGCACCCCCAGTTCCTGCTGAAGCTTACGGGCATAATAATACGCCACCGCGGAATAATCACCGTCCGTTTCTGGAGAACAAATAGTCCACTGCCCTGCTATATCCCCCTGGGGAGGTTCCGCCGTTACTTCAGGGGAATGAAACATCCGAATCAAGGGATGGTGCGCGGAGGTGATCGATTCCTCAGGACGGTTAGATCTATCCAACTTCCACATCATATTCGACTGTCCGGCAGCGAACCAAACCTCCCCCACGAGGACATCCTCGATAGAGACATCATCCCCTCCCGACCGGATCACCAGAAGATGCCCGTCCGGCCCGCCGTTGCCCGACGCGATGTGCAGCGCCCAATTCCCATCCTCTCCCGCTTTGGCCGTAGATGAAGCACCCCGAAACTGAACCGATACCTCTTGGCCGGGTGACGCATGTCCCCAGACCTTCACTGCTTTCCCCTGCTGGAGAACCATGTGGTCGCTGAAAAAATGAGGGACCGACAATTCAGCCCGTGCACTCAGAGCAGAGCTGAGGACGAGAAGGAAAAGAGCAGCAAAATATTTTTCTACGCGCCAGTTCGTTTGGTTTGTTTTCAGCATATCCATTTTCATAGGAGCTGGAAATGGGGGCGAACGCAAAAGATTTATATCGGTCAGGAACCGATCCGATTTCTTCCCCTTGATTTCATCGAACTGAGGATGCTGCAGCGCACACTAACGCGAAAAATCCCTCATCCTGAATATCTCTGCAATGGATATCACGGGAGTCAGAGTTCCGATAAATCCCTCCCCGTAGAAACAGACTCAAGACATCAATCGTCGAATCCTAATGCCTTTTGATCGCTCTCTAATTTCCGCCGCGCCATGAGTGAAAAGCATCAATGAAGCGCGCCCACCTCTTACTATTTTTATTGAGCACTTTCTCGGTGCTCGAGGCCGCACCCGAGATCACCCGGCCGAGACCGCATCCCGAAGCAGAGAAAGCAATGGCGGGTTTCGATTTGGAGAGAGATTTTGCCCCCAGCTCAAATTTCATTCGCGCGAGATCGTGACAATGGCGATCAACAATCAGGTTCCAGGCATGAACGGGCTAATGTTCATGAGGTGGCGAGGTGATGATCCATACACTGAGATCACAGCATCCGTGCAGTGGTTTGAGCATCGATCGGATCTGCTCAACTTCTACGCCGAGAGCGTCAACCGAAACGGATTCCAATTAGGTAAAATCAACGGAGCGGTTGTTTGGGAGATCGGCGAACACGGATTCAGCTGGACGGATGCCGAACACTTTCTGGTGAGCTTAATCGGATCACCTCCTCCCCCACCGAAGATGCTCAACGCTTGGATGGCATCGGCTCCCAGCAACGTTGCTGAGATTGAAAACGCGAAGCGTCCAAATAGCGGAAAATAAAAATTCAAGGCAAACCGAACTAGTATAGTCGCATTGATTTCATTAAACTGAAGAGGCCACTGCCCTATCCAGCCGCTGGACCGTCTTGCATTCTACCCTTGGTTGGACGTAACCACTTCACATGGACGTTGAAATCATTCAGGCCGACTACGCCGATCCGAAGCATCGCAAAGACATTCCACTGGTTCTAAGTGCGTATGCATCGGACCCCATGGGTGGCGGAGTTCCTTTGAGCGATTTCACGAAAACGAACTTGGTGGATAAGCTGTCCGCACTTGGTCACGCGTTTACGATCTTAGCCTACGTCGATGGCGAACCCGCGGGCCTGGTGAATTGTTTGGAAGGTTTCTCCAGCTTTGCCTGCCATCCCCTCATCAACATCCATGACGTGGTGGTATTGGAGAACTTTCGGGGCCACGGATTGAGCCAAAGCATGTTGCAAAAGGTTGAGGCCATCGCCCAAGAACGGAGTTGCTGCAAAATCACGCTCGAGGTGCTCAGCAACAATACGATCGCCAAAAAAGCCTACGCCAAATTCGGATTCGCCGGCTACGAGTTGGACCCCTCCGCCGGCCATGCCTTGTTCTGGGAAAAAGCCCTTTGATCCTGCATCAAAGACACCTCAGCGTAACGAATTTATTCCACCGATTTTCAAGCAGAAGGTCGCAAAGAAAACAAAGGGCTAAGCACCGCTGATTTCACAGAAGGAAGCAGAGCGCACGGGGCCAACCTACCGATACTAAGTGCCGCAAAAAGGCACAAAACTCGACGAACGAGATGAGCCTTTAGGCTCACTTCAGACTCATGGAAACAGGCCTGTGCTTTTTGCGGCCAATTCCACTGTGCCTTTTGATTCGCAGCCCGAATGTTAAGTTTAGTCGATTCCTGAAATAACCCTATCCTACAAAATATGCCCCATATTTACACCTAATGATCGTTAATATTTGGATACGATTTTTTCGGATACCCCTAATGAAATCATGAATTGGAAACCCAGAATCGCAGTGAGGTCCGATATCTCTCAGATCGAAGAGCTGATCTCGCGTTCCTCTTTTCGAATTGCAGCGAGGCACTTATAGCCAAGCGCAAATCCAGGCGGCTCTAGGACCTGTATTCGGAGTGGACGACCAGTTGATTGAAGATGGGACCTACTTCGTCGTTGAAGATGAATCAAAGATAGTGGGATGCGTAGGATGGAGTTATCGTAAGTCACTTTTCGGAGGAAATAGTGAAAGAAACGAACCCGACCCTCTACTTGATTTCAAAACGGATTCAGCCCGCGTGAGAGCATTTTTTGTCGACCCAGCCTATGCTCGCCAAGGAATTGGCAGCGCACTCATGATGGGATGTGAAAACGCTTTGAGGACCATGGGGTTTACTCGGGTAGAGATATCGGCGACGTTGATTGTAGAGCCACTTTATTCAAAATTCGGATACAAATTTTTCGAGCACTATGAGATCGCTTTGAAGGGAGCTGAGTCGATGAAGGTGGTGAAAATAACCAAGGAGATTGAACAAGATCAGAATGGGGTAGGCTGAGGAATTAACCGGACCTCTCCACTCCTCCCAGTATTCGGGTCCATCCTTCGCCATGGCTACGGCGAACACAGCCGCAACCGGCGGTTCCGAACATTAGCGAGGGACATAATAGGACCGTCCCTTGATTCCTCACAGATTTCCTAGAACCGAACCGGCATTATTTTGTTCAAGACTCAAGCAATGCCCCCTTTTCATTCCGCCCTCGCCCAGTCCGTCTGGCCCGAGCCAGTCGGTAACTTTCAGGTTCGTTCATTTTGCACTCTGGCCGAAATGCCTTTGAGTGAACCCCGATGTTAAGCCGATTCCTATATATCTTCGCCGCCCTCGCTAGCTTTACCACCGCCGCGACCACGCGCGAACCCATCCGATTCACCCTCAGTTTTCTCGACGCCGCGGCCCACTACGTCGATGTTGAAGCCCGCATTCCGACCGAGGGGAAAGACGCGCTGACCGTATTCATGTCGGTCTGGACTCCCGGTAGCTACCTCGTGCGCGAGTACGCCCGCAACATCACGCGACTCGAGGCTTTTTCCACTCAAGGCGACTCACTGCCCATCGCGAAAACGACCAAAAATCGCTGGCAGATCGAAAGCGGTCACCAATCCCACGTCATTGTGCGCTACCGGCTCTATGGCCGTGAGATCAACGTGCGTAACAACTGGATTGAAACCGATTTCGCCATGATCAACGGGGCCCCGACCTTCATCTCCGTGGTCGATGATCATCAACGCCCCTACGTGGTCGTGGTTGATCGCCCTTCGAACTGGGCGACCACTCATTCCGCCCTGATTGCGGGCGAGCATCCCGATGAATTCACCGCCTCTGATTTTGAGACGTTAGTGGATAGCCCCATCCTCGTAGGTAATCCGGAAATCGACACCTTCGACGTGAGCGGCGTGCCCCACTCGCTGGTCACGATCGATGGCGGCGGGGTGTGGGACAACGGCCGCGCCGCGCATCATCTGAAACTTGTCATCGAAGCCCAGCGCGACTTCTGGGGGCACCTCCCTCTCGATCGTCCCTACACCGTTTTCAACCTCCTCACCGGATCCCGCGGCGGCCTCGAGCATCGCAATTCATTCACGATCACCGCCGATCGCTGGCTCGGTCGCACCCACGGTGGCATCACCTCCTGGCTCTCGTTGGCCAGCCACGAGTATTTTCACACTTGGAATGGCAAACGCCTCCGTCCTGTCGAACTCGGCCCCTTCGAATACGAACACGAAAACCACACCAAATCCCTCTGGATTGTCGAAGGCATCACCAGCTACTACCAACACGTCATCCTCACCCGCGCCGGCTTTTATACGCCCGACCGCTATCTGGGCGCCGTCAGCGGCTCGATCGCCGGAACCCAACGCACCCCAGGCCGCCTCGTGCAGGCCTTTTCCGAATCATCCTTCGACGCTTGGATCAAAGCCTACCGCTCCGACGAAAACTCCGTGAACACCCGGTTCAGCTACTACGGCGGTGGAGCCGTGGCCGGGTTCCTGATCGATGCTAAAATCCAAATGGTCAGCGATGGTGCCGTCTCACTCGACGATGTCATGCGCGCCGCCTACGACCGCTACAGTGGTCTCAGTGGCTACACTCAAGCCGAGTTCATAACCCTCGCAGGTGAAGTGGCGGGCCATGATCTGACCGCGTGGTTCGATGCGCTCGTAAACCAATCCGGTGAGTTCGACTACCAGCCTGCCCTCGATTGGTATGGCCTGGAATTCGAACAACCCAAACCACCCGCCATTCCAGAACCCGGCTCACCGGCCGCGTCCGACCCACCCGATCCCGCCAAAGGCTGGCTCGGTGCCGTAACCACGGATAAAAGCGGCCGCCTCACCATTACGCAGGTGCGTTCCGACACCCCGGCAGCCGAGGCTCAACTCAGCGTCGACGACGAAATTCTGGCCGTGAACGGTCTACGCGTCAGTCAGAGTCAACTGGCCCGCCGCCTCGAACTCTATGGCGCCGAAAACACCGTTGATTTACTCATTTCCCGCCGCGATCAAATCATGACGCTCCCTGTCACCCTCGGCCTAAAACCCGAGGCAACGTGGCGCCTCAAAATCTTGTCCGACGCTTCCGACGAACAAAAAGCCCGCGTCACCAAATGGCTGCACACCCGCCCGTAGGGTAACGAAGACAACTAAGGGCTAGGGCGGACAGAGAAAATAGAGCCACACTACCGCTATTGATTGCCGCAAAAAGGCGCAAAACCGGACCAACGCGATGAGCCTATAGGTTCACTTAAAATTCAAGATGCAGGCCTGTGCTTTTTGTGCCTCTTGGTGAACTCGGTGTCTTCCTCCGTGCCCTCTCCGCTTCACTGCGGTCCTGTCCGCCATAGTCCCGCTCTGTGGGACGGAAGCGGAAGCCATTCTCAGCTAAGCTTGCTTACCGTATCGGTCCAGTTTTCCAAAACATCCGCCGGTTCGCGATCCGGGAACGTCCGGGCCACCACGGCCAGTAAATCCTGATTTTCAGGGAAAAGATCCAACAATGCGGTTCTGAGCTGAATCGCAGGGTCATCCATTCCCGCGACCTCATCCCAGATCATATTGCCACTAATGGTTCGCGTGAGGGATTCGATAATCAACTCACCGAGCGGGCCGAATCGCTCAACCGCCAATTCGTGGATCTCACCAACCAAAAACTCTTCGTCTATTTCATGTTCCATTTCCTTGAGAACCCGCGCCATCCGATGGGCACTCCCGGTTTTCAGGAACTCAAGTAATCGGGTTTCGAAACCATCCGGGTTCGCCGCGTGAAACGCGCTCAACACTTCGGCTTGGCGCACATGGCTTTGGGAATCCTGGTAGGCGTTTACGCCCAATCCGTTCATCGAGTAATCAAACTGCACCAATCCCCCTTTGTTGCGAATCACGAGGGTGAGCGATGGATTCCCCATATGCATCACCGTGTGAATGAATGCCTCTTCCGGCAGAATGCGCGTGATACCGCCGGGGGTGATCAAACGGAGCGCGGTGGGTTCTAACGCTCCCACTTGAATCCCGGGAACGGGTTCATGATCTCGATGATAGGCAAACTGCGCCTCAATCGAGTATCCGGCCAGAACCTGGTAAGCCCCGTAAAACCCATGACCGTGTATCGACGTGCGACCGTGAAACCAAAAAAGGACCTCAGCATAAAATCGCGGTTCCTCGTAAACCACCAACGGAGGTTCACCGAATCCACTGTGGAAATTGACCTGCTCCGGTAAACGCTCACGCCCCAATGCCCAATCCGCCATGAATTCGATCCCGACTTCGGCGGGAACCGGAAACGCCGCCAGCACTTCGGCGGCTAGTTCGGGGAAGTTCTCTCCCAATTCGCCTTCGCCACAGCGCGCAGAAAGTTTTTTACCGATTTCTTTAAAGTAATCCATAACTGGGGACCATGTTCGTTCGATTGTTCCGCGATGCAATCTCCCGAAATCTATTCTGGAGAATTTCAGAAACACGGTTTCGTTCTAATCGACACCACCAAAGGGGGGAGCTCGATCACCTTCGAATGCATCGTTCGCGTGGAGCGATTCCCGGTGCCGAGCATCGTTGAAAACCGCCCGATGGAATTAGGCTTGGTCGCTAGCAGACGTGCGCCGGAGGGGGAGTCACGCAGACTTCTCATCCGGACTCTTCTACGGCGTCGTCAGTCGGTTTCGGTTTTGGGGATGATTTGGCGGAGATGAAGGCGCCCTGCTGCAACACGGCTGATTTGCTCAGGCGGAGCTGGTGGGCGAGTCGATTGAGGTGGTCCATCTCTGCGGGCAATAAGGAGGTCACCCGCGCCGTTCCATCGCGATCTACCCAACTTACGGGGTTGGGCCGCTGGCGGGCGAATTTGATCAGATCACGTAAAAAATCTTGGTCGGCGGCGGGCAGATTCATGCCCCTATCCCCGTTCGTCGGTCCCACTTAGTCAGTCTCAATCGAATCTTTCTCCCCCGCAAGAGAGGTCGAATACGGGGCCAGGCTCTGAGGTCTGTGATTTAGCGGCGATCAATGGCGTCAGATCTTGTCTCTTGACCATTCTGATCACGGTGCGCTCCAAGGGGTTCACCTGCTATCCTCTTGTCTGAGTGACGGACGGCACGACATAACGGTGGTCAGTATTATCCGGGCGGTAATGCCGGGAAAAAGGAACTGGCAGCTAGAGTGCCGTCGAAGGCTCTGTTGTATAATATGGCGGAAGATCCTTATGACCGTGCGCACTAGCTAACCCATATTTTCGATTGGAATGAAACGGAGCTGAAGGAACTCGATGAACAACACGGGGAAAGATCTGTTAAAGAAGATCAACAACGCCTAAATATCACCCAAACCACTGCTCCCCTCGTCTCTAATTTCGACTATACCTCCATAGTCACCCCAATCCGAAATTCCACCCCATGTCTTTCCGCCACGTTTTCCTCATTCTCCTTTCGTCAGTATTTCCTCTACTGGCCACCGCCGAACGCCCCAACGTCATCGTCATTCTCACCGACGATCAGGGCTGGGGCGATCTCAGCATCCACGGCAATACCAACATCAGCACGCCCAACATTGATCGGCTCGCCTCCCAAGGCATGGAGTTGGAACGATTCTACGTCAGCCCCATCTGCTCCCCCACCCGAGCGGAGTTCATGACCGGCCGCTACAATCCCCGCACCGGCGTCCGCTCGGCCAGTCGAGGTGAAGAGCGCATGGACCTCGACGAAACCACCGTCTTCCAATCCTTCCAATCCGCCGGTTACAATACCGCTGCATTCGGGAAATGGCATAACGGCATGCAACCGCCCTACCACCCCAACGCCCGGGGCATTGATGAATACTACGGATTCTGCTCCGGCCATTGGGGGCACTACTACTCTCCCATGCTCGAATACAACGGCGAGATCGTCACCGGCGAAGGTTTCATCATAGACGATTTCACCAACCGCGCCATGGACTACATCGAGGAAAAGCAGGACGAACCCTTCTTTGTTTATCTCCCCTATTGCACCCCCCACTCCCCCATGCAGGTTTCCGATGAATGGTGGACCAAATTCGAAGACAACGACCTGTCACTTCGGGCCCGGTCTGATCAAAAAGAAAACCTCCCCCACTCCCAGGCCGCTCTCGCCATGTGCGAGAACATCGACTGGAACGTTGGTCGCCTGATGAAGAAACTAGACGATCTCGATTTGGCCGAAAATACCATCGTGATCTACTTCTCCGACAACGGTCCCAACGGCTACCGTTGGAACGGAGACATGAAAGGCCGCAAAGGAAGTGTCGAGGAAGGCGGAGTACGTTCTCCCTTCTTCATTCGCTGGCCGGGTCAAATCGAATCAGGCTCAAAAATCGACACCATCGCCGGCGCCATCGATCTGAAATCAACCCTCACTGATCTCGCCGGTATCCAGAGCACGGGCACACTGCCGATCGACGGTGTCAGTCTGAAACCGCTGCTCCTGCAAACCGGTGAAATCTGGCCGGACCGCAATTACATCAATCACTTCAAAGGCAAAACCAGTGTGCGCAGCCAACGCTTCCGCCTGGATTTCCAAGGTGGCTTGTTCGACATGCACGCTGATCCCGGTCAGCGAACCGATGTTCGCCAAAAACATCCCGAAATTTACCAGGAACTTCGGAGTGCCCAACAGCACTTTGATCGCACCGTGGTTTCAGAGTTACCCGACACCGAAACCGACGAACGCCCCTTCCTTATTGGTCACCAGGACTTTGATTTCACGCAGGTTCCGGCCCGGGACGCCAATGCTTCCGGCGAGATTCAACGTTCCAACCGAGCGCCCAATTGCTCGTATTTCACCAATTGGGTGAACGAGGATGACACCATCACTTGGGAAGCGGAAGTGCTCGAAGAAGGAAACTACCAAGTGCAGGTTTACTACACCTGCCCCGAAGCGGATCTCGGATCCGTTCTCGAGCTTAGTTTCGGTGAAAGCAAAATCACGAAAAAGGTGACCGTGGCCAACGATCCTCCTTTGGTCGGCCCCACCTTTGACCGCTCTGACCGCGGCTCCGAATCGTTCGTGAAAGATTTCAAACCCATGAACCTTGGGGTGATGCATCTCAAACCCGGCCAACACACGCTTACTCTAGCTGCCCTGGAGAAACCGGGCAATCAAGTCATCGAAATGCGCCTCCTCATGTTCAATCGAGTCAATTAGCGGTAAAGAATCGAAACGGGACATTGCTTGATTCTTAACGAAGCCCCGTGCGGATAGAGTGGCAGGGGGCGGTCAAGATTCGAACAAGACGCCCCTATCCCCGTTCGTCGGTCCCACTTAGTCAGTCTCAATCGAATCTTTCTCCCACGAGAACCGCAGGGATCAAACGCTCGATATCGACACTCCCAACGCTTTCTTGGGCGGTAAAAGAACCCGTCCCATGACCCTGGCCTGGGGTCTTTATATGCGGGTCCCTTTTCTCTGATCTAGATCGTTCGGCATCAGGAATTCCCCTCCCAAATGAGCTGTCGAAGACTATGGTTAAAAAATGAGCGAAAATCTGAAACAAGCTAAATTATTCTTCGACGTATGCGAAACGGGCAAAGGGTGGGCTGAGTGCGAGAAGTTCTGCCATCCCGAGGCAACATTCTCCGCGCAGTCGGGGGCACTCGCAGAAATTCATCCCCTTGAGGGATACACTGAATGGATGAAGGGGCTACTTACACCTATACCTGATGGACGTTACGAAGTGCGCTTCTTTGCCGAGGATACCGAGCGCGCGTGTGTCGCGGCCTACGCGGTGTTTCACGGAACTCAAACGGGGCCAGGTGGCCCCGTCGCTCCCACAGGCAAGACGATCTCAGCCGACTACGTATACGCGATGACGTTCGAGAATGGGCGCATTCGTCACATGACAAAGACCTGGAACGATACGGTCAGCCTTCAGCAGCTCGGGTGGGCATGATCCATGGGTTGTTTGCACACTTTGGAAAGCAGCTGAAAGGATCAGGGCTTACCGCCCTTGGAGCACTCAGATGCTACTCGATCACTTGGTAGACCGGAGGTGCTTTTGCGGGTTGGTTCCTCGCGTCCACCTCGATTTTGATGTTGTATTGGGTAGCGAGGATATCGCGCAGTCGGGCCGCATCATACAGCTCTCCTTGGAAGGCGGTCGTAGGAATCCCATGGTGGCAACGGATCCGTATGGTCAGTTCCGGAATGGCGACGGGAACGGGTGTCGACGATGTAATCGTTCCGGAGCGGGAACCCATTCCGCCCATGCCACCGCCGGTCGAGCCCAGTCCAATTCCACTCGAGGGCGAACCACCGATGCTCACCCCGCCCGTAGGCGAACCACCGAGGCTAATCCCTCCCGTGGGCGAGCCGCCGATCGTCGTGCCCCCGGTGGACATCCCCCCACCACCGATGGGGGAAGTCGTGGATTTCATTACCCATTTGGTCTTAACATTCGCAAAATTGTCCTCCACCACGAAGTGGGTGAATCTATACTTCAGAGCGATCTCTGCCGCCCGCAACAGGGTCAAGTCTTGCATCCGAGCGGAGGCTTGTCCTCCGGACGTATTCGACAGGTAGGTGATCTCAAATTGGTCATTGCCGATGGGAACCGATTTGTAGCCTCCCCGGCTCCCCACTTCGCCGTAAGGCACTCCACAACCCACAAAGGTTAATAGGAATAAGTTGGAGAGGATGAGGAAAGTAAGACGACGAACCATGGGAGGAAAGAAACGGGGCACGTTTCGACAAGGGTTGAGAGCAGAACATGAACTCTGACACCCTCTTAGGCAAAGGGTTTCCTGCTGGGGGACAAAGGGGGCGGCACCGGTCTTTCATGCGGGGTAAATACCGGACGGAGAGAAGCCCATTCCGTCGTGATTTTTGGCAGAAATTCGCGCTACCAAAAGGCTAACCCACTACTCACTCCTCCGTTAGGTTTTAACCACAGATTACACAGATCCACGCCACCGGCGGATCGAAATCTATTTCTTAGAATCTGAGAATACCGGTGTAATCTGTGGTTAAAATTTTCTACTTCTCCACCGCAGATTTTTAGCCACTCCGCCCTCTGCTCCGTTTTCTTCGTTACCTCCCGTAAAAAAACTCTGCCTCATACTTTCGTGTTATTCGTGTATTTCGTGGTTACCCTCTATCCATTCATGAACGAATTCCAATTCTTCGTCCACTCGGCCCTCAAATGAGCAGTCCCCTCGCACAAAAATCCACCACTCCCGTGACCCAGGAAGTCCGCCCCTTTGCCAAACCGCGCCACGTCCTCGACCCAGCCGGCACGATCCTCGCCGTGCCCGCCGACTGGGAACTCCTCCCGCCGGGTGATGCTGCGCTGAGTCGCCGCATCAAAACCGAAGGCCCCACTTGGACCGTGATCGAAAAGAAGGGCAACAAACGCTTCTCACGCGGTATCTGGGCTCCCGCCCTTTGTATCAACGCTCTGCGCGCCGACCTCGCGCTCGAACGGGCTGATCCTAGTTACCAAAGGAAACTCGATGCGGGCCGTCAACGCCGAGCCAAAGCGGAAGTAACTTACACCGCCGAATTCCGCGCTGCGATCCTCACCTACCTCGCGTTTCACCCCCGCTACCAACTCGCTGCCGGCGCTATGGCTGATCGTATCACAGCGCACGCCACCCCGGTCGGGAGCGGCACCGTGGCCCGCACCCAACGCATCCCCATCGAGCAACGCGCCGAAGCCGCCACCATCGCATGGATGCGTCACCAGACCACCGGCTACGACAACATGGCGATTGCCCGGATCAAAGGCCAGCGCCGCGAAGTCCGCCGCCAACTCGCCCAACGCTCCAAAGCACTCCTCACCCACTACCGCACCGGTTCGCCCATAAATCCCACCACCTGCCCCCTCCAAATCGCGCTCACGGCGGCCTAGGAATATCTGCTGCCGGCTCTTACGATTCCTGATCCGAGCCCAACATCCAATCGTCGGACTCGGGATCAAAGGGCACTCGGTTACGAGTTTTAGCCCCGCCGCACTTCGAGAGGCAACACGACGCTGGATTCAACCGCAACACCATCGCGGGTCGCCGGGTCAAATTTCCACTGGGAGACCGCTCTAACAATCTGATTAATCAGCACGGCCTCCATTGAATTAATCACTTGGACATCGTGGAGCTGGCCATCGGAATCAACTTTCAGGCGAACCTTGATGAGACGCCCAGCATGACGATCGGAAATTTCCGGAGTGACGATTTCAGTGGGTAGAGGTGGCACCAAGTTTTCGGCTTCGATGTTCGGAGGAACTGGGTTCGAGGAGGCGAGAACGGAGGTGGCGAAGAGGGCCGTGCTCAACAGAGCGATAGAGATATTTTTGATGGACTGTTTCATAGTAGGAAACCGCAGAGCGGATTTTTGATTGTTTGAGTTAGAGATTGGAGAACAGCGAAAATCGCGTTTCCAAAACTCTCTTTGCATTCCCCATGCCAATCATTTTAAATAACACTATCGATTTATAGTCATCATCTTAAGCTACAATGACGTAAACATCATTCTGGCCCAAAAACACGTATTCGAAACTCACCATACCCGATTCTGGGACAATTTCGGGAGACAATCAGGCAGGATCGAAATAAACCGGAGACAAGGGAAACCGAGTGTCTAGGAACATGGGTTACACTTAGAAGCGCCGCGGTTTTGGCGCGACTCGGATCGATTTATCGGCCACGTATATCTGGGTTCATCCGCGGTTAAATAACCGCGGCGGAGTTCAGCGAATGGGCGCACCGATCCTGAAGGTGTCTTCAAGTTCCGGTGAGTAATCTGCGTTGAGCGTGGGGAGTTGAGCTCCGGTTTGATCTTTCCACGCCCTCAAATCGGCGAAGAGTTCGTCGCGTTTTTGGGGTTCAGAATCCGCGAGATTCATGGTCTCGCCGGGGTCTCGAGCTAGGTGGTAGAGCTCCACCCGATTGCCTTGATAAAATTGGAGCAATTTCCACTGCCCTTTGCGGATGGCACTGTAGGGCGTGGCACCTTCGGTGTGATAATGTGGATAGTGAAAAAAGACTGATTCGCGGCCGGTCGAATCGGCCGCTCCGGTCAGAACCGGGGTCAGGTCCGCTCCGTCAAAATTGGCATTCGCGGCGGGGGCGACTCCGGTGAGGGTCAACAGCGTCGGATAAAAGTCGGGAGAAATGGCGAGTTCGCTGGAACGCGTGCCGGCCGCGATCTGACCCGGATAACGCACGATGAGTGGCACCCGCACGCCTCCTTCGTAGGCGTCACCTTTGCCGGAGCGCAGCGGTGCATTGTGCGTAACGGTGTCCCTGCCGCGATTACCGACTAAACCGCCGTTATCCGAAGTAAAAACGACGATGGTGTTATCGGCCACCCCCAGTCGGTCGAGCGTCGCCATCACTTGGCCCACGGCGTCATCCATGTGTTCCACCATCGCGGCATAGGTCGCGCTGCGGTGGCTGGCATCGGGGAAAACCTTGGCTTCGTATTTCGCTACTTTATCGGCCGCTGCCTGCAGCGGAGTGTGCACGTTATAAAACCAGAGGTTCAGGAAGAATGGGCGATCCTGATTCTCTTCGATGAATGCCTCAGCTTCATTCGCCAGTCGTTCGGTGAGGTATTCCCCATCCGGACCGTCATCGAGCCGCGGATTCCCATAGGGACTGAAATAACCGCGAGCGGTTTCGTTGCGCTGAGGTTGTCCCACTTTCCATCCGCCACGATTAATATCGAATCCTTGATTCTCCGGCCAATATTCTTCGGTTTCACCCAAATGCCATTTCCCCAAATGGGCCGTGCGGTAACCCGCATCGTGCAGCGCTTCGGCCAGCGTGTAGGCATCGGGAGATAAAAACTTTGTCCACTCCGGAATCGCCATCTTCCCGTGCGGTTTAAGATGACCCGTAATCCAATCCGTGATGTGCAGAGTCGCGGGGTATTTACCCGTCATGATCGATGCCCGGGTAGGTGAACAAACGGTGCACGCCGCATAAGCGCTGGTGAATCGCATACCTTGGTCAGCCAATCGGTCGACGTGCGGGGTCTCATAAAGATCGCTCCCGTAACTACTCAAATCGGTCCAGCCCAGGTCATCCACTAGGATGAATACCACGTTCGGTTTGTCTGCCGCGTGGCCGACTCCCATCAGTCCGAGGGCAAGGGTGAAGACAATCAGGGGTTTGAGGGTAAACTTCATGCCCTGAATCAGCTTACTAAGCCGCTAAGAGTAAACGAAATCCGCCCTTTCCCTTTAGAACAAGATGAACTGGATCATAAGCGTTTCTGGTATTGTGGCGTAGTCTCACATCGCTCACATTCTCTCAGAATACTGTTCGCTTTCTCCAAGCCCTCCTCATCGGACACTTTTCCCATGTTCCTGAAACAATTCTCCCCTACCCCCGCGGTCTCTCCGACCATCGATCCAGTCAGCCCTCTAAGCCGTCGCGGCTTCATGAAGACCTCCGGCGTATTCGTCCTGGCGGTTTCACTGGTCGGCCGCATGAAAGCGCAGGACAAGGTCGCTGGCAGCGCCCTGACCGATGTCGCCGGTGGCGACGCCACGCCTTCGCTGTGGATTTCCATCGATCCGGACGGCACGGTAAAAATCACCTGCCATCGCTCGGAAATGGGCCAACAGACCTGGACCGCTATAGGGCAGATCGTGGCGGACGAGTTGGACGCCGATTGGAAGGACGTCAAAATTGTGCAGGCGCTCGGGCATCCGAAATACGGCGACCAAAATACCGACGGCTCCCGTTCGGTCCGTTACAATTTCCACCGACTGCGCGTGGCCGGTGCAGCCATGCGCTCCATGTTGACCAGCGCCGCCGCCCTCAAATGGGGTGTATCGGTCGACGATTGCCAAGCCGAGCTCGGTTACGTCACCCGGACCAATTCGAGAGCTCGGTTGAGCTACGGCGAATTGGCGCAAGCCGCCGGCAGACTCGAAGTTCCAGCTGAAGCCGATGTTCAGCTCAAATCACGCGACCAATGGCGCTACATCGGCAAACCGATTCCCTCCCTCACCGTCCCGCTCATCGTGCGTGGCCAAGGCACGTTCGGCATCGACGTGGATCGGCCCAACATGGTCCACGCCGTGGTTGCCCGTCCGCCGCAAGTATTTGGCGAGGTCGATACCGTCGACGACAGTCAGGCGAAAGCCGTCAAGGGCGTGCTGCAGACCGTAAGACTCCCAAAACCCGTCGCTCCCGCACTGTTCCAGCCCCTAGGCGGGATTGCCGTCGTCGCGACGGATACTTGGGCGGCCATTTCCGGTCGGAAGAAACTCGAGATCACCTGGCATAAAGGTCCCAACGCGGCCTACAACTCCGACACCTATCGGGAGCAGCTCGAAACTACCGCGCGCCAGCCCGGTAAGGTTGAGCGCAACCGCGGTGACGCCTTGGAGGCCATCGCCAACAGTGATCGCACCCTCAGTGCCGAGTATTATGTGCCTAATCTCTCGCACTCTCCCATGGAGCCCGTAGTTGCCACGGCGGAATGGAATGGCGACCAGCTTGAAGTCTGGGCCTGCGTGCAGGACCCGCAAAGCACCCGCGGCGTGTTGGCGGGATTTTTCGGGATTTCGCCCGACAATATCAAAGTCAACGCCACCTGGCTCGGCGGCGCTTTCGGCCGCAAGTCCAAGCCCGACTTCGCCGTCGAGGCCGCGTTCATCTCCCGCGAAGTCGGCCGTCCGGTTAAAGTCACTTGGACCCGGGAAGACGATCTGCAACACGGCTACTACCACGCGGTGAGTGCCCAACGCTTCGAAGCCGCCCTCGCTAAAAACGGCGACTGCACCGCGCTGTTGAACCGCGTCGTCTATCCCTCCATCGGGTCTACCTTTGCCACTGGGGTCAATATGGCCGTCAACTGGGAGCTCGCATTGGGCGCAACCGACATTCCCTTTAATACGCCCAATCTTCGAACCGAAGTGGGCGAGGCTGAGGCGCATGTGCGCATCGGATGGCTGCGATCGGTCACCAATATACAACATGTTTTCGCAGTGCAGAGTTTCGCCGCCGAAATGGCTCATGCCGCGGGACGAGACCCCAAGGACTACCTGCTCGAGATGATTGGAGCATCGCGGCTCATCGATCCCAAAACCGAAGGCGCCGATTACCCCAACTATGATGCTTCCTTGGTCGATTATCCTATCGACACCGGTCGTCTCTCCCACGTCGCAGAAACGGTTGCCAAAATGGCTGACTGGGGACGTAAGCTTCCAAAGGGAAACGGCCTGGGCATCGCGGTCCACCGATCATTCGTGAGTTACGTCGCCACCGTGATCGAAGTGAAGGTCTCGCCGGACGGTTCTCTTTCCATTCCCGGTATCTGGCTTGCGGTCGATGCGGGCACCGTGGTCAACACCCGTCACGCTGTCGCCCAAATGGAAGGGGGCACGATCTTCGGCCTTTCCAACGCGCTCTACGGCGAAATCACGGCCAAGGACGGTGCTATCGAGCAGGCAAACTTCCCCGACTGGCGGCTCCTGCGGATGTCCGAAGCACCCGAGGCATTCGAGGTCAAAATCATAGGTTCCACTGCGCGAGCCGGCGGTTTAGGCGAACCGGCCACCCCGCTTGCAGCCCCCGCCCTTGCCAATGCGATCTTTGCCGCCACCGGCAAACGCATCCGCTCTCTCCCTATTCTCGGCCCAACAGGATCCACCCTGAACCTGAGCTAATCTTTAACCGCAACTGATCACTATCATGGCGACCACTCTCAAAATTAACGGAAAGAAAATCTCAGTCGATGCCGCGGAAGGAACTCCGCTCCTCTGGGTGCTCCGCGACCACCTCAAGATGACCGGCACAAAGTTTGGCTGCGGCGTCGGCCAATGCGGCGCCTGCACGGTGCATTTGGACGGCAATCCGGTGCGCTCCTGCCAACTGCCTCACGATCGACTGGGTGAGGTCGCGATCACCACGATTGAGGGCAACGAAGGCAAAGCCGCCACGGCCATTCGCGAAGCTTGGATCGCAGCCGATGTGCCCCAATGCGGCTACTGCCAATCGGGCCAGATCATGTCGGCCACCGCTTTGATCGCCCAAAACGCCAGCCCTTCAGATGAAGACATCGATGCCGCCATGAACGGTAATCTCTGCCGCTGCGCGACCTATTTGAGCATCCGCCGCGGCATCAAAGACGCCGCCAAAAGCCTCGCCTGAGGCAGACTAATCCGCTGCTATTTGTTGGCCACAGAAGGCACAAAAAGCACATGAGAATAAGTCTATAGGCTCACGTTTTCTCTCCAGCAGTCAGCAGGTTATTTTTGTGCCTTTTGTGGCCAATAGTAGCAGACTGACAGTTTCGTGCTTTGTTCTTCAACTGCCCCTTGCAGGGCACCCGTTTCATCACCCTTGTCGGGCGCACCTATTTCGGTGCACCATCTCCGTGCTCTCGCACTACGTTCGTGGGTAATACCAGCGGGCTGACGGCGCATTTAATTCGCCTGCAGTTGGCGGTAATCCTCGGGAGTCATCCACGCTAGGTCGTCCCACCAGTCGGTGTCGTTGGACTGCACGGGGCCCGGGGTCAGTCGGCCGCGGCAGACGATTTTGGTGATTCGTTTCTGTAAGCGTTCTGCCATCTTAGCATGATCAGCGATTACGTTGGACGCTTCGGTAGGGTCCCGGCCTAGATGATAAAGTTCGGCCATACTTTTCCCGTGGGGCATCACCAGTTTCCAGTCACCATCACGGATAGCGAACCGACCTTTGATCTCGTGATGGATTAGGGGTAAGGCGGCGCGTTGGGTCTCCGGATTTTGGAGCACATCGTAAAAACTGACACTGTCTTCCCCACCGTCCACTGGCAGCTGCACTTCGAGCATCTCGGCCAAGGTGGCCAACACATCGAGCTGACTCACCGGTTCGTCCCAGCGCCGCCCGGCCTCGGTAATCCCGGCCGGCCAACGCACGATAAACGGCACGCGATGGCCACCTTCATAGATGTCGCGCTTGCCCCCGCGAAATCCGCCAGAGCTCACGTGGTTATATTTTTCGATACGCTGCTTCCACGTCGTCTCCGGACCATTGTCGCTGGAAAAAATGATAAGGGTATCATCGGCCAAACCGGCCTCATCTAAGTAGGCTAGAATACGTCCGATGTGGTGATCGGTTTCGATCATGAATTCTCCGTAGGCGCCCGCCTCCCCTTGTCCGCGAAACTCCGGCAAAGGGATGACCGGCTTGTGGGGCGAGGTGTAGGGCAAATACAGGAAGAACGGCTCGTCACTCCCGGCGGTGTGTTGCTGCATCCACTCGATGGATTTGTCGGTGAAACGCGTGAGGCATTCACTATCAATGAAGTCCGGAGCGACCTCCATCAAATCAGATCGCAGTTCGGTTTCGTAGGGCGGGGCGATCCGATAGTCGCTGAGGGCAATTTGATTGAGTTTCTTCTTCGTAAATAACGTGGGCGGAACCTCGGCGTAGCGCCCCTCGAACCAAGCCAGCACCCCATAGTTGAGCGAGGCCGGGATGCCGTAAAAATAGTCGAAGCCTTTATCGAGCGGCATATCCATAACTGGCTGGGTCCAATCGCGGTTGTCCTGCTCTCCCGGAAAGTCCATCCCTAGATGCCACTTCCCCACCATGGCGGTGCGGTAGCCGTTGTCGCGGAGCAGCGATGCCACCGTCATGCGGCCATCCTCGATCAGGCCCTTCACTTCTGCGCCAAAGACGCCGCGCTTCAAAGTCGTGCGCCAGTTGTATCGGCCAGTGAGCAGGCCATAACGCGATGGCGTGCACACGGTGTCAGAGCTGTGACCATCCGTGAACAAAATGCCTTCGCGCGCGAGCCGATCAAGATGCGGCGTCTGGAACTTCGATTCAGGATTGAGCGCACTCATGTCGCCGAATCCTTGGTCATCCGTGTAGATCAGAATGACATTGGGCTTGGGCGTCGCGGTGGCTCCGACTGCCATCAGCAGCAGGCCCAACAAGACGAATATCGGGCGTAACGCCCGACCCACATTGCGGTTCTCGAGTGATTGAAGTTGGTCGGGCTTTCTTGTCCGCCAAAGCCTTGGCGTAGGAGGAATGCCCGACAGCGAATTGAGTATCTGTTTCATTTTCAAAGGTAACGTTTGGTCAGATCCACGGTTTTACCCGAGTCGATCGATTCGAGAATGCCTTGTAGCACCACCAAGTCACGACGACCCATCGCGCCTGGAGTGCGCAACGGAATGCCGGCAAGAATAGACTGACATATCCCGTCCATATGAGGTGCCTGCTGAGGCACTGGGGTGCAAATCATAGACTGGTCGTTGATGTAGCCTTCTTGGCCATTATAAGCATACGCCCGTTTTTTGATGCCAAATTTTCCGCGTTCCGCTACCACATGGAAACTGTTCTCCGAGCGGCTACTGCCCGCCGCCCCCTCCGAATTCATGCGATTGGGAAACTCCAACTGCCACTCATAGGTTTCTTCACATTCGGTGAACAGCTCCGGACGGGTATTGAAGCTCTGGGCCGTCACCTGAGTAGGAATTTGTCCCGCGATATAGATCTGCGCCTGCACCGCATACACGCCCAGATCGTAGAGCGCACCCGCCACCCCGAGATCCCGCTTAAAGTGCCAATGCGTTCGAATACGCTCGTCATTGGGCCGACCACTGAACTCCGCCACGCAACTCTTCAACTTTCCCAAAGCCTCCGTGCGCGCCAGCTCCCTCGCCCGCAGGTGATACGGATCGTGATGGAGGCGATAGCCAATCGCCAGAATCACGTTGTTCTGCTTCGCCGCCGCGAGCATGGCGTCGGCTTCCGCCACCGTGCTCGCCATCGGTTTCTCGCAGATCACGTGTTTGCCAGCATTGGCCGCGCGGATCGTGAACTCCGCGTGCAGTCCGTGCGGCACAACGACGTAGATCACATCTATATCGGGGTTCTTCGCGATCTCGTCGAAGTTGTCGTAATTGTAGACGTTCTCGTCCTGGATACCGTATTTATCCTGCCACACCGGAACCTTCTCGGGGCTACCGGTAACGATGCCGCGCAACTCTGCGATCTGAGTCTTCTGCAGCGCCGGTGCGAGATGGTTGGTCGAGTAATTCCCCAGACCAACAAGAGCCACACCCAGACGACGTCCGGTGTAGGCCTGCTGCCCCCACAACGAGGAGCCACCCAACATCGACAGCAGACCGGCCGCCGAAAGCGTCTTTATCGCATCACGCCGAGTGAGAGAGGAAGGATCGAAAGGAAGTTGATTCGGGGTATTCATGATAAATGGGGATGGGGAAACGAGGGATAATTTTTTACAGGAGGTAGCGGAAAGAGCTGAGTCGGGAGGCAGGATGAAATCTCAAAAACATTAATATAAGTATGGCGATTATTTGGCTCTGTTTCCTCCTGTGAGACCAGCAGTGCGCAAGCCCTTCGTTCTCTTTGTTTCCTTCTGTGAAAATTAGCGTTTGGTGGAGACGGTTTCGGAGTAACGGAGGTCGCCGGTGCGGCCGTCGAAGAATTGGAAGATCACCTGGGGATGTTCGTAAGCCACCCAACGTTCCTCGCCAAGTTTTAGCGGATTGTTAAACACGCTGTTGATCTGTACGACGCAGTAGTGCGGATGCATGCGTTCGGTGCGCGGAATATCGTCGAGGATGAAGGTCGACCAACGGATATCCATCTCACGTTTGTCGAACTTCCAGAGACCGCTCTTGGGGCGATCACCCTCGTCGGACAAACGGTGATTCACGGAGTTGTGCGGACCGGAACAGAATTCCCAAATCTGGTCTGTAATCTTGATCGAGTAGCTGTTGTGCAGATCACCCGTCATCACGAAGACCGGTTTGCCAAGCTCATCCCAAAAATTGATCAGCTTCTCGCGTTCATCGACAAAGACCGTCCAGGACTCGTCCTTGTTATCAGCCATCGCGTAGCCGCCTGCCCCCCGGTGAGGCACCATGAACGGCACGGATGAAAATACGAAAAAGAAGTCCGCTTCACTGGCCGCCATCTCGCTCTTCAACCATTCGCGTTGCTCGGTGCCTAAGATACTCAGGCCCGGCTTATCCGCTTCTGTGATGTCGTGGTATTCGCGATGAGTCTTGGTGTCCAAGAGGAAGTAATCGGCATTACCCACCGTGAACTTGCTGTAGGAACGACGCCCCACCGAGTAAGAAGCTTGTCCGGTGGACACGGCCTCCGGTGAAATGCGCACGGTGCGATCGTCAATCACCTCCAATACTTCGTAAACCTTGGCATTCGGATCACCCTCCTCATCCACGTCGTATATCGTATCATCCACCCCCGCGGTCGCAGTGCCCCAGTGCACGTGTAGGTTGGCGGTTTGATCCCAATCAATCTGGGTGAAATTGGCGGCATCATCACGGAGGATACCGGATCCCTTCTCGAGCTGGGCGTGCCCGAAACTCACGTCTTGAGTGAAGTCTACGGGGTCGGCCCATCCCAGATAATCATACCAAGCGAGGGTGCCGATGTCGCGAAACACCGCGCGGCGATTACGATGCCCCGGCGTGCCGGCGCCCCAGATGTCGTTGAGCAGCTCGTGATCATCAAAGGTGAAATACGACGGCACATGCCGATGCCATTCGGCCAGGTTCTGGGCGCGAGACATATAGATTTTGTAGTTCTCCCATACGCCGACGACGGTCGGTGCAAGCGTCACATTGGGCGGGATGTCGTCGGCTGAAATCTCAAGATCCTCAACCCAACCACTAACGGGGTAGTCCCGGGCCTCTTCATAAAGCCAATCCCCGTTCATCACGGCAAAGAGCACATCGTCCTTCACCTCGCGCAGGAGCGTATCGTAGGCGGGCAGGCTCGGACCAATGCCGTTGGCTGGGTTCTGCGAAGCACACGAACCGACCTCGAAACGGTAGTTGAAAAGCCCTGCGGGATTATACTCAGGATTCGCATACGCTTCGGCAGCGGGTAGCGTGTGAAATGTTCCGCCCTCCCCTAACTGGCCATTAAAAGCCCAAACCCGATAGTGGTATTTTGTGCCAGAGTTCAGGGCGGTGAGCGTCGTCCAGCCCGTGTTGTCATTGGGAATCGCAGTCAGCACCGGATCGCTGATGGTCGATTTCGACCAATCTGCGGCGCCGACCTCATCCGCCTCCACATATTCCACCACAAACGCCCCCGCATCCGACGTGCGGGCCCAAACCCGGATCGAGTCCTTCGTTACATGCCCAAGCATCGGACCATGAGTGATCGTGATGGCGAAACTCGCACACGAGATCAATGCAGACAAAACGACCAAGGTGGCCGTGCGGGGTAAGAGGCGACGCATGGCCCGAACTTAAGCTGATCCGCACTCCGCCGTAAAGTTTACTCGCCCCAGAGGTTCCGGGAGGGAGGGGATTTCTACGCCTCCCATTCGGTGGCGAAACGTTCTATTGTGAACAAAAATTCATTTTTGATTCACGTTGGGTTAATCCACTTCTGCGATACTCACCCGAAAAATCCACTAAATATCGGGCAGGGTGAATCATTGAGACAGTTGAAGCTTCTGCACTGAGTTTAGACCACTCCTGCCAAACTGAATCAGCGATCACGCCTCCTTTCCCTGAAATACGCCCGGCACACCTATGGGGATCAGCAAGATCCGTTGACGGCCGAGATCTACTTGAATGGCGAACTCGCCCTCACCCTCGCCCGCAACAAATCCCCAAAAGCCCCTGTATGGGAATCGTCCAGTTGCCAAGTAACCATCCCCGCCGACGGACGCCTCCGGTTGGAAATGTATTCCACTGCCCTTGAAGTCGGTGGCGGCGTGCTCTTCGATGATCTTAAATTGGTAAAACTTTAACCCAATCCGGAGTATCCCTTCGTCGCCCCTACAATCCATCATTCTTTTACTTTTATGATCCGATCATCCCTCTGCCTTCTTCTCGCTGCCACCCTACTAGCCGGTTGCGCGAAAACCACCCCCAACGAAACCAACGCAGAAGCGGATTTTGTTTCCCTATTCAACGGCACGGACCTTACCGGTTGGCGCGGTTACAACGGTGGGCCGATGGACGGCATCTGGGTTGCACAGGAAGGGGGCGTGCTGCATCTCACCGGCCAAACCAAGGGCAGCCCACACGCGAACATCATCACTGAAGCGGTCTACGACGACTTTGACCTGCGCTTCGAATGGAAGGTCGAAGCCGGCACCAATTCCGGCGTGATGTTCAACGTCGGCGAAGGCCCCAAGCAACCTTACCTCACGGGGCCCGAGTATCAGGTGTTGGACAACAAAGGATTTCGCTCCGGCAAAGGACTGCCCGTCGGACCGGCAGAGCACACCGCTTCACACTACGGCATCGAGCCAGCGGTTAGTGACGAAACCAAAGCGATCGGCGAGTGGAACGAAAGCCGCATCATGCTTCTTGGTAACAACGTGGAGTATTGGCTCAATGGCGTGATGACCGCCTCCTACGAGATACACAGCCCGAAGTGGAAGGCACAGGTTGCAGCCGCCAAGTTCGCCAAATGGGAAGACTTCGCGACCCTCGATAAAGGCCACATCGGCCTGCAAGATCACGGCCACCGCGTCTGGTTCCGCGATCTCAAGATCAAAGAGCTTTAAGGTGCCCGGGAGGGACGACCTCTGTGCCATCCTCCCTCCGCGGACCGGACGGAGCCGGTCCCTCCCCAACTACAACGGATCGAACAGAGGGACGGACCACTCCACTGCCGGCGCGCTCGGCGAGCACGCCCTACCTGCCTAAACAGGGCGCATCCGCTGAAGAGAAGTAGGGCGAGTCTCGCCGAGACCGCCGTTCCAACACTCACTCTGCTTCAATCGCCGTTTGGTAGAGTTGATGCAGCTCGAAGGTCTGCCACGCACCGAGTTTCTGGCCGAGTTGGGCGAGTAAGTATAGGAGTCCCGCCAACACCGCCATGGAGCCGCAGATCCATAGCGCCCACGGAAATTGACCGATGAAGACTTGGGCGAATCCGTAGATGCCGGAGAAGATGCCCAAGAGTCCGGTCATGATGTAACCGTAAATAAACAAGGCCCACACTTCGTGCTCCGGGCCATACACGCCAAGGACGTGAGTGCCGCCATCTTCGACCGTTTCCAGACTGAGTTGCAGACGGGGCGACCACCGATCTCGTTTGGATTCGGCGACATGAATCACGACCATGCCCATGGTCGATCGCACTTCACATTCTGCCGAGGTGGAAGACTCGGCAACCAACCGATCTCACAGCACGTCTAGTGAGTGAGGCACGACCTCTTCGAAACGAGGTCGAACGCGAAAACTACTGGGAGGAGAATTCATGGGGAGGGGTAACTTCGGAGAACCCTAGCAACACCTCCTCCTCGCGCCAGTCTACTTTTCCCAGACTTCGGATGGGGACGTCACGGGAGTCGGGCGTAAAGCCCGACCCACATTCGCCATCGTTCAGCCAGTCTGACGTGGGTCGGGCTTCACGCCCGACTTATCCTACTGCTTCCAGACTTCGGACTGAGCGGTGATGGGGACGTCCCACGGGCGCTCGGGCAGCGGACGGTATATGGGATCACTGTCGCGGCCGGGATAGCGGGAAAGTTGGCGAGAGAGGAATGCTTGAGCGGCCGCCGCATCGGCGTCCTTGCTACCGATGATGTTGTTTTCCTCCCAAGGATCATTCTCGAGATCGAAGAGCTTCTCGGGCGTGCGGTTCGTATCGACGTAAAGTTTGAAGCGCTCGGTGCGCAAAACGCGGTCGCGATAGACGTAAGCGTTTTCTACGCCGGAATCGGTCAGCTTGGCTTCATTGCGACCCCCCATGGCCATGATCCAATCGTGAGGTGATCGCGCGGATTCACCCAACATCGCGTCGGCCACCGAAATGCCATCGAGAACGAATTGCTCGGGCAGTTTGGCTCCCGCCATATCCGCGAACGTGGGCATCAGGTCAGCGATGCTGAAGAGCGCATTACTCTCGATGCCGGCCGGAACCCGACCGGGGGCGTTGACGATAAAAGGAGAATTGATGCCGGATTCGAGGGTTTTGGTTTTTCCGCCCGGAACGCGACGACCGTTGCGGGTGCCGGTGATCTCTTCGGAAGTGCCGTTGTCGGTGGTCCAAACGATGATCGTGTCATCTCGTATCCCAAGATCATCCAGTGCTTGCACGAGCTGGCCGGTCAACTCATCGGCGTAGCGGACCATGGCCTTGTGCTGGTCCAACTGATCAGTGACATGGGGTTCCGATGGGGTGGAAACCCACGGCCAATGCGGCAGACACATGGCGAAATACATCAACATGGGCTCATCCTTATGCTTGCCCATAAAATCGATCAAAAAATCGGTGAACACTTTGTCGCCAAACTCACCTGGGTAAGTGCGGCTACCGTCTTTGGTGTGAATGTAGGGGTCCCAGTAGCGTTCGTCGCTGGGCGGGTTGTCGCCTTCCCCACCGGTCCACATGCAATAGTCATCGAACCCCATTTCGACCATCGCTTCGGGCTGCACCCGGAAGTCGTTGACCTGCCATTTACCGGCGACGGCGGTGGCGTAACCGGCATCGTTGATCCCTTTGACCAACGATGGATTGAGCACGTAGTCATAGTGTGCACCTCCACCCCAGCGTGGCACGTCCCAGTGATTCACCCACCCATGGCGAAACGGTTTCTGACCCGTGATAAGGGTCAATCGTGTAGGAGTGCACTGCGGCATAACGTAGAAGTTATTGAACTTCACGCCCCCGGCGGCGAGCGAGTCAACCACGGGAGTTTCAATGTCCGTCGCGCCGTAAGTGCTCACCCATTCCTTGCCGAGATCATCGAGCAAAATGAACAGGATATTGGGACGGTCGTCCGTGCGTTTGGCGGTTGCCGGCACGCTCAGGAGCGCAACAGCCGAGAAAACTACGAGGAGTCGGAGGGTCAATTTCATCGGAATGGGATTCATGAAAATTCAGAGAAGATGCGGGTAAACGGCGCGGAGATCTACTTTGTCGCCTAGGTCGATCGGAGCATCATTGGGGTGAGTAGGGGCAAAATCAGGTAATCTGAATTATTGAACACACCACGACCTGAACCTAGCGGCAAAATCAGTTCGGATTAAACTATTAACTCTGCATAAACAAAACACTCGACCGGAAGTAATCTGACTGGGGCAGCCTAATTCACCTCTCCCATGCCCCCCACTCCGCCGCTTAGAAACCAAATATTGCCGTGACCATGCTATCTCTTCATCACGAAGTCCTTTAGCATTAGGCGTCACCCTACCCTAGCTCTACCCACATCCCAGATATGAAGTTTGTTTTTTCCACCTGCTTGGCTTTCCTGAGCGTTGCTGCTTTCGGTCAGACCGATGCGCCTGAATTACCACCGGGGGTGATCACACCGATCAATCCCGAGTCGGTGCCATTTGAGCGCACGAAGGCACCCAAACGCCTATCTGTGAATTCCGATGATCACATTGCGTTGATCGGATCTGGACTCGGTTCGCGGATGAACCACTTCGGGCACTTCGAGACAGAAATCTTCCTACGTTTTGCGGCCGAAGAACTTACTATTCGGAATTTCAGCGACGAAGGGAACACCCCAGCCTTTCGCCCGCATTCCGCTCGAATGAAAGAGGAGCAATACGCCTTCCCCGGTGGCAAGGAATTGCTGCCCCCCGCATTTCAAGTCAACTCACGCCCCAATGGTCATTTCGAGACCCCCGACCAATGGCTGACCCGATTCGGCGCCGACACCATCATCGCGTTCTTCGGTCTCAACTCGTCCTTCGAAGGCCCGGATGGCGTGGACCGCTTCAAAAAAGAGCTGGAGGCATTTGTCCAACATACCCTCAGCCAGAAATACAACGGTGAGAATGTGCCTCAGCTCGCCCTCATCTCTCCGGCCGCTTTTCAAGATCTCTCCGCTAAATACCACACCCCCAACGGGAAAACAGAGAATGCCAATATATCGCTCTACACGAAAGCGATGCGACAGGTCGCGAAACAAAACGGCGTGCTCTTCGTCGACATCTTTGCCGCGACCAAGAAGTGGTATCGGGACGGCAACGAATACACCGCCGACGGGGCCATTCTCACCGAAGCCGCTTACCAGAAACTCGCCCCCCATCTGGCCTCCGCCCTCTTCCCCCGATCCAAGCCCGTCAACTCCTCACGCGCTGTTGTGCATGACGCCGTGATGCAAAAGAACTGGGCTTGGCTCAATGTGTTCAAAATCCCCAACGGGGTTCACGCCTACGGACGTCGCTACAATCCCTTCGGTCCCGACAACTATCCGTTCGAACTCAAGAAAGCCCGGGAGATGGCCGCCATCCGGGATCGCCAAATTTGGGCAAAACTCGATGGAGCTCCCTTTGACCTCGCCGCCGAAGACGCCCAATCCTCCGAACTGCCTCCGGTAGAAACCAACTACCAACCCAGTGTGAAAAATGGCACGGTTGACTACCGTCCCGGCGCGATCGTCGAGACTAAGATTAAGACCGCACCCGGCTACAAAATCGAGCTCTTCGCCGACGAAAGTCTATTCCCAGATCTGGCGAACCCCAACCAAATGGCGTTCGACAATCAGGGGCGCCTCTGGGTTTCGACCATGCCGAGCTACCCTCACTACCAAATCGGTGACCCTCTGCCCAACGACAAGCTCCTCATTTTCGAGGACACCGACAATGATGGGCAGGCCGACAAACAAATCACCTGGGCCGAGAACCTTCATATCCCGATCGGTTTCGAAATCACCCACGACGGCGTCTACGTTTCGCAAAGTGGCAGCTTGATCTTGCTCCGCGACACCGATGGCGATGACAAGGCCGACACCAAGGAGATCGTCCTCAGTGGATTCGACGATCATGACACCCATCACGCCATCTCCGCTTTCTCCGCCGACCCCTCTGGCGCGATCATGATGGGCGAAGGACTGTTCAGTCACACCAACGTCGAGACCGCCTACGGTCCCGTGCGCGGCAACAACGGCGTATTCTACCGCTACACCCCGCAGCGCAAAAAACTCATCAATTATGCTCAGGTCAAAATCCCCAACCCTTGGGGCATCTCCTTTAACGACTTCGGGCAGGATTTTTTCCTCCACACCTCCGGCACCAAGTTGTCGTGGATGATGCCCGGATCGGTTAAACCCGTCTACGGCGTGAACATCGAAGCGCCCGATCTCATTACGTCCAACAAAGTGCGTCCCACTTCCGGCCTCGAATTTGTCTCCAGCCGACATTTCCCCGACGAGGTGCAAGGAGATATTTTGTTCAACAATGCCATCGGATTCCTCGGAGCTAAACAGCACCAGGTGGTCGAAGACGGCACGGGGTTCACCACCGAATACCGCCACGATCTATTCGTCTCCGATGATCTTAACTTTCGGCCGGTTGACCTGGAATTCGCGCCCGATGGTTCGCTTTATGTTGTCGATTGGCACAACGCCTTGATCGGCCACATGCAACACTCCGCCCGCGACCCAAATAGAGATCACGTGCATGGTCGAATCTACCGCATCACCTACCCGTCCCGCCCCCTCGTGACGCCGCCCCAAGTTGCGGGAGCCTCGATCTCCGTGTTGCTCGAAAACTTGAAACTACCCGAATACCGGGCTCGCTACCGCTCACGGCGTGAACTTCGCGGTCGCGACGCCAATGAGGTCGTGCAGGCCGCAACGGCATGGGCTGCGCAACAGTCCGATGATCGTCTGAAACTCGAAGCCCTTTGGGTGACGTGGGGAGCCGACCAAATCGCTCCCTCACTCGTGCATGAACTTTTCCAATCCGACGACCATCGCATTCGCGCCGCCGTCGTCCGAGTCATTCGCTTCAACGGCCACCAACTTCGAGACCAATCAAAACTACTGATGCAAGCAGCCAAAGATCCCCACGGTCGCGTGCGACTCGAAGCCATCACAGCGGGGAGCCAACTCGATCAAAAAACCGGCGAAGCGATCCTCGCAGCCGCAGAGACAGTGGGCATTGATGAGCACATGTTCATCAGTTTTGAACATGCCAAAGCTGCCCTCGCCGGTGAATTTCTGCCTAAAGCTAATAAAGACGAACTTCAGGCTCCGGCCCACCTCGCGGGTGGAGATGCTAAACGATTCCTGCAGGGGGCTGAGATCTATGAGCGCGAAGGTCACTGCGCTACGTGTCATCAACCTGACGGCAAGGGATTACCCGATGTTGGTTTCCCTCCTCTCGCCGGAACCAAATGGGCTCTGGGCGATCCTGATCGTCTCATCAAGTTGACGCTCAATGGCTTGTTTGGGCCAATTGAGGTTCTAGGGAAAGACTACCCCGGCGTCGTGCCGATGACCCCATTTGGAGGCCTGCTCAAGGACGATGAATTGGCCGCCGTGCTCACTTACGTGCGTAACGCGTTCGGTAACAAAGCGAGCCCCATCAAACCCAATCAAATCAAGAAGGTTCGTGATTCGATCGCAGATCATCCCGGGATGTATAACCCGGCGGAGCTACTGAAAGAGCACCCTTTCACCAACAATTAATCACCCATAATTAAACACTCTCAGACCTGTGAGGTTAGCCTCGCTGGAAATCATCAAACGTTCAGATCCATGAAATTGATTGATCGGGCTCCCCTCGTCTTGGAGGCACGTTTTCTCGCCCTCCTTGTGATGATGATGAGTGCAACAATGGCACCACTGCGCTTGGCCGCGGTGCGTCCTGCCTCTGTTTTTACGGATCATATGGTATTGCAACGCGACATGCCCGTGCCCGTCTGGGGTTGGGCCGAGCCCGGTGAAGAGGTCACCGTCACGTTCGACCAACAGTCGAAGTCGACGGTGGCAGATCAGGATGGTAAGTGGCAGATTGCCCTCGATCCGCTCAAGGGATCATCCCAACCCACCACATTGGGAATTCGCTCGACGAACGACGATACCTTGGTGGAGCTGAATGATGTCGTCGTAGGGGAAGTCTGGATCTGTTCGGGACAATCAAACATGCAGATGGCGGCCACGGTCACTCCGGAGCTAAAGACTCTGTTCGAAGCCTCCTCCGGAATTCGTTCTTTTACCGTTCGTCGAACCGTGGCCTTTACGGAGCAGGACGAATGCGAAGGACAATGGGCCGTAGCCCCACCCAATAGCGCCGTAGCGTTTTCATTCGCTCACTATCTGCGTCAGGACAGCGATGTGCCGGTGGGGATCATTCTTTCCGCCTGGGGGAGCTCTTCCATCGAAGCTTGGATGCCGCAAGACATGACCGAGCAGCTTCCTCACCTCGCAACCATCGTAGGCGAATTCGAGGCGGACACGACCAAGAAAGCCCAAATTGCCCATCGGCCGACGACTGGCACTGCTAGCCACGCGTGACACCCACAATCGCAACGTCGTCGCCCAAGGCCCGACCCTATCGAAGGTAAAAATCCGCGACAACAAACTCGTGATCCACTTCGAGCACGCGCGAGGACTCCAAACCGCCGATGGACTTACCCCGACCGCTTTCTGGTTGGCCGACGAATCCAAACAATGGCACCGGGCTGACGCCCGCATTGTGAACGAAACGGTGGAACTCACGGCGCCCGGACTCACTACGCCGCGCTACGTGCGCTATGCTTTTGCCGGGAAACCTAAGGTGAATCTGATCAACGTGGTCGGCCTCCCCGCCTACCCGTTTCGCACTGATCGTTTTGATCCTTGAGTCGTCACGGTTCCGAACCGTCTAGATCGCAGCCTAAGAAGGTAGGGACCGCCCTGTCCGCCAACGGCGAGATCGCCGAGCCGTCCGCTCGTGCCTCTCAGCAGACTGCGCAGGATCCCGGGGTCAGCGACTCCGGCTACAACAAAACCGCCTTCACCCATTTACTCCGGACGGCCCCGCCGGTCCCGTCGTCGCCAGGGTTTTGGCGGACAAGCCGTCCCTACCTTTTCGGTGGCAAATGCGACGCGATCACTTTCGCGACGTGGTTGGCTTGAGCGGCGATTCCTGCGGGTTTGAAGTGAACGTTGCCGGGTTGCTCATACGGCAGCGAAACCGTGCGTAGATCGGTGATCGCGATCGCAGGATGATCAGCCAAAACCGCCCGTGCGGCCGCATTGTAGCTCAATTCACTTTCCTCGAATCGTCCATTCGATCCGGGGGGCACTTTGGTGGTGAGGGCAAAGATGAGTTTTGCTTTGGGCGCGGTCTCACGGAGGTGAGCGATAATGCCGCGTAGGTTGGCCATATACTCCTGCACCGTCGCCACCAACTGACCGTTCTCCATATCCAATTTCTCGCGATCATTGACATACTTCAGATCGTGCAGACCGACGTTGATGTGAATCACGTCCCATTCGAAGTCCCAACGATCCTCGAGATCAACCGCGCGCATGGTCGACTCTAGCCGATCAAACTTCGCGATGAACGAGGCCGAAAATCCGCCATTGAGATGAATACGGTAGACATTGGCGCGATCCACGAGGGTCTCCCGCACTCCCTGGGTATATCCGATAGAAATGGAATCTCCGTAAATAAGAACGTTGGGCAAATCGGACTGATTCTCAACGTAGCCAAAGACCTCCCGTTCCCCCAACTTACCCGTAAGCTCAGCCCAAGCAGCTTGCGCCGTGTCCGCCTGAGCCGAGGTTGCTAAAATTACTCCCACCAGTCCGCTCGCTAAGAGTCTTGAAAAATTAGTCATAAGCGGAGCGAAACGAACTTCGGGGGCTGAGTCAGCCTTGAACTACTCCACCAGTTCGAGCGTCACGGATTTCACAAACGCGAGGTAATCCTTCGCGATGGTAAGCGGCGCAATTTCGATGGAATGAGCCCCCGGCTCGGCGATATCGAGGGTGCCCAATTCGTGTTCTTGGAAGGTCCAAAGATTGTTGTGCCGCTCATGGGCATCGAAGGTCTGACGCTGCACCTCCAGCAAATCACCATTCCAATCAGCCGTGCCGCGGACGACACCGTTAAACGTCGCGAGATCACCGATCTTCAGGGCAAACTCACTGCCAGCCTGTAGATTCTGTGCAGAGTATTCAATCAACACCCGATATTTACCGGGAGTGCGCAGGAGAAAATTCCAGCCGATGCGATCACTGGAAGTTTTAATATCCTGTACAAAATTCCCTTTGCGGGTCGCCGTGCCGTAATTGTAGCTGGCGTTCTCGCCCTCCACCTGGGCAATGGCGGTAGAGAATTTCATACTCTCCCCCCGTGTCTGGCGGAAGGTATTATGCACTTTCGGTGCCTCCGACAGCTCCAATACGACGACCGACGAGACGGCATTCGGTGCGTGCTTGCCGACCGTGATCGACTTTCCGTCATCGAAGCCGCGAACGGCGAGCGACTTCATTTTAGTATCCTCGAGGAGGTAAGCTTTCTTCACCCCGGACTGAAGTCCCGGCACGATCAGTTTACCATCCGTCGGCCAATCGAAGACGTGCAGATAAAGTTTACCCTTAGCCGTGGTCGACCAACCCCAGGGTAGATCCACAAAGAGAGACCGGTCGGTGCCATAGATGCTCTCACCGTTGGCCTCCATCCAAGTGCCGATGCCGGATAAGGCATCATATTCGGTTTGGGACAACTCGCCATCCGGACGCGGTCCGACATTCATCAAGAAGTTGCCGCCTTTAGCCGCGATCTCGATGAGCATGCGGGTGAGCACTTCCGGTGATTTGGCCGTGACGTGATCACCTTTATACCAAAACCCGCGTTCGTTGGTGATGGTGATATTCGACTCCCAAAAGCCGGGAAGCCCCGTGGCGGGCACCTGCTGTTCCGGCGTGTAGAAACCACCAAATTTATCGGTGCCACGGTCGTTAAAAATGAGGTCCGGCTGCAACGATTTCATCATCTCGATTAACTCGAGAACATCTTTTCGTACCACCGGATGTTCGAAGACTTTGTCTCCGGTGCCCCCGGTTGGCCAATGAATGTCATACCACAGAATATCAATCTTGCCGTAGTTCGTCAGCAGCTCCCGCACTTGGTTCTTTTGAAACTCCGCAAACCGATGCCACGACTC
Source organism: uncultured Verrucomicrobiota bacterium (assembly GCA_913058185.1). GTDB lineage: Bacteria > Verrucomicrobiota > Verrucomicrobiia > Opitutales > Opitutaceae > Actomonas. The sequence continues at coordinate 46,734 of CAJXQX010000008.1, forward strand.
CGGGTCGGAATCGATCCGGCTCTCGTCATACTCCCAATGATCACGCGCAAAATACTTCCCGTCCGGATGATGCCAATCGATGTGCGAATAATAGAGGCCAACCGCCAGCCCTTCCGCCCGAAACGCTTCAACGATCGCTTTGGTCAAATCCGCATTGGCATTGGTGTGATAAGGCACAATCGGATTAGTCGTTTTAAAATCCGAAAGCTGCGTATCGTAGTTATTCACCCCGTCGTGGTGCTTCACCACGAACACGACATACTTCATGCCCGCGGCCTTCGCGGCCTTGGCCCATTTGGTCGGATTAAATTCGGTGGGATTAAACGTCTCCCACAGGTCGAAACTCTTACTGCCCTCCTCCTTCGACTCTTCGTTGACCATCTTCCAAATGTAGCCGACTTCCCGCTGCGCCCATGGGCCCCAGTGGATAAAGAGACCAAAACGCCAGTCATTCCACTCTTCAAGACGTTCTGGATTTACATAAAGTTCCGACTCTTCCACCGCGGCAGTCGACAATGGCATTGAGGCGACCGAAAGGGTCAGACTGGCGGAAAAAATGAAGCGAGTAACGCGAGAAAAAATCATCTTAAAACATGAATTGGAGTTGAGGTATCTGCGGAGGTCTTAAACCAAAAAACGGCGGGCCGCGCAAGCGACCTTCCCAGCCTGCTGCTTGAAGCTGGCGTTCGGGAGATTTTTATACGATCGCTGCTAAAGCTACTTCTCAATTTAGGTAAAAAATTCTATCCGAAGGAGAGAGTGAACAGACTAAAAGAACAAACCCCCTCCGGCATTAACCGAAGGGGGTTCGCTTGAACTACAAGCTACGATAGAACTACAAATCTAAAGAGACTGAGAAAAGAAACGTTCTCGCTTCGTTGGTCGCCGCTCTGGAGCGGACATAGAACGTGTCCGTCGCATTATCGACGTTGATCCCGTAAGTTACGGGTTGCTCACCGATCATGGTTGGGTAGCGAGCAAACAGATTGACTTCGGTATAACCATCTTCGGTTACAAAGCGGTTGGCGATATTACCGAACTGTTGAATCGGTCCTTCAGCATGGACTACGCCACCGCCAATCCGGAGTCCTTTCAATGGGCCATCATCAACCGTGTAGTTGGTGAAAAGCGTGAAACGGTGAGGTGTAGCACCTTCTAAGCGAAGGCCAGTTGCGACATCACCGACAACTACTGCATCGATCCAGCTGTAAGCTGCTACAATGTTCCAGTTTTCCGTCGGATTGTAGAATAGCTCGAGCTCGATTCCCTCACTTTCGTCACTGGTCACTGATTGGTCTGACAAAAAGGTCACAGGATTGAAGTCCCGCCGAACAACGTTATCTTTTTGAATATTAAACGCCGCGATCGACCCACTGAGTTTCCCATCGAATAGATCGGTGAATTTGAGTCCGAATTCGATGGCATCACTGGTTTGTGGCCCGATCAGTTCTCCCGTATCTGGATTTGCCCCACTTTGCGGCTCGAAAGCATCAGCTACATTGGCAAAGAAGTTCACTTTCTCATTGATGCGATACACGCCACCGAGTTGGAAATTCGTGTCATTACCTTTGAGGGAAGCGTTGGGAATACCTCCTAGTAAGGTAGATCTTTGGGTGAAATCAATGTGACGAATACCGGCGAGGATATTGAGGCGATCTTCCATGAAGTAGATGTTATCGGTAACATAGAATGTATCGATGTCCGTAAAGGTGCGGTCATTCTGATTATTACGTGGCGCAAATGACCTTAACTCTGACGGGCTAGGAACATCATCTTTCCAGATCTCCACCCCGTTAAGAATATCGTCTTGGTATAGAAAATGTCGGAAGACTTTTCCAGTTCTTGCGCTAATATCATCGAGGATTGCTCTTTCTCCTGCATTGCCGCCTCGCAGACGGTAACTGCCCAGACCACCTGCAACGGTTTCAGCTTTGCGGTAACCAAGGAGAAGCTGGTGCCTCACGTCTCCCGTTTGGAAACCAATGATGTCATTAAGGGTATGAACTTCGTCGCGAGTTCTACTGTTTTGCCACGTGTTATTTGAATCTGAAATTTTGTTCCCAGGATCAGCGGAGTTGGGACTGAAGGTGTTAAATTCACGGAAACTTACCGTCTGGTCCGTATCATGGATAGTGCCCTTGTATTGGATATTGTGGGTATCGCTGAACGAGTGACGAAGCCCAACCGTGAGGAAATTGTTGTCGGAATCAAATATGTTCCCAGCAGTGGAAGATACATATTCTTTAGGAATAAAAGAGTTATTGTAACGGGTGTTACTTTCATTAACTCCGTCTACGTTGTCTACTGTATCTCCATCTCCATTCAAGTCAGTGGGGGTCCTTTCAAATGACCAAGTAGCCCGCTGCGAAGGAAACCCTTTCTGTTGGTTGTCCCCAACCATGAACGAACCTTGAGTATTCTCGGTAAAATCGTAGGTTCCCGATAGTCCAAGAAATACTGTTTCTTGGCCATCGACCCACCGCCAACCCTCGTGGTCTTTGTAATCTGCGAGGAAACGTAATCCCAATTTGTTGTTCTTCGAACGAGCCGTGTAATCCATCTTTGCGCCTATGCGTGCATTGGTGCCAGCGCTGAATGAAACAGTTCCTCCTTCTTTTAGATTAGGTGCTTTGGTGATTACATTAATCAATCCTCCAGGATCCGATTGCCCATACAGGGTATTGGGGCCTTTGACGACTTCGATTCTGTCGATCATTTGAGGCGGGATATACAGTCCGCCGGTTACACCATCGACCAAAAGATTCCGATTACGAAATCCGCGAATGGAAAACGAAGATGGGCGGCTGGCACCCAAATTATTCCGGGTCGTTTGGGTGATGGAGGAATTGTAATCCAATGCCTCGGTGAAATCGCCGATCAGACTATCGTCGAGGAATTCAGAGGTGATGACGTTGATCGACATAGGCACGTTCTTCAGAGAAGTCCGCATACCTGTGCCGGAAATGGTAACGGTCGAACCATAACCACCTTCTACTTCTTCAACGGAAAAAGGACTCAGTTCGATGACATCATCGTCCGTTCCATCCTGAGCGAACAGGGTTGAAGCGAAAGAAGCTAAAACGACCGTGAAGGTCGTGCGTATAAATCTTGCGTGGCCATTGGTGGCGACACGCGTAGCCGACGGGCTAAACAATGCTTTCATAATTTCAGATGTTTGGAGGGGCTTGGTATTAATTCGCCTTGGTAAACGAAAATAAAAGTTGATGCGATGAACCCTTAAATTACGACGCGTTCAGGGGTTAATCATTTAACCGTTTAAATCCCTATTCGAACAAACTCCTTTTTTAGAAAACGCGTCGTTTAATTGAGAAATTAGCCGCAATAAATATGCAGATCAAACCGAGCAGTATAGGGTTAAGCACCTATATTAGATCAAAAAATCTACCGCTCAGATTCCTGCTACACCCCACGGTGAAAACAGCCACACGACCGCTACGATCAGAATGAGTAGTGACGTGAGTGATACACGATAAAGTCGCTTTTCTCCCGGCGTCATGATCGCCTCATTCGGCTGACTGGTGGCGCGAATTGCGGCAGCCTGGGGCACGGGATTAGCTGCGCGCAAGGACCACATCACGACAGCGCAAACGACCGTGATTACCACGCCAATATTAAGTGAACTGCGGAAGTAATCGGGTAACGTATCCAAAATATCTAGACGGCCTAGCATCCAGAACGCAACCACCCCCAGCACCGCACCGGTGGTAAGCGTCGCCACCGCGCCGCGACTGGTCGCCCGTTGCGAAAAAATCCCAAATACCACACAGATAAATACCGGTGGTGCGAGCAGTGACCAGATTCTAACCAGATAACCAAATACGCCCTGAAAACTCTTAATACTGGGAGCGAGTAACGTGCAGATGATCAGGATACTGATCATCACCATTCGACCCATACGCACCTTGCGCTTTTCGGTCATCTTGGGTCGCCACTTTCCGATAAAATCGAAGACCACCATCGCCGAGGAAGCGGAGAGACCAGCGGCCACGGTGCCTAAGATCGCCGCTAAGAGGCCCGCCATCACCAAGCCCACAAATCCAGTCGGAACGTATTCTGTGATTAAGCGGGTGTAGGCTTGATCGGGATGCGCCAAACCAGGAATCAGTTTCGCGGCGACCACACCTGGCGCAGCGATAATAAAAAGCGCGAGAACCTTCAAGAAGCCGCCAAATACGGCTCCCATTTTGGAGTGAAATAGACTTTTAGCAGATAACGCCCGCTGGACGTAGTCATGATCGGTGCAATGACCATGCACGCCCAAAATCGTGGCACCCGTGATGAGGGGCAGCCAACCAAACGCGTGGGTCCAAGGCTTGATGATTGACCACGGATTTTCTGTCGCCCCCTCCGGCAAAGCCAACACTTCCCCTATCCCACCCGCCGCTTGGACAGACAAGACCAGCGTCAATGCGCCTCCCAGCACCAACAAAGACGCCTGCATCATATCGACCCAGAGAATCGAGCGAAGGCCACCAAGGATGGTGTAGAGACCCGCCGCCATCGCGATCACGACTACCGCAATATTGAAGTGGAAAGCAGAGGTCCAGCCCAACAAATCATTGATCACCGTCGCACCCGCATAAAGCGCCGTCACGATGTTGGCGGCCAAGATCATGACAATGTTGATGGCGGCTACAAAGAGCCGAGAACTGCTGTTATAACGACGCTCAAAAAACTCCGGAGCCGTGCGTAGTCTCAACCCAAGATAGACTTCGACAAAAAACACGGCGAGAAAAACGAAACACATCGCCCCCACCATCTGAAACGCGCCCGCCGCGATGCCGATCGTGTAAGCCAGTCCGGCTTGCCCCACAAATTGCTGACTCGAAATATTGGCGGAAAACAACGATGCGCCTATCATCGGCCAAGATGCCGATCTGTCCGCCAAAAATAGATCTTCACCCGACTTCACCTTGCGCCGTCCGATCCACAGACCAAACGCCACCGTGAGAACAAAATACCCGAGGACGATTACGATATCCAGGGTGCCAATACGTAGAGTATCCATGACTAGGTGGCTTGAGGTTGTTGGGTTAGATCAAGCGGCATCCAGCGATCACCGTTGCTTTGCTGCCAAGCAACGAGTCGCTCTCGGAGAGATTGGAGGCGTGATTGGTTTTCGGTATCCGCAGCGACGTCGTGCAATTCAGCGGGATCCGTCTGCAAGTCGAACAACTCAGTGCGGCTCTCCCCATCCACCCGATATTCGATCAGTTTCCAGCGGTCGGTCTTGAGCATACGTTGGCAATCTTTGTAGACCGAAACGACTTCATCTCGCGTCGACGATGTATCCTTAAACTGCGGCACCAAACTGCGACTCTCTATCGCTGCCGGTGAATCTACGCCTGCGAGGTCGAGCAACGTGGCAAAGACGTCATACGAGTAATTCAGTCCCGAACAATCGCGTCCCTCCGGCACGCCCGGACCAGCCATAATAAACGGCACCCTCGTGCTGTGTTCGTAAAGATTCTGCTTCCCCAGCAGCCCGTGATTACCGAGCGAAAGACCGTGGTCGCCGATGTAGACAACCACCGTGTTTTCGGCTTCACCGGATTCGTCCAAAGCCTTGAGCACGCGACCAATCTGATCGTCCTGATGCGTAATCATACCGTAGTAGCCCGCCAGATGCTCGCGAAGCGTATTCTCTTGGAGGGGCTTCGATGCCAGTCGCTCGTCGCGGATATCAAGCTCGCCATTATCGAACTTGGGCTCAGCGCAAAACGCATCCGGTAGCGGTATTTCGGCCGCTTTATACGGTTCGAGAAAAGACTCTGGGGGCGTGCGTGGGTCGTGCGGCGACGTCAGGGACAACCATGCAAAGAACGGCGCATCCGAGGATCGATCCCGCAAGTAATCAGCCATCGACTCGCAAAACAATTCCGTCGAGAACCCAGGTTCAATTTCGGGCGTTTCACCGCGCTCAAAAGCAGCTCGGTCATCGACCAATGGCACCGCTTCATGTGCACACATTCCACCGTTAAAAATCCGGTTAGCTTGTTTAAACGACCGCAAAAATGACTCCCGATCATTATGCCACTTGCCGGTAAAAAAGGTATCGTAGCCCGACTCACCCAGCAATTCGGGCAAGGTCGATGCTTCGGGGGCTATCGTTACGATGGCTTCCTTTCCGCTCATCGGCCGGGGATCGCAGTTTGACCCGACTACTCCACGACCAGTCAGCAAACACGCCCGGGCCGGTGAACAAATCGCTGACACCATACTACCAGCATGAGTCATCTGACTAAAACGCACCCCGCGTTGAACCAGTCCGTCGAGAACTGGGGTCTTAACCACGGGATGTCCTGCCACCCCAAGCGCATCCGCCTGATGGTCATCAGTGATTACAAAAAGAAAATTGGGGCATCGTTGGGGGGCTGAAGCGCACATGAGGGTAATCTCGCCGAGCGGTGGCGGGGGCAGACAAAGGAGCCCAAGGGCCGACGGCAATCAACGAACAGACTGTTAAATCAGTTAAGCATCTCGAACTGAATTTACGGCGGCTCAACTGTTCAACCGGGTGGAGCGTTGCCTCACAGTTCAGAATTTGACTGCTTCAAATATGCTCCGCCCCGCTTTTCGCTTTATTCGTAATTCCATTTCTTCCTCAGTTGCCCGGGTTGTTTTTCTGCTGGGATTAAGTTTCAGCCCGCTCGCCGTCGCCGACCGTCCCAACATATTGTGGATTATGTCCGACGATCACGCTCGCCAAGCGGTGGGCGCCTACGGAGGGCGGCTGGCGCCGCTCAACCCCACCCCGACCATCGACCGGCTCGCTCGTGAGGGCATCCGCTTCGACAACGTGTTTTGCTCGAACTCCATCTGCACGCCCAGCCGCGCCACGCTGCTGTCGGGCCAATATTCACACGTCAATGGGGTGCGCACGCTCTCCGACCCGATCGCGCCGGAGCGCGTCGTGCTGCCCCACGTGATGTCGGAACTCGGCTATCAAACCGCCATGATCGGGAAGTGGCACCTTCACGTCGAACCGACCGGCTTCGACTACTACTGCGTGCTTCCCGGCCAAGGCACCTATTTCAATCCGGAGTTCTTCGACCAAAACGCCGGCAAATGGCCCGACAATCGCCGCCAAATGATCGGAAAAGTTCTCGGTAAAGCTGACGCCGCCCTGCACGCCGACGACGCGATTACCGATATTTCCCTCAACTGGCTGAGCGACCGCGATACCTCCAAACCCTTTTTCCTCATGCACCACTTCAAATCACCGCATGGAAATTGGGAAAACCCCGAGAGCACCGACTTTCTCTACGAAAACACCTACATCCCCGAACCACATACGCTGCGCACCGGGCCTGTCACCGGTTCGCCTGGCACCGAAGGACTCGGCTCCTCCATCGGGAAACGAAATTTGAAGCGCAACATCGGCATGCAAATGCGAGTTGACCAAGACATGGAGGCCGAGGCCTACGAGACCGCAGCCTACCAACGCTACCTTAAAAAATATCTCCGCTGTGTGCGCGGAGTGGACAACAACATCGCGCGCCTCATCGACCATCTCGAATCCACCGGGGAACTCGACAATACCATCATTCTTTACACCTCCGACCAAGGCCAACTCACCGGAGAACATGATTATTACGATAAACGTTGGATGTATGAGGAATCACTCAGCATGCCATTCATCGTGCGTTACCCGCCCGCCATCAAAGCAGGCCTCACCAGTGATGCGATGATCACCAATGTCGATTTTGCCCCCACCCTCATCGAGCTCGCGGGAGGAAAGGCCCCCGAGAGCATGCAAGGGCATAGCTTTAAGACCATGATCCACGGCGGTGACACCCCTGACGATTGGCGCGAAGCGGTCTACTATCGTTATTGGATGCAGCTCGCCCACCACTATGTGCCGGCGCACTACGGTATCCGCACCGCGGACTACAAATTGATTTTCTACTACGGTCTACCGCTCGATGCCACTGATGCCGTGCAGGAGAAGTCGACGCCTGGCTGGCAGTTCTTCGACCTTCACAGCGACCCTGACGAAACCATCGACCTGTATCGTGACCCCAATTTCTCCGCGACTATCGCGTCACTCAAAGATCAGTTGCTCGCCCTCAAGGCCGAAGTTGGCGACACCGACGAAGGTTACCCCGAGTTGATGGCCGTGCGCGACCAAGTCTGGTAAAGGTCGATCAGTAAACTCAGCGGACCGGGATGGATAGCGGCTCGGGATTAAGCAACATGATCCCGATTGCGATGGCGTAAACCGTCAGGCCGACGAACACCCCTGCACTTCCTAAGCGGTAGGCACGGGTTTTGTTATTTCGGCTGGTCAATACCTGCACCAGCATCTGCTCCAGATCGACTTTCAGGCAACGGCTGACCACCCACTCCACTTTCAGCACCCGTAGGAAAACGGAAAGACAAGAGGCCAGGATAATAACCAAACCCGAAATGATGCTCACCTGCGCGATCACGTTAGTCCCGGCGATCAATCGACCCGAAAATCCCGTTGTGGTGACCGCCACCGCCGCAAAGCCGATGACCACCTGCGCCCGCATGTGGATCGCGTTGAGCTGACGTTCGACCAGCGCCAACGCGGCGGGTCCGTCATTCCCAAAAAATCGTTTCAATCCGGAAGCCTCTTCCTCAATCGTGCATTTAATCGGCTCTGCCATATGAATAGATGTGCCGCAAACCACCCTTTCCGTCAATCGCCGCAGAAGACCTGATCAATATTGCGCCACAGGTTCGACCGCACTTACTGGCAAGATCGTGTCACCACACTTCGATCAACTTTTTGCCCGCTACCCTAGCCTCCTGCCTTGCCAGACCGACATTGAGGCAGCGTTTCGAATCCTGAAAACCAGTTTCGCCGACGGTGGCCAACTCCTCCTCGCGGGCAATGGTGGGAGTGCCGCCGATGCCGATCACATCGCCGGTGAGCTGCTCAAAGGGTTTGTGCGGCCCCGACTCGTCGACCTCCCCGACGACGGCACCCTGGATCCAGCCCTGCAAAAGCTCCAGGGCGGTTTGCCCGCCATCCCTCTCACGGGATTCCCGGCCCTCCGCACCGCCGTGGCCAACGACACGTCTCCCGATCTCGAATTTGCCCAGCTCGTCTGGGCGCTGGGCCGGCCGGGTGATGTGGTTCTCGGCATCTCGTGCTCCGGCAACGCTCGCAACGTCCTGCTCGCGCTCCAAGCGGCACGCCTACGGGGCCTGAAGACCATGCTACTCACCGGCGCCACTCCCGGAAAATGCAGCCCGCATGCCGATATCTGTATTCGAGCACCCGATACGGAGACCTTTCGAATTCAAGAGCTGCATCTCCCCATCTATCACGCGCTATGCCTCGCCCTTGAGGATCACTTTTTCAGTTCCGAGGCGGAATGAAATTTCAGTCAAATATCGCGTAAATAATTCGCACAAGAATTGTCAGACGGCACATCGCGCGTCTAAGAAAAACTCCCCTTCTCCACTTTCCTCTCCCCTCTATTTATGAAAGACAAAAAAATCGGACTCGTTGGCCTCGGCCGCATGGGCGGCAACATGGCACGTTGCCTCAGTGACAAAGGCTACAATGTAGCCGCTGTTTACGACCTCAATAGCGAGGTGGCCGCCTCCCTCGCCACCGAAGTGAAAGCCACCGCCTGCGCTAATCTCGCCGCGGTTACCGCTGCCTCCGAAATCGTTCTCACTATTGTGACCAATGACGCCGCGATGGAATCCATCTTCTTCGGCGAAGACAACCTGCTCAAGGGTGCCGAAGGTCGCGTATTCATCAACTGCGCCACCCTGACCCCGGCCATCCACGGCCGCGTCGGCGCTGCTGCGACCGATGCTGGCGCCTCAAGTTTGGAGGCCTGCATGGCCTCCAGTATACCCCAGGCCCGCAACGGCGAACTTTTCCTCATGGTCGGCGGCGACGAAACTGTTTTCGAAAGCACCAAGCCGCTGCTCGACGATCTCAGCGAAGCCCTCCACTTCGTCGGCCCAGCTGGCAAAGCCTCCGAGGTCAAAGCGCTGGTAAACATGGTCATGAATATCAACACCGCTGCCCTCGCCGAAGGATTAGGCCTCGGCAAAGCCCTCGGACTTGATCTCGAGATGTTGCTTAAAATCCTCGGCCAAACCGGTGCCCGTTCCCGGGTTCTCGAAACCGATGGCGAAGATATGGTGGCCCGCGATCACGAGTGTTATTTCTCCGCCGAACATGCCGCCAAAGATTCCGGCATCGCTTTGAAACTCGCCGAAGCCCAAGGCATTCCCACGCCTCTCGCCCAAGCCACCTTCGATCAATACACGAAGATGACTGCCATGGGACTCGGTGAACTGGACAAATCCGGCGTCGCTGAACTGACTTTCAAAGGCCGCGCCTTGAGCTAAAGGGCTCAGGTCGAGCATAAAGTCAGACCCACCGGTGGCTTACGTATGGAGACCATGGATCAGGCGCTATCCTCAATCCTCCTTCTCGTTACTCCCCCCCAGAAAACACGACTTTCAGGGGATGAAACTCTCGGACTGGATGCGGCGATTTTTTCGCCCAGGGAACCGAGATGCCGCTAACGAGGCATTGGTCACCTTGCTACTCGCTGCGCGAGAAGACGAGAATCTCAGAAAGAAGATATCGAGCCTGATTCGTTTGCCCGATGTTCAGCGAGATTCACTGGTCATATCTGCGGTCGATGAAATGAAACTTAAGGGCGAGCCACCGGAAATCTGTGGTGCCTTTGCCATCCTCGCGACTTCCGACGGGGCAGCCGCAGCCCAAAAGGCTCTCAATCTAGTCTGACGCTCGAGGAGTCGGCCAACATAGCCCATTACCGAGAAAAAACTGCCCAGGATCGGCGGCCTCCGTTCTTGTGCTACGCCGGTGCTTCGCCGCATAACTGAGGTTGCGCCCACCCATGTCTGATCCCGTCTCCGCCATTGCCGTCTCCAACCTGGTAAAAAACTACGCCGGGGTGACGGCTGTCAGTAACATCAGTTTTAACGTCGCCCAGGGTGAAATCCTCGGATTTCTCGGCCCCAATGGCGCCGGAAAGTCCACCACCATGCGAATTCTCACGGGTTTTCTGCCGGCGACATCCGGGCAAGTCGAAATCTGTGGTCATTCCGTCGCGACCGAATCCGCCGCTGTGAAACGCCTCATCGGTTACATGCCGGAGAACAATCCCCTGCCCGAGGATATGCGGGTTTCGGAATACCTCTACTACCGCGGCCGCCTCAAGGAGATGACCCGCAAGCAGCTCGGCCCTCGGATCGATGAGTTGTTGGAGTTGTGCGACCTCAAACGCGTGCGTCACCGCATCATCGGCAAACTCTCCAAGGGATTCCGCCAACGGATCGGAATCGCCGAGGCTATCCTGGCCGAACCACCCGTGATCATCATGGACGAGCCCACCATCGGGCTCGATCCTCACCAAATTCTCATCGTCCGGGATCTTATCTCCCGTTTGCGCGGTCGTATGACTGTGATCATTTCCTCCCATATTCTGCCTGAGATCGAGATGACCTGCGACCGCGTGCTGATCATCAACCAAGGTCGGGTCGTCGCAGCGGGCGAACCAGCCGCCCTCAAACGCGAACTCCTAGGCCGCGCGCGCTACGAAGTGGATATCGTCGCCGAGAGTGCCGATGTCGCGGGCCTGATCGCCACGATCGACCCTTCGCTCGAGATCACCAGCGAAACGATGCCCGATGCGGAAGGGTTCCGCACCATCGAGTTGAGCACCGATGAAGATTCGGATTTCAGCGAAACGCTTCTGCGTCACTTCGCCGCCGATGATCGGTGCCGCCTACGTGGTCTGAGTCGCGCCAGTCCTACCCTCGAAGACGTGTTCCTCGCCGCCACCAAGCGGAGCTGGGATGTCGTGGATCGAGCTGGCGCCAAATCTGAAATCGTAAATCCGAAATCGTAAATCCCGATGCGCCATTTTCTGACCATTCTCGGCCACGAGGTCCGCATGTTGCTGGTGAGCCCCAGCACCTACATTGCAGCCGTAACGTTTCTCGCCTTCATGGGGTTTATCTTCGCGGGTATTTTGGCGGAATTTTCCTCCACGCCGCAGCAGAACTCACCCGCCGTGGCATTCTTCGAACTCTTTTGGGTGCCCGTCATCTTCATCGTGCCTCTTCTCACCATGAAAAGCATCTCCGAAGAGCGCCGGCTCGGCACCTTGGAGACCCTACTCACCACCCCCATTTCCACCGGCGAAGTGGTGCTGGGTAAATACGGCGCGGCTTACTTACTCTATCTGTCTTTGTGGGCGTCCACCGCCGGATTGTTCTACATCCTACATCGATTCACCCAGGACTCCTTCCTGCTCGATCTCGGGCCACTCATCGGCGGCTATCTGTTCATCGCTGTATCGGGCCTGCTATTTGTCGCGCTGGGGATCTTCGCGAGCTCACTTTCCCGCAACCAAGCCGTCGCAGGAATCTTCGGCGTCGTCATGCTTTTCGGCCTCATCATTGGCACCCAACTTCTGGCCGGACTGGCCACCCTCAACCTCGAGTCTTTCGCTACCCTTAAATCAAGTGTCGAATATGCCCAAGTATTTCAGCACCTCGATGATTTCAGTCGCGGAATCGTTGATACGCGACAACTGCTGTTCTACGTGAGCGGAGCGAGCCTTACCCTAATTTTGAGCGTCCTCGGTTTAGAGGCCAAGTTGTTGCACAGCTGATCATGGCTATTCGACATTCCTTCGCTTTCGCTCGCTGGACGAGGACCCTTAATCTGGTCCTGCAAGCCTTCCTTTTACTGACGTTCTTTGGTGGCCTCAATTATCTGGCGCTCAACTACGGCTGGCGCTGGGACCTCACGAACCACCGACGCCACACGCTTTCGGAAGAGACCCAGGCTTACCTCCGATCGCTGGAGCAACCGGTGAAGCTGATCATCACGACCAACCTCAATACGAGTGACCCTGATGCCAATCAGGCCTTTCGCGACATCCGTGGCCTGCTGGACGAATACGCCACCGCCACCAAGGGTAAAAAAACTGCCGGCAAAATCCTCGTCGAAAACCTCGACGTTTATCGCAACCAACTCCGAGCCGAGGCACTCGGGATCGACGACACCAATATCGTCGTAGCGATCTGTAACGACCGCACCACGGTCATCCCATGGGCCGACTTCTATGAAACCCGTAAACGCGTAGCAGTCGCATTCAAGGGCGAACAGGTCGTCACCTCGGCCATTCTCAGTGTTTCAAACCCACAACGACCCAAGATCTATTTCCTCGCGGGTCACGGAGAAATGCGACCGACCGACGTCAATGCAGCTCGGGGACTTTCCGTGTTTGCCGACGAATTGCGCCAACGAAACCTACAGGTCGAATCGATCGATCTTACGATGCAAAAGGAGGTCCCGCAAGATGCCGATCTCTTAGTTATAGCGGCCCCCCAAGGCCGCTTCGACCCCTTCGAAGTCGAGTTGCTTCGGCGCTACTTAAGCGAAAGCGCGGGACGCATCTTGGTTATGCTCCCACCCGCCATTAATCACGGGCTCGACGATCTACTCTACGATTGGGGCCTCGTCGCCGATGATGTGGTGGTGCTCGAACCCGACCCAGCCCATGTCACCGAGGCCGCCGAGTTGCGCATCAGCGCCTTCGCCCCCCATCCTATCACGCAATCCCTCATCGATAACCAATTGGCCGGCTACCTTGGGCTCACCCGGGTGGTGCGTCCCGACCCGGGACGCCCCTTGGATAATGCGCTACGCATCGATGTGCTCGCCGCGACCTCGGAAACCGCTTGGGGCGAACGCGACTACCGTGCCACCAGCGCGAGCTATAACCCCGGGATCGACTTGCAAGGGCTCGCCGGTTTCGAACCGCTCGGTCGCCTGGGTGTCGCAGTCGCCTCAGAACGGGTTACGCCACCGAAGGATCTTCCTTTCAGCGTGCGCGGTGGCCGCATCGTCTTATTCGGCAATGCTGATTTCGCCGCCAACGCTCGTATCGTCGCTCCCGGCAACCTCACCCTCGCACTCAACGCCATCGAGTGGTGCGTCGATCGCGATGTGCAGATCAACACCGTACCTCGTCCTATCGAGCGCTACCAAATCAACCTGAGCAAAGCTGACCTCGCAAAGTTACGCATTAGCCTGCTCGTCATCCTTCCGGGACTCGCTGCTTTGTTTGGCACCGTCGTTTATTGGACCCGACGCTCCTAGTCCCACCGCCGCACCAAACCCTTCCGTCATGCGCACTAAGATTACGCTCTTCCTCCTGCTCCTCAACGTCGTGCTGTTCTTCTTCATCTTTGGCGTGGAGAGAAAGTGGCGGACCGAAATACTCATTGATGAAGCCAAGTCCCGAGTCCTCGGACCTGAGGCGGCCAATATTCAGACCTTAAAGATTTCCGGCGACAGTCTTGCCGAGTCGGTCCAATTGGAGCGGAACGGTGACAGTTGGCGCATCACTTCCCCCTACGAATGGCCCGCTAATCCCCACGCCGTAAGCCGCATTGTCAACGAGCTGCAATTCCTCGAGCACTACACCAGTTTCGCGGTGGATAATCTCAGTGCCACCGACCTCTCACTCGTCGACTACGGTTTGGATAACCCCAAGCTGACCGTGAGTTTCCGCTCCGGTAGCGGCGAAAACGCCATCGAAACTTCTCTGGCGATCGGCGATACCACCAAGATCGGTCAACGGCTTTACGTGCTTTCCCCCGATAGCACCCGCGTGCACGTCGTGCCAGACACCCTCGCCAACAGTCTTTCCCTCGACCTCGAACAACTTCGCACCAACGCCTGCTTCACCATCCCCGTTTTCGAAGTCCGTTCTTTGAATCTCCAAAATGACGGTCCGGCCAACGTGCGGGTGCGCTTGCGTCGCCAAAACAACCAATGGCAATTCGAGTCCCCCGTCGTCACTCGCGCTTCCAAGAGCCGCACCGAATCCACTCTCAGTGACATCGCCACCCTCCGAACATCAGACTTTCTCGGAGCCCCCTCGGAACAACCCGACCTCCTCACCACCTCGGGAACCAACACGCCCAGTCTGCGCATCACCCTCGAAGGTAACAATCGGCGCGAGTCCCTCTTACTCGGTAATGAAATCGATCCGCCGACCGCGATCAACCCCGACGACCCAAACTCCGAGCCTGTCGATCGGAAGTTTTATGCCCAAATGGAGGGCCGCGACGCCATCTTCACCGTCGTATTGCCTCAACGGCTTGCCACCAATCTGCGTAGCGCGCAAAGCGAGCTTCGCGAAAAAACCATTCTGGATCTCGAGGATCGCCGGATCGATGCAATCACCTTGGCCGACGATCTTGGCCAAGAGATAACGATCCAAAAACTGGATACCAACGACAGCAAAGCCACCGGCGTGATCAGTTCGTGGCAGGTCGTCGCCCGGGGGGCCGACGGGACTCTCCGGACAGATCCCGCCGATGCCGACGTGGTGGAACAAGAATTACTACGCACCCTTCGATTGCTGCGGTCCGAATCATTTGAACGAGATGTGCCGACCGATGCGGAGTTGGAGGACTGGGGCTTGAAGCGTCCCCGTCGCACCATCACCCTTTCTTTCCAGCCCGCCTTGGGCTCCACCACCGCCCCCGACCGCATCACCCTGCTCATCGGCACGGATCAAACTGGCGACGATGCCTACGCCAAAACAGGCCTCGAAACGTTCGTTTACGGCATCGACGAGGTGTTCTTGCGCAACACGCCACTCGACCCTCTGCACTACCGAGAACGCTTAGTGAGAGAACTTCCGGCCGGCGCTCGGATCACGGGCATCGAATTGCAAGATCTCAGCGCCAATGCGACTGACTTCGCCCACCAGCTGGTCGAAGAAGAAACGTGGGAGAGCGTAATCGCCACGCATCCCCCGGCTCAACAAGCGTCGCTTACCGCGCTGCTCGCCTCCCTCCGCACCCTACAATCTCAACGGATCGTGGCCGACGAATTCCGCGATACCGTGCGGGTCAACGGTCAGACATTGCCTTGGCGCTATCGGATGAACTTGAACCTCTCCCTCAGTGGTGACGGTGGCGAACAGGAGGAAGTGTTTACTCTATTCCTCGCCGACCGAGACGGCGGCGATCGTCAACTGGTGGGAGCGCCTGGTCTGAGTCTCATTTTCGAAGCGAATCACGAATTGATCGATGCGGTTTGGAACCTGACTTATGGGAATCGGGACCCCGGATCCATCGAACTGACAACGCCGCCTGATTTGCCCGAGACCGACGCTTGAATTCTCCACCTTAACCTTCCGCCTTCCCGACCCGAACTCTACCGATCATGCCTGTTCCCCGCTGGTTGAACGCCTGTTGGCAAAGCACCCACTTTTTTGGGCGTTGTATGTTCGGGCTCATCCGGTGGATTTCGTGGATCTTGTTAGTCGTGCTCGCTGGACTTCAGGTTTTCATCCTCACCAAACATGAATTGGATGTTCCGCAATTCGTGCTGCGAGAAATCGAGAGTCGCTTGGGCCAGGCCGGCCTCCATGCCAAGTTCGGTCAATTCACATTTGATCCCACGGGGTGTCTACTCGTGCGCGACCTGCAGGTGAGCCTGCTCTCTTCAGATACGACCGTCTTACGCGCAAAGTCGATCGCCATGCAGGTCAATCCAGTCGCATTGTGGTTTCGCGAAATCGATCCTAGCGAAATTCGGATTTCGGGGGTCGACCTCCTCATCCCCGCGGCAATCTCACCCACTGGTCAGGCCGAGCCTATGGTAGCTGGTATCGATGCCCGTATTCGCCAAGGGGACTCCCCCCGCCTATTGCGGCTCGAAAATCTAACCGCCCAGGTGGGACCTGTCGCAGTGAGCGCATTCGGAGACTGCCTGCTTCCTGCCCGATCATCTGGACCTGCCGCCCCTTTTGACCAGTTTCTCGAGTCCTTCTCGAAAAACTATCTCAAGAAATGCCGCCTCATCAGCGAAACTCTCGCCAAATTACCCCAGATGGCGGGGGCCAAGTTAGAGTTGAGCCTGACTCCGCATCCCCGTTTTGGAGTCGCTACCGCGGTGCGAGCCAGCGTTGAGACATTGGAGCTTCAAATCACCACCGATCCAAAATCCCGTCTTCGGGTGCAGGACGCGATCGCCTTTGCCGACCTCTTTCCGGGCGGAGGAAATCGCATCGAACAGCTGTCACTGGAGGCTCGCGTGATCGATTGGCCCTCGCACGTGAGTGCGGGAAATTTGCAGGCAAATCTCACCGCCGCGTTTGAGCCCGAATCCCTCAACTTCAGCCCCCAAGACCTGACGTTAATCGCCGATCACATCATCGTGGCCGGGGTGAAAGTAGAGGGAGTCTCAGTCCAATCCACTCTCGCCGGAATTCCCGTGATTCAATCAACCGGCGTGGCTCAAATCGGCGGAGGCGTCTGGAGTTTCGCGACAGACTTAGATCTAACCGTCGGTGCGGGCCGCGTGTCACTCGAGGGAGAAGTCGGCGCCGGAACCCTCGATATCTTGGCCGACAAAATTGGATTCGATGTGCCATCGATCTTAAGTTGGCCCGAAAGGCCCTTCCTCCAAACTGAACTCATGCTCGGTCCCGGCGGGCGTCCGCTATCGGCCGAAGCGGACTTCTCAACCGGTCCGGTTACCGCCCGGTGGGTGCCGCTGGACGCGACAGCGGCTCACGTAACTTGGCAAAACGATCATCTTCGCGCCGATCAAATTCTGCTTCGACGCGGGGAAAGCGCGGCCTTTGGTAGTTATTATATGAATACGGATGATCTTGATTTCCGTTTTCTCCTCAACGGCCAGCTTTTGCCCAACGACATCAGCGGTTGGTTTCGGGACTGGTGGCCGAAGCTATTTGCGATGTTCGAATTCCCCAGCGCACCACCTCGCGCCAACGTGGAAGTAAGTGGGCGATGGAAAAAGCCGCTCGATACGGTCATTTTCATTTCTGCTGATGCCGACGATGCGGTGGTGAAAGACATCGCGATGCAGCGGATGCGCACCCGGCTATTCGTGCGACCGGGTTGGGTTGACGTGCTAAACTTTATCTCGGAACGCGAACCCGGCACCGTGCAGGGAAGCTTCGCTCGCCAATGGCGCCTGCCTGACAGCCGACGCTGGACGCGGTTGGAAATTCACGCCGCTGGTAGCAGTGATCTCTCCCCGGTGCCAAAACTCTTGAGCCGCAACGGAGCTGCCATCATCGAACCGTTCGATTTCACCAATCCAATAGAGATGCGGCTGGACGGTGAAATCACGCGCAGCGACTGGGATCAACCGGCGCAAGAAGACTTTGTATTGATCGGCAAATCAGAAGGCAATTGGCGGTTTAAAAAAATTCCGCTAGAAGACGTCGAATTCCAAGTAACTCGCCGCAACGAAAAGATTGAGGTCAATGACTTCACCACGGGGTTTGCCGGGGGTAAACTACAGGGGAAAGTTGAGCTTACGGGCGCAACCGGCGAAACCAAGCACCTCGCGTTTGATGTCAATCTGGAGGACGCATCGCTCGGTCACACGATACAAGACGTAGCCCAGTGGACGGCATCACGTCGGGGGGAAACCGCGGCAGATTCCACGAAATTCGAAACTCAATTGGCCGCAGGGAAACTCGCCATGGCTCTTTCTGCTGAAGGTCCCGCCGATGATCCATTTGCTCTTATCGGCGCCGGGAGTGCAGCGGTCACGCACCCTTATCTGGCCAACGTTAATCTACTCGGCGTGCTCTCGGGTCTGTTAGAACGAACGGTTTTAAATTTCTCTACCCTCCAGCTCAGCCACGCAAACGCGGACTTCACGCTGAATGGTCCCGAGGTCACTTTCCCCGATATAAAGATCTCGGGAGAACGGGGCGCACTCGACGCTAACGGGATTTATTCTCTCGATACTAAGGCTCTTAATTTTAATGCCCGGGTGCGTCCATTTGATGGTGGCGAGGGACTGCTCGATGCGGTATTTACCCCATTTTCATCCGCATTGGGGGTTAAATTAGGCGGAGTTCTGAGCAAACCCAATTGGACCTTCGTCTATGGACCGACCAATATACTGCGAAATCTTACTGGAGAAAATAATCGCCCTAAACCCTCTCCTTCGACGCCAGAATCACCTTCTTCAAACGGCCAACCGTCCGCCCCAATTCTCGAGCCGAATCCAGAGGTGTTGGTTCCCGAAGGTCAAAATTGAGACAATTCGTCCCATATCAAAGGTGATTGCCTCCCACTAAAACTCTGTTTCATATGAGGTATTAACCCTAATTAACGCTAAGAAAAGTCCATTCGCAATCGACTGGCCAAAACGAGTTTGTCTCGCCTTGGCTACCTCGTTGGTGCTTGCGACTCTGGTGCCATTATTTGGTTGTTTGACCAGTAGTTTACATCTGATTTCTCTAGGGGCTGAATCCGAGCCTATTCGGGCCAATACGGTGATTGGTGCGCTTCTTTAGGGCTCAGTTTTGATCGGAGTGGAGTTAGGGTTCCGGCGATTTGCGCTCTTGGCCATTTTCCCTACGGCAATCGGCGCGGTTACGTTGTTGCAGGATGCCACCGGCAGCGACTTCGGGCTCGACGAGCTGTTGTTCAATTACTTCCCGCTCACCGCTGGGGCGAACGACGGGCGCATGTCTCCCCCCGTTTCGGTAGCCCTCCTGCTCTCGAGTCTTCTCGTCATGAGTTTGGCGAGACCTCGAGTCGGCAAACGGCAAACGCTCGTTTTGGCACTCGTTGCCTCGATCGTCCTCTCGATGGGTGCGGCCAATTTGCTGGGCTACACGCTCGATCTGACTCTAGCCTACCGTTGGGGCTATTTGCACGATACTTCACCGCTCGCCGCCATCGCGGTCGCCTTGATGGGCATTGCTTTGCTCGCGCAACCTTGGCGAGAACACAACCTCACCGGCGCGGGGGCACCGAGTTGGTTGCCTCTTCCAGTCGTGGTGGGTTCCGCGACCATGACCCTCATCCTTTACATGGGCCTGGGGGACCAAGAACTGGTCCGATTACGGGATGCCACCAATCGAAGTGCCGTGAGTCTAGCACGAGAAGTGGAAGATTTGATGACGGCTCAGACCAACCAATTTGGCTATTTCGCGCGGGAATGGTCCCATGAAGAAAAGACGGCCGTGCTCAGAGGAATCGAAGCGGAATCATTCTTGCGCACCAATGGTGGAGGTCGAGCCGGCCAATCGCTCTCCCTGGTTTCTCTGCTGCCCGAGCTAAAAACCCGGGAAGTCTACCCGGCCGCAGGCAACGAACACCTCGCGAGCTTCGAACACAGCTCCAACCCCACCCGCGTCGCCGCCGTGCACCGCTCCCTTTCCACCTCTAGCGCTCCCGTCATTACGGGCACCCTCGATTTGGAACTCTATGGGCCCGGCTACGCGATCTACGTGCCGATGAAGCGCGACAATCAACTTTGGGGCTTTCTCGTCGCTTCCCGGACCGACAATTTGGTGATGATCTCCACCCCTGATGGCAAAGTTGACTGGGTGAATGAGAGTTTCACACGCGTGATGGAATTCGATCTGGACGAAATCTACGGCAAGACACCCGACACATTCCTCCTCGGCCCGGAATCGCGTAAACGTGATGTCGTTCGCATCAAAGCGGCTATGGCTCGAGGCCAAGGTGTGACTTCAGACATCGTCAATTACTCCAAATCTGGCCGGAAGTATCACCTGCATTTGGAGATTCAACCGATCTACGGCGAGAACGGCGAAATCGAAACTTATATTGCGATCTTGGCCGACATCACGACCCGTGTCGCCACCGAGCACGCCCTACGTCTGGCCAAGACCGAGGCCGACCATGCCTCTCGCTCGAAGTCCGAGTTCCTGGCTTCCATGTCGCACGAAATCCGCACCCCGATGAACGGCGTGATTGGCATGACCAGCCTGTTGATGGATACCGCGCTGGATCCGAAACAACGGGATTTCGTCAATACCATCCGCACGTCGGGCGAAGCGCTGCTCACCATCATCAACGATATTCTCGATTTTTCGAAGATCGAATCGGGCAAGATGCACCTAGAGCAACTTCCGTTCGATTTGCCCAACTGTGTCGAAGAAGCCTTGGAACTATTCTCGATGCAGGCTTCGACCAAGAACCTCGATTTGGCCTACCTCATCGCGGAAGACGTTCCTCCGTGGATCATCGGCGATGTAACGCGCCTCCGTCAGATTCTCGTGAACTTGGTCAACAACGCCATCAAGTTCACCCTCAGGGGCAGCATCACCATCACCGTTCGCAAGAAACAACGTCCGCACTCGGGTAAAACCGACGAAAGTTACCAACTCGAGTTTACCATCGCCGATTCTGGCATCGGTATTCCGAAAGATCGCATCTCGCGACTCTTCAAAGCCTTTAGTCAGGTCGACTCCTCAACCACGCGTAAATACAGCGGAACTGGACTGGGACTCGCGATCTGTCATCGCCTCACCGAAATCATGGGAGGATCGATTCATGCCGAAAGCATGGAAGGCGAAGGCACTCAGTTCATCTTCGATATTTCGACATCTGCGGCCCACGCACTCAACGCGGACCCTGCTCCTTCATTGCCCAAAATGATCGCCGAGGCCCCTGTGCTGGTGGTCGAAGACAACGCGATTGGTCGTCAACACCTGCAAGAGTTCTTCCAAAATTGGCGAACCAAAGCGAACACTGCGAGCAGGGTAAACGAAACCGCTCAACTGCTGCAATCGGGCCGCGTGCATGGATTGGTCCTACTCGATCAAGAGGTGATCAGCCAACCCGGTGGCGAAGAACTCCTCAAAGTAGTCGAAGAGAAGAAAATTCCGACCCTCGTTCTACTTTCACCCGGCCCTGAAGGGGCTCATATCAGGCTGAACCCGCCGAAGATTATTTCGATCAATAAACCAGTGAGAACCAACACTCTCATTCGACGGGTGCAGTCCCTCCTCGATGCCACCCCGGTGAATGTCGCGGTGAAACCGGTAGCTACGGCAAAATTAGCCGAAGAGTTCCCTCTCACCGTGCTCCTCGTAAAGGACAATCTGGTAAACCAAAAGGTGGCCGCCCGATTCCTTGATCGACTGGGTTACGAATCCGATATCGCCAACAACGGCCTCGAAGGATTCAACGCGGTTCAAAATAAAAAATACGATCTGGTTCTGATGGACTTACAGATGCCCGAAATGGACGGTTTCACCTCTTCACGGGAAATTCGCCAAAAAATCCCCGCCGAAGAACAGCCCAAAATCATCGCTCTCACCGCCAACGCCCTGCAAGGCGACCGTGAGCTTTGCCTCGAGGCAGGGATGGACGATTACATCACCAAACCCGTGAAAATCCACGAGCTCCGGGAAGTGATCCGCCGTCAATTTGCGGCAGTTCCCGGCAGAGAAGTCCCCACGGCTGAAGCTTAAGTGACCGCGCTCCGGCGCCTCAGCACAAGTTCCAGTCTACAGTTCGACTGTTTAACGTACAGTAGAGCTCGCTTTCTATTAATTCTGAAACCTGGTTTCCCTGTGACCTTTTAACCCCTCTATATCACCATGCGTCGCAATTCGAACACCCCGTCCCTCGGCCGCATCGCAGAACAAGCTGGCGTATCACGTGCCGCTGTCTCAATGTCGCTGCGTAACCACCCCAGAATACCCAGCTCCACTCGCGAACGTATTCAGAAAATCGCCAAAGAGTTGGGTTGGAAGCCCAACCCACTTCTAGCGGAGGCCATGAGCGCCATTCGCGCGGGCCAGCCTCCCGTTGATCGTGTAACGCTCGCTTGGATAACCACCGGCCCTCGCCGGGATGATTGGCAGTCCAGCAATTTCGATGTGCGTTGTCACGCGGGTGCAGTAGAACGGGCGGAAAACGCGGGTTACCGGCTCGAGACATTTTGGATGGGCGATGCCAACAACAACCCCGATCGCCTGGGTGACATTCTCTACAACCGGGGCATCGTCGGTGTCCTAGTCGCCCCCTTGCGCGAACCTGACAACCTTCCGATGCAGTGGGAACGCTTCGCGGCAGCTACGGTTGCGCACACGTTGATTTCGCCGCGACTACACTCCGCCAACGACAACCACGCGGCTGGCATGCGGGTCTGTGTCGCTCGACTACACGCCTGTAATCGTCGACGCGTCGGCTTGGCTCTCTCGGCGAAACTTGATCACCGGGTAGCTGATCTTTGGTCCGCCGGGTATCTGCTTGAGACCTTCGAAGAAGGCCTGGCTGATCCCAAATTACTCCATCGCCCCGAGGAAGAAGTAGATGAGGCAAACTTCATCCGCTGGGTCAAAAAAGCCAAACCCGATGCCATCATCGGCACCAAGTGCCAAATTCCTGAGTGGTTGGAACAGGCCGGCTACAATGTGCCCAAAGACATCGCCTACGCCGGCCTCGATCTGAACTCCTCCAATGGCGAAACCGCCGGCATTTTCCAAGATGCTCGAGCCATTGGGGCAAGCGCGATCGATATGATTGCCGGTCAGCTACTCCGCCACGAACGCGGTATTCCAGAAAAACCCAAGACCAGCATCATCGACGGCCATTGGATCCAAGGCGCCACCATGCCCAAGAAAGTCCATAACCAAGACCTCATCGATCGAGCCGAACGCCTTCTTTATAATTCAGGCGACCCCGAATCCACCCGCCCCGTCGTCTACGATTGAGCCGAAGAATCCGCGAGATTTTCCCGCTCCGTCGGATCTTTCTCTAGGTCAAATTCCAACCACGGGGAATCATCTGCCAAATGGATGACTTTACGATCCGCCGAGCGCCAGCCCGACCAAATTCGATCTGCTTGATCCGGTAGTTTCACCACCGAAGGCATGGAAATCGGCGCTTGTTCTCGGTTACAAACCCACGCGCGACCCGCGCTCCAGTTGCGAGTCATTGCAGGTAGATCAAGCAAGGAAACGGACGCCGGGTTAATCGATCCTGTTTCTGCGCCTGGCGCTCCAGCTACGATAAATGGCACCCGAACACTTTCTTCGTAAGGCCACCCTTTGCGGAACCGACCGTGCGAACCATGCATGTCTCCATGCACCGAGGTTACGATTACCACGACATCTTCCGGTAGCTCGGACACGAGTCGCGCGATAGCACGATCCGTCGCGGCGATATGTCGATAGTAACCGACAAGATCCTGCCGGGCGCGGACCGTCGCCGAGTCAGGCACATTCTCCCGGAGTAGAATAGAGGACATTTCCAATTCTTCGATACCTACGGGTGTTGCTGCGTTATAAGGAGGATGCGGGGCCTCAAGATCTATTACCGCAAACCACGATTGATCCTGCTCGTGAATCCACGCCGCGGTTCGATCCACCAACACATCACTTTGATATCCGGTAATCTGCACGGGCTCGGCCAGCCGCGTGCCATGCAACCACGGATCATTGAGTAGAAAGCCGCTCTCAAACCCCTCCCAAAACTCGAATCCCCCTCGATCAGCCTCGGGCACAATCTGCCGCGCATGAACTTCTCCAACCAACGGGGCTTTCGGGTCACGACGACTCAAATGCCACTTCCCAAAATGCGCGGTCCGGTGACCAGCCTCTTTCATCTCGTGCGCAATCGTGCGTGCGGAACGGGGTAGTGGATCGAAGTAATCACGCACACCGTTCTCGGGTGACGGCACACCCGTAAGCATGGCAGCCCGGGCAAATGGACCGAAGGGATGCGGAGTGGTGGCTTGACTATAACTCACCCCGCGAGCCGCCAATTCCACCAGACCAGGCGTGTGAACATTCGGATCATCACCGCCACTCCAAGCCTGTCCCCGCCACTGGGTGGCTACTACCCATAGAACCGATCGACGAGGTTTCATATCGGTCCACGTTGTCCCGCCATCGTAAGCGCAGGCCAGACATTCAATTTGGGCGAAATTCCACTACTCATAGAGAAGTAGACTATCGGGTTGCGGACTGCCCGACGCAAACTCACCTTTCCCGACTCATGGTTCTGCCCATAGTTCAATTTAACGATCCCGTATTGCGCCAAAAGGGAGCCCCAGTCACTGACTTCGACTCCGATCTCGCCCAGCTCGCCGACAACATGGTCGATACCATGCACGAGGCGCTGGGTATCGGTCTGGCTGCCCAGCAAGTTGGTCGCGCCATAAAATTTTGCGTGATCGACCTCTCGCAAGCTCCCCGTGAGTTCGATTGGCAACTCGACGGCATGTCCACCCCACTCGATCTCATCATGCCGATGGCTATGGCTAACCCGACGGTTGAGTTCCCGGCTGGCGAAGACACCGTTTACGAAGAAGGATGCCTGTCATTTCCTGGCATCAACGGTGATGTCGTCCGCCCCGACCAGATTCGGGTCAGTTTTCAGGATGTGAGCGGCACGGCCCACACCATGACGTGCAACGGTCTCTTGGGACGTTGTATCCAACATGAAGTCGATCACCTCAACGGCGTCCTCTTCATTGATCGGATGGCCAAAAAGATCCGCCAAGACATCGATATAGAAATCAAGGCACTCGCTCGGCAAACGCGGGAATCCTCCGCCTAGCTAAACGCCGTTACGGAACTGCCCTTTTTCGGCTTCCAGAATCAGGGGGCAGCCCGATTGTTCGATTCCAGAATAGTTTGCCGCCGTTTTTCGAAATCGGGATTCCCCTCGTAATAGAGCTCCCCTTTTCGAACGACCAAACGCGCGGTTTCTAGATCGTCGAGGAGGTAGCTCAACCAGGCATAACTATCGATAAACTCGGGGTGCTGCGGAGCGGCGGCGTGAGCTCGCTTCAAAAGATCCAGTGCCTCGTCAAAAGATCTCTTACCGGCCATGAGACGCCCCAGACTCAATAGAGCGCTAGGGTTTCCAGAATCAATCTTCAGAATTGCCCGGAGATGAACGATGGCCTGATCCGGCTGATTATTAGCCGAATAAAACGATGCTAGTTCGTTACGAACAGAGATGTTCTCGGGTTCAAGCGCGACCAGTGCTTCGAATTCGCCCATCGCCTTGGCTGGTTGATTTAGCGCCATCAGCAGTGATCCGTAACGGGAACGGGCCTCGGTGCTGGTTGGTTGGAGTTTCACCACCCGGCTGATGTAGGGTTCGGCTTCGGCATACTGATTTGCACCCATGAGGTTGCGGGCAGTTTGTATTATATGACCGAAAATGTGGTAACGAACATCCTGATTGTCTGGGGCAATGGCCACAGCGTGTTCGAAATGCGTATTCGCGAGAGTTTTTGTCCCACCGCCCATCAGAAGTTTTCGACCGTGCAAGTAGGCTCCTTCGGCTTCGTAAGCAGTAGCCACTTTCCTCGGGAGAGCCTCTATCCGGTCGCCCGCTGATCCCGAACCTCGCACCGAGAAGAAGAACTCAAGGTTACTCAACTTGCGCTCAACTTCTGGCACGGCGTGATCTTGGAAATCGTAGAATTCCACCACTGGTTTTTCCCAAGTATTTTCCTCGGTTCCGGCGGTCTGCTCCCGCAAGACATCCTCGGCCGCGATCACGTGGGACAACAAGGATTCAGCCGTCGTGATCCCGAACTTCCGAAGTCCGCTAAAGGCTCCCTCCGAATCGCTCAATTTCCGCTCGATCGCGGCCAAATCGAAGACGACCTCATGGTTCGATCCGACTAGGAAAAAATGCCCTCCGCATACCACAACAGCGTCCTCGGAAAGACTTCTGTGAACGTCCTCAAAACGATTTGGAAGACTTTGGGCGGGTAGTGAGTAGGGAATCCACTGGACCACGAGCCCGCCGGGCGCGAGATGGTCTCTCATCAGGGTGTAGTATTCTCGCGAGAAGAAGACCCCGTTGACGCCATACCCGGGCAGGGTTTTTCCGTCCGTCGAAATAATATCGTAGGTCTCCTCGGTGGTCAGAAGATAGTTCACCCCGTCGTTGACGATAACTTCAGCTCGAGGTGACTCGAGAATTCCACGGTTCTCCTCTTTGAAGAACGCAGCGCCTTCCACCACGCTCGAGGCAATTTCCACTCCAACGGTTCTTTCCAAGGTGGAGTGCTTGGCGCTTTCTCCGATTAATATACCCGAACCAAGACCAATCGAAAGTTCTGAACGATACTCGCTCATCAGCAACTTGGGGAGATGCGCCAGCCACTGCTGCTTGTAATCGACTTCGGCATTGGTTCCACCGATTTGGATACCATCCACGGAGATGTGTTTTTCCCCGGTGTCTCGTTTGACGTAAACCTTGGTGGTGGCCATGACGCCTTCACGGTAGTAGAGCTGTCTCTTATACACATCTGACGCTGCCGACGACTCCTTACGTGTA
>CAJXQX010000009.1 GCA_913058185.1 uncultured Verrucomicrobiota bacterium
GAGATCAGCCTCGGTCTCGTGGGCTCGGAGATGTGTATAAGAGACAGGTTTGGGGCAGGGGTCAGGTTGTCATAAGTTTACTGCGTTACACTCCGTATAACTTATCAACGACCTGACCCCGGCGGGCAGTCCTTAGTTTGGAATTCTTGATACTTGTTACCTGATACTTGAAACTTTGCGTGCAGCAGCACGTCGCTTGTTACTTCACGCGATCAAAGATCACGCGCGTAGTATGCGCTCATTTCGGACCACCACTTTAGGGTGCGTTCGGTCAGGGAAGCGACGAGGGCGGGGTGGCTGGCGGTGAGATTGGTGCGTTCGCGAATATCGGTTGAGAGATCGTGCAGCCGAGCACCGGATCCATCGGGATTGATCAGGAATTTCCAGTTGCCGAGGCGCATGGCGAGGTGCGGGCTGATATGCTCTGCTTTACCCGGTTGGATCCCGCCGAATGCGCCGAACTCCCAAAACATGGGTGAGTCGCGCAATGCAGGTTCGCCTAACAAAATGGCAGAGCGATCGCGACCGTCATAAAGTTTTCCAGCGGGAGGACGGAGACCGGCCAGATTCAGTAAACTGGGCTGCATATCGAAGGCGGCGATGACGCTGATATTGTCGGTGGTTTGGGCAGGCACATGGTCGGGCCAACGGATGATGAAGGGCATACGAATGCCGCCTTCGTAAAGACTCCATTTGCGACCGAAGAATGGACCCGATGATCCGGGAGGCTCAATGCCCGCTTTGTAGTATCGGGGCCAGTCGGTGGCGCCATTATCACTGGTGAAGATAACGATCGTATTATCGTCTAATTCAGTGGCTTCGAGGTGGTCGAGCACACGGCCAATTTGCCGATCCATTTCGGTGAGGACGGCGAAGAATTTTTGTTCTTCGGGATTGTCGGTGATCGGCGCAAATTTGGCCGCATCCTCAGCGGTGGGAAGGAATTGATCGTGAACGTCGTTGGGAAAGAGTTCGAGATAGAACGGTTCGTCCCCAACGCGATCGAGGAAGTCGATGGCGTGGTCGGCGTAGATCCGGGTCATGTCGCGCTTCTCGACTTGAGTTATGTTACCCTGACCGAGTTTTGCGCTGGCTCCGTTGAGTCCGGTGGTGCCGAAAAGGAGGCGATCATCCAGGCCCTCGAAGGAAACAAGGCTTTCATCAAACCCGTAAGCTGACGGGTGGGGGGCGTCGTCGACATCGCGCCCACCGCCCATGTGCCATTTACCGAAGTGGGCGGTTTGATAGCCCGCGTCTTGGAAAAGCTGAGCGGTGTGTATAGCGCTAGGTTCTAGAAAATGAACCATTTTTCGCTCTTCATTCTGTTTGCGACTGGCGAGGTGAGATTGGATCCGCCACCGCTGTTGGTATTGGCCGGTGCTGAGGGCGACCCGCGAGGCGGAGCAGATGGGCGAGTTGACGTAGAAGTTGGTGAAGCGTCGTCCCTCGGTGGCGAGGCGATCGATGTTGGGCGTCGAGACGAGCTCGTTGCCGAAAGAACTCGGATCACCGTAACCCATGTCATCGATGAACAGGATTAGGATATTGGGCCGGTCGGCAGCGATGCCGCTGATCGGAAGTAGCAAGTAGCAACTAACAAGTAACAGGAAATGGCGCATAGTGGGGTAGGAGAAAAATACCCTATACACTCTGCGCCGGGCTGAAAAGGCTCGGGATAGCACATTCAACCGACGTTTTTGCACGTCGGTTGGTTACTCGAGCTAAGCGTCTGGGGTCGCCTTCGGGCGCGGAGTCGCTCGCGGCTTCAGTGCGGGCTTTGATGCGTTTCTCGGCTTCGAGGATAATGGCTTCGGCACCGATGAACTTGTGGTCGTCGAGGCAGAGTCGGCGTTTCTTGCCGTTCTTTTCATAGACGGCGTAGGCGATGCCCTTTTGGGCCCACTTGCGCCGGTCAATGTCGACGATGCTTTCGAAGGAGATTTTTTCACCGCCGTCGCCGGTTATGATCTCACCGTCGGCCCGGATGCTCTTACGATGTTGGAGAAAGAACCAGGCTGTAAAAATGACACCGATAACGATGCCAAATCCAGCGATGCCACGTTGACCGGCGAGGTCACCGGCCGAGCGGTGTTTGGGCACCTTGGGCTTCAGGTCGTTCTGTGCGGCGTAGGTTTTCCAAGCCTGTTCTACCGCAGGGTTCTTTTCGGTGATCTTGTCGCCCTCTGCCACGATGTCGGCGGTGAGAGTGACCAGCGTTTGGTAGCGTTCTTCTTCTGCGGGCCACGCGATGTATCCGTCGTAGGCGAACCAAAGGGCGGAACCCCAGATCATGAAGCCCATGAAAATCATGCGCTTTCGCCACTCTTTGGAGATCGGTGCGTGAACCTGCATGTTCTCAGAGGAATCGATCGAGGCTAATGTTCAATGACGAACGGTCATCGGTTAGATACTGAGAGGCATTCGCCGGTTTTACCGGAGGAAGCAAAGTTGGGTGAAACGGAGAAAGAGAACGAAAAAGAGTATGAGAATGATCCGGCTTTGGGTGGGGCTACCGGTGGAGACTCTAACGCTTAGTTGTTTTGGAAGGGGGCGCTGAGGACGATTTGTTCGATTAGGTCGCGAAATCGGTAGTTATCGTCGGTTGTTGCGGCTAAGATCGCATCCAGGGCGGGACGATCGAGGGCTTCCATCCGGCGGCCGCAGGCGAACATCATCAATCGTTCGATGAGCATGTGGGCGAATTTGTCTTTCCGCTTTAATAGGTGTGAGGTGAGTTCCGTGGTATTGGCGAAGGCGTCGCCAGCAGGGAGATCCGATGCGAATGCGATTGGTTTTTTGTTGGGGTAGCGTTCCCTCCATCGGCCGATGGGATCGAAATATTCCAGGGCGAACCCGGGCGGGTCGATCCGACGGTGGCAGTCGTAGCAGGCGGGCGTGTCGCGATGTTTGGCCAGAATTTCGCTGATGGAGCTGGCGCCGCGCACGTCGGGATCGATCGCAGGCACATCATCGGGCGGAGGGGCGGGCGGAGTGCCGAACAGGTTCTCCAACACCCAGACACCGCGCGTCACCGGGGAGGTTTCGATGCCGTTGGCGGTGACCGTTAATATGGAGGCATGCCCGAGTAGACCATGCCGTTGCGAGTCAGGAAAACTGACCCGATGAAATTCATGACCGACTGCACTCGGCACGGTCTCCTCGGCGCCGTAGAGCCGGGCAAGGGCGCGGTTGGCGAAGGTGTAATCGGCGTCGATGAAACGAATCACACTTTCGTTGCGGGTCAGCAGATCCTGGGTGAACAGACGCGTCTCCCGCTTCATCGCCGATTGCAGGTTCTCGGCGTAGTATTCGGGAAACATATCCCGATCCGGGGCCATGTCGCCCAGGCCTCGCAGGTTCAGCCATGCGTCGGTGAATCGGGTGACAAAACGTTCGGCGCGAGGGTCGGTGAGAAGGCGCTGAGTTTCCGCCCGCAAGACAGCGGGATCTAGCAGCGAGTTGTCCGCCGCTTTCGCCATAAGTTGATCGTCGGGCATGGTCGCCCAGAGGAAATAGGAAAGGCGACTGGCTAAGGCGTAGGCCTCCAGCTCAGGGGTAGGGGCGTCTGGATCGACGGGTTCGACCAGGTAAAGAAACGCAGGTGAACAGAGCGCCGCTTTCAATCCATCCTTCAGTGCCTGCCTCCGATCGTGGCCAGCTGCGATGCGCGCATCCACCACCTGCATCAGGCTATCCACGTCGGCATCCGTGGCGGGACGACGGTAGGCGCGGGTGGCGAAACGGGAGAGCATGTTGCGCATGCCCTCGGAGTTGAAGGCGTCATCGCCGTAGATCCGGGATTGACTGACGGTCGGCCACTGCGGTTCAAGGGGACCACGGATCTCGACTTCATGGATACGGATGTGGGGCAGAAAGCCATGGCGCATCACGACAGCACGAAATTCCACGATACCCTTGGTGTCGCGAACTTCTTCCGGAAACTGATCATTGTGGGTCCGCAGGACTTTTCCGTAGGCGTTGCGGATGCTGAGCGCTCCATTGGGAAACGTGAATCGAGGGGTAAATCCTTG
The DNA here is from genome assembly GCA_913058185.1 of uncultured Verrucomicrobiota bacterium. Classification (GTDB taxonomy): domain Bacteria; phylum Verrucomicrobiota; class Verrucomicrobiia; order Opitutales; family Opitutaceae; genus Actomonas. Next base: position 4,032 of record CAJXQX010000009.1, read on the forward strand.
GTCGAGCCAGACGCGGAACGTATGCCATTCAGCGGGACCGTCGCGCAGGATGACTTCCCCCAACTGCGGCTCGATGGGTTGGGTTTCGTGCAGGGCGCCGATTGTCGACTGGCCGGGGCGGATACCTAGACGGAAGGGTTCGGTCGGATCGGACTGGAAGATCTTTTGATCGTAGGGATGCTGCCGATTCATCGCCTCCGCATTGACCTTGATTTCGTAGTAACCGTCGGCCGGCACGCCGTCGGCGAATTCGTAGATCGCACCGTAGCCACCTTCATGCCGAATCGATTCTTTGCCTTCGTAGAGGCCGATGAACTGGTTGTCGTGAACCTTGGTGTGCGAGTAACGAAGCTCAGGCTGCTGGTAGAAGTTGTCGGTAAAACGCCACGTTTTTTCGGCGGGTGGGGGCTCGTCGCGCAGGGCTTTTTCTACCACAGCATCGGCGGCTTCGAGGTATTGGGAAAGGAGATGCCCGGAGGTGCGCAACGTGTCGCCGATGTTGTCGAGGTGCTCGACGGTCTGGTCGCGGGGAAAGGCCGTGGTCGGATCGAACATGGTCATGTTGATCCCCAACAGATCACCGACGGTGTTGAGGTATTCCTCTCGGTTGAGGCGCCGGAGCACGACCTCGCCACCGGTGCTGACAAGCTGGTCATGACCGTCAGCGGCGAGTCCGGTGAGTTGATCGATCATGGCCATTACCGTCTCGGTGGGGGGACGGAGTTTGGCGTCCTCGGGGGGCATGTCCTCGAGCGTGAGCACATCGATGACATCCTGGACCGCGAGTAAGCTGTCCTGGTCGGTGACGGGCCATTGCCACTGATCGAGCCGTCGGTCGCCTTTTTGCTTTTTAGGGCCGTGGCAAGTGACGCAATAATCCCCGAAGAACTGTTCGAGCTCTGCCGGATGGACAAACGGATCCGCCGCCGAGCCGCCAGGAGCGACCAACAGGCCCAATACCATCAATGAAACTGTGCGCATGCGGGCTGGCACCATAGCGAGATTAGGCGAAGTCCCGGATGGTGCTGCTACTCAAACTGAAGCGATCGGTTTCCACTCCGAAGTGTTGCAGCATCGTGAGGTAGAGATTGGAGAGGGGCACGCGGTGGTGTCCCTTGAGCGGGTATTCGCGATGCTCGCCATGACCGAAGCCACCACCCGCTAGAATGAGGGGGAGATTTGAGTTGGTGTGCGCATTGGCGTTGCCCATGCCGCTGCCGAATAAGACCTGCGTGTGATCGAGCAGGTGGGATTCACCATCTTGGATCGATTTCATCTTGGTAAGAAAGCGGCTGAATTGCTCCATTTGATAGTGCTCGAGTTTGAGTAGATCATCGATGCTGGCCTGAACCTTTCCGTGATGGGAGAGCGCATGATAACCCTTTGAAATACCGAGGGCGCGGGATTCGAAATCGCCGCCAATTTCTAAGGTGGCGATACGGGTCGAGTCCGTTTGGAGGGCGAGAGCGATCAGATCGTAAAGCACCGGCAGGTCGGAAACGAAATCGGTATTCCGCGGTTCCTCCATCCCGGGCTTGGGCATGGGCACGTCGGCCCAGCGGCGGCGTTGAGCGATCTGGCGTTCCACGTCACGCACGGAAGTGAAATACTCATCCAGTTTATCGCGGTCCTGATTGCCGAGTTTGCGGGTGAGCGATTTGGCATCACCGTGAACCGCATCGAGGATCGAAGACTGGAGATCGAATTGGTCGTTACGTTGAGCGATATTGCCGGAGTCTTCAGTGTGGAAGAGCCTACGGAAGAGTGCGTTGGGGGTAGAGATGGGCGGCACGCGGGTGCCGCTGCGAGTCCAAGACATCATGCAACCACCATGAATACCGTCCTGGGATCCGATGGTGAGGGAGGGGAAGCGCGTCGCTCCGCCAATGGTTTCGGCGGCACGTTGATCGACACTGATGTTTCCCTCCGGCATTGATTTGGCGTCCATGCTGCGGATGCCGCTGAGAAAGGAGTGGATGGCGAAGTGCCCGCCCTTCAGGCCGTGATCCAGTCCGGAGAATAAAGTGAAGTCATCTCGATGCGACGCGAGCGGGCGAAGCAGTGAAGGCATGACATAGTCGCGACCGGCTTGGGTGGGGAAAAACTCGGGTTGGTAGAACCCCAGCATATTGCCGATGCAGACCATGCGGCGGGGGCGCGTGGCGGCGATGGCGTTGCCGGTGTGGGACCCGAGAGCTAGTCCCGAACCCAATGCCCGCGGAGTGAGGGACTCGAGTAGGGGAAGGGCTAGGCTGAGACCGGTGGCGCGGAGGAAAAACCGGCGGTTCATTTTCGCAGTCGAACTATTCATGGGGTAGAAATGTGAATGTGATCAGCTGATCTCGAAAAAGCGACTGCATCCGAACCCTTGCGCTTAGTCTCAAGGAGAAGTATCGCACCCGAATCCAGTCAGTAACGAAACGTTTACCTCAGCAATTACCACTTTGACCGTAGTAGGCGTCGGGGCCGTGCTTCCGTTTAAAGTGTTTGTTGAGCAGTTCCGGTTCGATAGTCGGTAGGTTGGGTTCGAGCTGGAGAGACATGAGAGCCATGTGCGCGATACACTCCACGGCGACGGCAACTTCCACGGCTTTGGCGACGGAGTCGCCCCACGTGAATGGCGCGTGACGATTCACCAGCACGGCCGGGAAATCAGCGGGATCATGGTCGGAGAGTTTTTCAACGATCACGTTGCCGGTTTCCCACTCGTAAGCTCCATCTCCGATTTCGGCAGCAGTCATTTTTCGAGTCACGGGGATGTCGCCGTAGAAGTAGTCGGCGTGGGTGGTGCCAAAGATGGGAATGGCCCGTCCAGCCTGCGCGAACGACGTGGCATGCGTAGAGTGGGTGTGCACGACGCCGCCGATGCTTTCGAACGCAAGGAAGAGGCGGCGGTGAGTTGGCGTATCGGATGAGGGCCGCAGATCACCTTCGACTTGATTGCCCTCGAGATCGACCAGCACCATTTGCTCGGGAGTGAGCGCGGCGTAGTCGACGCCGGAGGGTTTGATCGCGAAGATTCCTTTATCGCGATCGATGGCGGAGGCGTTGCCAAAGGTCAGGTTGATCAATCCCTGGGCGGGGAGAGCGAGGTTGGCTTCGTAGGCTTCGCGTTTGAGTTCAGTGAGCATGGTGGGAAGATTAGGGACTAGTAACTAGAATCTAGCAGCTAGAAAACTAGGCGCGGAAGCCTTGGTTGAGGTGATAGTAGACCTCGTTGTTTCGCAGGTTTTGTTTGAATTCGGTGAGGCGCGTATCGCGGTCGATCGAGACGAGTTCGATGCCCGCGATGGTCGTGAAGTCTTCTAGGACTTCGGCGGTGACGGTGTAACTGTAACCCGTGTGATGGGCGCCCCCGGCGAGGATCCAGGCCTGGCAGGCGGTCTTGAAATCGGGTTGGCACTCCCAAACGGCACGTGCGACGGGAAGCTTGGGCAGTTTCGGGTGTTTGACCGCTTTAACCTCGTTGACGAGGAGGCGGAATCGATTGCCAAGGTCGACCAATGACGCGTTGAGAGCATTGCCGGTGGTGGCGTCGAAGACCATGCGCACTGGGTCTTCTTTACCTCCGATACCGAGGGGGTGAATTTCCACCCGAGGTTTGGCGGCAGCGATACTAGGACAGATTTCTAGCATGTGCGAACCGAGCACCTGGTGGCCCTTGGGCGAGAGATGGTAAGTGTAGTCCTCCATGAAGGAGGTGCCGCCCTTGAGGCCGTGTCCCATGACCTTCATCGCGCGAACCAACGCGGCGGTTTTCCAATCGCCTTCGCCGCCGAATCCGTAACCGGCCTCCATGAGCCGTTGGGTGGCCATGCCGGGAAGTTGGCGGAGACCGTGAAGGTCTTCGAAGGTGTCGGTGAACCCTTTGAATCCGCCCTCTTCGAGGAATTGGCCGATGCCGATTTCGAGTCGCGCGGAGTAACGCAGATCGTTGTGGCGTTTGCCGCCTTTTTTAAGGGAGGGCGCGAGCGTATAGTTTTTTTCGTAGATCGCGCAGAGATCGGAAATCGCGCGAGTTTTGACGGCGTCTACAACCGCGACGAGATCACCGACGCCGTGGGTGTTGACGGAAAACCCGAGCTGCATTTCGGCCGAGACCTTGTCGCCATCCGTGACAGCGACTTGGCGCATGTTGTCACCGAAGCGCACAAACTTGGCGCCTTGCAAATCGGTCCAACCACGGACGGCGCGCATCCAGGCACCAATACGTTGTTGCACCTCGGCGTCGCTCCAGTGACCAACGACCACCTTGCGGCTGAGCCGCATGCGGGTATGAATGAACCCGGCTTCGCGGTCACCGTGGGCGGCCTGATTGAGGTTCATGAAGTCCATATCGATCGTGCCCCAAGGCAGGTCTCGATTGAACTGAGTGTGCAGGTGAAGGAACGGCTTCTGCAGGATATCCAAACCCCGGATCCACATTTTGGAAGGCGAGAACGTGTGCATCCATATCACCAAGCCACCGCAGTTCGGATCCGCGTTGGCGGCGACGCAGAGGTTGGTGATCTCTTCCGGCGTCGTGAGTAGCGCCTTGGTGACGAGCTTGAGCGGCAGGTGACGGGATTTGTCCAAATTGCTCGTAATGGCAGCAGCGTTGGCGGCGACCTCTTTAAGTGGTCCGGGCCCGTAGAGGTGCTGCGAGCCGCAAACGAACCAAATTTCAGGACTTGGAAGAAGCTTCATAAGAGTGATTTAAATATAACTGTCACGTCGTATATGACAGTTTCTGGAGGCTGGGCCGGTTAGGATTGGCGGGCCTTTTCCTTCAAGGTGAGGAGGTCCTTCATGACGCCGGAGAGGTCGGCCGACTTGTTGAGGCCGCCGAAGCTGTCGTAGAGTTGGCGGTAGAGTTTGTAGAGCTGATTGTAAGTGCGGCGCGCGGCGGGGTTGGGTTTGTAGGCGACGTCTTTTAGGGCAGTCATTTTCTTCCCGGCGGTGGCAAAGTCGGCGTGTTCACCCGCCAGAACCGCGGCGGAGATGGCGGAGCCGAGGGCACAGGCCTGACTCGATCCGGCGACCAGCATGGTGCAGCCGGTGATGTCGGCGTAGGTTTGCATCAGGAACGGATTCTTCTCGGCGATACCACCGGCGCAAACGACGCGTTTGATCGGCACGCCGTATTCGCGCAGACGTTCGATGATGGCCCGGGCGCCGAAGGCGGTGCCTTCGATCAAGGCCCGGTAGATTTCGGGTGCGCTCGTGTGCAGCGTGTTGCCGAGGATCAGGCCAGTGAGGCGTTGATCGACGAGGATGGTTCGATTGCCGTTGTTCCAGTCGAGGGAGAGCAGGCCACTCGCAGCGGGTGCGAGTTTTGCGGCCGCTTTGGTGAATTTAACGTGAGTCTTGTCATCGCCGCCGCAAACGACCTCAACCCACCATTTGAAGATGTCACCGACGGCGGATTGTCCGGCCTCGATACCGTAGTAGCCGGGAAGAATCGCGCCTTTGACGATGCCGCAGATGCCAGGAATGTCGGCGATTTCCTTGTCGGCAGAAACCACGCCCACATCACAGGTCGAGGTGCCGATAACTTTGACGAGGGTGCCTTCAGCGATGCCGGAGCCGATGGCGCCGTAGTGCACGTCGAATTCGCCGATGGCCAGCGGGATGCCTTCGGGCAAGCCGAGGCGTTTGGCCCAATCGGCGCACAGGTTGCCAGCTAGAGCGCTGGCATCTTCGGCCTTGTCGTAGAGTCGGTCTCGTAGCGCAGCGAGTTTGGGCGATAGGCGCTTGAGGAATTTCTTATCCGGAAGTCCGCCCCAATCGTCGCTGTAAAGTGCTTTGTGGCCAGCAGCGCAGATGCCGCGCTTTACCTTCTTCGGGTCCTTGATGCCACCAAGCACGGCGGGTAACCAGTCGCACATCTCGACCCAAGAGTGGGCGGCGTTGAAGACCTTGGGGTCGACGATCAGGCAGCGCCAGATTTTGGCCCAAAACCACTCGGAGGAGTAGGTGTTGCCGCACTTCGCGATGTATTCGGGGTTATGCTTCGCGGCGAGTGCAGTGATTTTGTCGGCCTCTTTCCAGGACGTGTGATCCTTCCATAGCCAACAGTGAGCGTTGAGATTCTGGGCAAATTTCTTTTGGGCGACGAGAGGGCGGTTCTTGGCATCGACCGGAATGGGGCTCGATCCTGTGGTGTCCACGCCGATGCCGACGATCTTGGCGGCGTTGAAGCCGCGTTTTTTGCTAGCCTCTTTGAGGGCACCCTTGGTGGCGGCTTCGAGACAATGCAGGTAATCGAGAGGGCTCTGGCGGGCGACGTTGTGGTCCTTGGTATCAAGGAGAATGCCTTGGTGTCCGCTGGGGTAGTCGACGACATAGGAACCAAATTCCTTGCCGTCGGTGCAGCGCACAATGAGAGCGCGAGCGGAGTTGGTGCCGTAGTCTAGTCCGAGAGTGAAGCTCATGGGGGGATTTTGAGTAGTTTGGTAGGCAGCGGAATAATTACTGCACTTTACTTATTAACTAAGGAATCGAAGCGGGAGACTGACAGGAAGTTTAAAGGCAACGCAATATTGCCCTGTGAATGGGTTTACTCTGTTGGGTCCCAGACCTAATGATGGACCTTTCCCCCTCGAACTTATGAAATCTCCGCGATGGTCCATCTTTTTACTTTTTTTCTTCGTTTCCTCCGCGGCGCTCAATGCTGCTGAGCGCGAGTGGCAGACACTTGATCCGACCGGGCGGCCGCATGCACGCCACGAAGCCGCGTTCGTGGAATGTGAGGGCAAATTTTACCTACTAGGCGGACGTCGGATTCAGCCGGTCGATATTTACGATCCGAAAACTAATTCCTGGTCCGAAGGCAAGGCTCCTCCGGTTGAGATTCACCATTTCCAACCCGTGGTTTGGCGCGGTCGCATCATCCTCGCTGGGGCGATGACCGGGAAGTATCCACATGAAACAGCGCTACCGCGATTGGTGATCTATGATCCGGCGACGGACGAGTGGACCTACGGCGCTGAGATCCCGGAGGGTCGTCGTCGGGGTGGGGCGGGTGCGGTGATCGCGGATGGAAAACTCTTTCTCGTGGCAGGTATCATCAACGGACATTGGGATGGGCACGTCGCTTGGCTTGATTCCTTCGATTTAATGACCGGAAAATGGAAGCAATGGCCGGACGCGCCGCACCTGCGTGATCATTTCCAAGCCTCCGCGATTGATGGCAAACTCTACGCCGGGGGTGGTCGCCGCTCGTCGGCCAAGACCAAAGAGACCTTCAAGCTACTCGAGCCTTCCCTCGACATTTTTGATATCGCGTCCGCGACCTGGACGACAGCCGCGGAGGAACTCCCCGAACCGCGCGCTGGCACATTCTCAATTGCGCATGATGGCCGCTACCTAGTCGCGGGAGGCGAGAGCGACCGCCAGCAGGCGGCGCACGATCAAGTCCATGCCTACGATCCCTTGGCCGAGAGCTGGTCGGAGCTACCGCAGTTTACTCGCGGTCGGCACGGTGCCGGAATCGTCTTCCATCAAGGTGCGCTCTACACCTGTGCGGGTAGCGGCAACCGCGGCGGGAGTCCTGAGCTCGATTCGCTCGAGCAATTAAAACCCTACCCATAGTCGCCGCGATCTTCCGGTAGCGGTTTGCGGTCACCTCGGCTTGCGGTTCGTCACCCGTTCATCCTGCATTGCGATTACCCCGTTTCCCCATGGCTTCATCACGTCCCAATATTATTGTCTTTTTCACTGATCAACAGCGTGCCGATACGACCGGCGCGCATGGCAACCCCTCGGGGCTGACGCCGAACTTTGATCGCATGGCGCACGAAGGCACCCATGTTTACAACAGCTTCACGTGTCAGCCGGTCTGTGGTCCGGCGCGGTCGTGTTTGCAGACGGGGATGTTTGCCAGCCAAACCGGGGTGTGGCACAATGGCCTGCGGCCGCATGAGCACCTAAAGATGCTGGGGACCTATTTTGCCGAAGCGGGTTACAACACGGGCTACATTGGTAAGTGGCACCTCATGTCGCACGATACCTTTGGGGCCGTGCCGAAGGAAGCCCGCGGCGGATATGACTATTGGTTGGCGGCCAACTTACTCGAATTTGTGTCTGGTCCTTACGATACGCACCTCTGGGACAAGGATAATAATGAGGTCAAACTGCCGGGTTATCGCGTGGATGCTCAAACCGACGCGGCAATCCGCTACATTGATGATAAGGCCGATTCGGAAGATCCATTCTTCCTATTTTTGTCCTACCTCGAACCGCACCATCAAAACCACAGCGACAATTATCCTGCCCCGGATGGCTACGAGAAACAATACACTCAAGCGCCATTACCGCCCGACCTCGCCAAGCTTGGAGGCACGGCTCCGCAACACTGGCCGGGGTATTGTGGAATGATTAAACGCTGCGATGAAGGACTGGGCCGCATCATGGATTCCCTCAAAAGCCTAGAGATTGATGACAATACCATCATCCTCTTCACCTCGGACCATGGCTGCCACTTCAAGACCCGCAACGACGAATACAAACGCTCTTGCCATGAGGCATCGATCCGGGTGCCGACCGCAATCTGGGGACCTGGGTTCATGGGGGGAGGTCAACTCTCTCAGCTGTGTTCTTTGGTCGACTTGCCGGCTACGTTGCTCGACGCCGGAGATATCGAAGTTCCGGATACATTGATGGGGAATTCCATCAAACAACTGGTGGCGGACCGCACGATGGCCTGGCCTGACGATGTTTACGTGCAGATCAGTGAAAGCCAAACCGGTCGCTGCGTGCGCACGGAGCGTTTCAAATACAGTGTGAGGTGCCCTCAGGTCGATGCTGATGGTAAGCCACTCGACGTAGGGCAAACCGACGAATATGCGGATGATTTTCTCTACGACTTACAGTCCGATCCGTGGGAACTGACCAATCTGATCGGGATGCCGAGTTTCAAAGAGGTGGTGACCGACATGCGCTCCCGATTGGTGCGTCGCATGGAATCTTGCGGCGAGCCGGAACCAGAATTCATCGACGCGCCCGTGGTCTACCCGTTCCAACGCCAACCGGAATATGAAGGTGGCTCCACGGGGTAGTCGAGAAGCGGGCAGTTAGAGGTCCACGCCCGAAAGCGCTTTTCATGAGAGGGAGCTTTGAGGCGGAGACCTCTTCACCACTCCTCAAATTCGAAAAACAGCGCCTCAAATTCCACCGCCCGGATGATTGCTCTCGGAGCATGGGTGGTCGGGAAGGTTAGGAGATAGATGAAGCTCTCGGCTTTACGCCGAATGTTGATTCCGATTTGTTCGGGGCGTGCGTCCATTCATTGCTTTATTACGTTCTCCCCGTGCCGGTCGTTGGTTAGGAGGGACGTTTGTCGTCTGGATAGTAAGCGGGATCATGATTCTCGTCGTCGGTGCCTGTCGGAAGACTGATTCGACCGAGGAAACGGCGGCGGCATCAAAGCCGATGGCTGCCGAGGGGCACGGGGCACATCCGCTGCCATCGATGGCGGAGGGACAAACCTCAGAGAGCTGCCGAGCTTGCCATGCGGAGATTTTTGAAAAATGGCAGGGGACAGATCACGCCAACGCGAATCAACCGGCTGATATCGCGGAGTTACACGCGGCTTTCGCGGAGCACGGGGAGATTTCTGAAGGGGGCTCGAAATTTCGAATCGAATCGAACGAAGAGGGGCCGACCATGGTTATGATCAAGAAAGATGGCTCGGAGGCCGTTTATCCGGTGCGCGCGGCGCTCGGGCAGAAGCCATCGCGTCAGATGTTACTCGAAACGGAAACAGGTCGGATTCAGCCGACTGATATGGCGTGGGATCCCGCGGAAGAGGAATGGTTCAACGTCTTCGGAGACGAGAATCGTTACCCGGGCGAGTGGGGACATTGGACGGGGCGGGGGATGAATTGGAATTCGATGTGCGCCCACTGCCACATGACGGGTTACCGCAAGAACTACGATGCGGAGCAGGACCTCTATACCTCGAGTTGGGTGGAGCACGGCATCAGCTGCATTCAGTGTCACGGACCGGTGAAGGAAGGGCACGGCACAGCGGCGGCTGCCAGTGACGGCCTGGATTGGATCCACGATCGTCAGCAGGCCGAGCAAACCTGCGCTTACTGCCACGCGCGAAATGAGCAACTCACGGCCGAATTTCCGCCCGGTGCAGATTACTCGGACCATTTCCGACTGACGCTGCCGGTCCAACCAGGGGTGTTTTACCCCGACGGACAGCAACGCGATGAAGATTTTAATTGGACGTCGGTGAAACTCAGTCGGATGCACCACGCCGGAGTGTCGTGCATGGACTGTCACGATCCGCATACGAGTGAGACGATCTTACCCGTCGAAAATAACGCGCTGTGCATGCAGTGCCATAGCACGCCGGGCCGTAAGATGCCGCAGACGGGTATTCTCGCACCGGTGATCGATCCGACCGCGCATTCCCGTCACTTGGACGGTTCCACGGGCAACCAGTGTGTTTCGTGCCACATGCCGACGACGGATTACATGATCAGGTCGCCCCGACATGATCATGGGTGGCTGAAGCCGGATCCCCTCATGACCAAGGAACTGGATATCCCCAATGCTTGTAATGGGTGTCACGGAGATCAGTCGGTGGATTGGGCGATTGCGCAGACCACGGCCTGGTATGGTGATAAGATGGACTCACGCCAACGGGCACGGGCCCGCGCGATAGCGTCGGCTCAAGCAGGTGAGGAAGCCGCCGTAGACGCCTTACTCGCACTCTGGGAGACTGAAGATATCCCGGCTTGGCGCGCGACTTACCTCCAGTTACTGGCGGGGCATGCTGACCATCATGTTGAGATCGTGGAGATCGCCCGTGCGGCCACGAAGGATGAGGATCCGATGGTGAGAGGGTCGGCCATGCAGGTGCTCACCGGGTTACCGGGGCAGGAGGACGTAATCCGTCCGGGGCTGGATGATCCCACGCGATTGGTGCGATTCGATGCGGCTTGGGCTTTGACCCATGAATTGAATTCAAAACCGAAACTCGCCCAGGAGTTTTTGGAGTATCTCGACCTCACTTTGGATCAGCCGGGTGGCCGTCTGCGTAAAGGGCAGTATTTTGCCAATACGGATCGGTTAGGCGAAGCGGCGGACGAGATGAAGCAGGCGACGCAGTGGGATCGGTATTCGCCCGGCATTCACGATAGCCATGCCCGGGTCTTGCAGGCTGCTGGCCGGCTACCAGAGGCGGCTAATGCTTTCTATCGTTCGGCGCAGTTACAGCCCGAAAGTGGTGAAGCCATGTTCCGGGCTGGTCTCGCTTTTGCGGAGGCGAGTAAGTTAACCGAAGCCGAAACCGCGCTGTCGACTGCGGTGCGACGCGACGCCAGCCATCATCGGGCGTGGTATAATTTGGGCCTGCTCAAAAATCAGAGAGGCGATATTCCCGCTGCTTTGACCGCGTTGGCGGAAGCGGAGAAGGCCGGGCCCCAGCAACCTGATTATCCTTACGCGGCCGCGACAATCTATTGGCAGATGGGCGATCGGGAAGCGGCCCGAGCGGCCGCCCAACGCGCACTACGTATCAGCCCAGGTTACGCGCCAGCGCGGCAGTTGTTGCAGTAGGGGTGAGAGGATCGGGCGGGGGACTGAGAGGCAAGGTGGAGCTTCAGCGGCGGAACCTAGAGGATGGCGTGAGGGCACAGCATGCCAGGTCTAGCCCGATAGAGTGAGGCCTCTCGAAAATTCGGGGGGCAGGGAACCGGGGTTAGAAACCCCGGCTACAGCATTTTTGTCCAGGGGCTTGGCCTCTGATGTAGCAGGGCTCGCTGAGCCCGAAGCGGAGGCGTGGAATCGACCAAACTGGAGATCTGAAAGCCGCGCTCACGATTCTCCCAGCGACTGGCGGGAGAAAGAGAACGATAAAGAATAAAGAGAAAGAGTGCTCTTCTGCCCGGGACCGGTAGTCCCTCCCTTGGGGATTGGAAGGGACTGGACCGTGTGCTACTTTTCGCCGAGATAGGTTACGATGTCGGCGACGTCTTGGGCGTTTAATCCCAGTTGGTCGGCGCTGAGCATCAAGGTCTCACGGTAGCGATTGTTCTTCTGGATTCGGTTGGCGGGAATCATCTGAGTGACACCACCCATGGACTTGATCACCGTTGGGTCACCTGAAGTTGAAACGATACCGAAGACTGAACCGCCGTCTTTGAGATCGATCCGGCTACCTTCGAAGCCATGAGCCACGTCGTTGCCAGGGTTGACGATGGCCAATATGGCCTGTTCGACGCCTTGGCGACCGACCCAACCGTCCAAGGCCGGACCGTAGCTCGGGCCGGAACCATCGAAGTTGTGGCAAAGACGGCAGGCGGCAGCTTTGGATGCTCCGCGGGAAGCATCGCCGGTGAGTGCGAGCACACTGGCGACAGAAATCAATTTCTTGGGATCGGCTTTCTGGTGGACGTTGGGCACGACCGTGACGGTGTCGGGATCATAGATGCCTTTGGCTTTGATCTGAGCAGCCAGATCCGTATCGGCCCAGCGGAGATTCATGTAGTTGAGCATCCACCACAGGGCGGTCTCTTGCACAATTCCGTTAGATTTTTCGTAGACTCCTAGCACCGCATCGGCGGCAGCTTGGGTGGAAATGAAGCCGAGAGCGGTCAGCGATTGGAGTCGGTCTTTGTCTGACAGGGTGGCATCAGCGGCTCGAGCAGCGAATTTAGCGGCGTATCCGGTGGGCGTGAGTCGCCACGCGAGATCGATGTAGCGGGATGAATCGCGTTTGAAGCGCGGATCGCTGGAGGCCTTGATGGCAGCGAAGACGGCTTCCTCTTTGCCGGTTGCGCCCGTGCCCCAAGCTTCGAGGTAGTTGCGGTCGCTACCATCGTAGGAGGCCGCGAGTTCGACGAGGTAAGAGATGGCAATCTCGGCCGCGGTATCGCGCAAAGAGACCGCGACTTCACGTCGAACGGCGGGAGACGTATCGCGAACGAGCTTCCCAGCGGCTTTTTCAAGTGGGGCCTTGGCGCGACGGAGCGCGCGGAAAGCGGCGATGCGGAATTGCTCGTTGCGGTGCGTTAGAAATTGGTGGGTGGCGGCGATCCCTTTGGGACCGAGATGGGGTAAAATAGCGATGGCGCGCGCTGCGATATAGGGATTCTCATCGTCGAGCAGGGTCTTGAGTGACGCGACGGATGCATCGCCGGCTGCACGCAAACGGGTGGCGCCGAGAGAGCGCACGTTCACGGCGGGGCTGCGGAGAGCGGTGATTTGTCCGGCGGTGGTATCGAGATCGAATTGCGGGACCTGGGGCATAAAGCCCTTAGGTGCGATGCGGTAGATGGTGCCACTCATCGTATCGTCATGATCAGCATGACCACCGACGCGGGCGTCGAACCAATCGGTCACATAAATAGCGCCATCGGGGCCTACCGCGACATCGGAAGGTCGGAAGAGGGTGACGAGCTGGTTGTTCATCTTACCGCGTAGGGAATCCACGCCCGAGAGCTCTTGCTCGGGGTTTGGCGTGAGAAATTGCATGCGATCGAGGGAGAATCCTGCTCCGACGGGCTGAGGTTGGTAGCCGAAGACCACGTTGCGAGCGGCCTCGCAGCTCAGAAGGAGACCGCGCCAGTCTTTGCCGAGCGCTCCGTTTTCATAGTATGCGATGCCGGTCGGTGCTCCAGCACCGTAGATGTCGCCGGCGGGGATAGTGCCGGGATCTTCCTGACGCCATTCGGCGGTCGGGGTGTCCTGACCGGGGCGGCGATCGGCGGACCAGTGACGGGTGCCGTCACGGGAGAAAAATCCAAAATTACCGTATTCCTGTAAATAGGACGTGCGGGATGCGGGTGGATCGTCGTTGTCGTTTTGGAAGACATCGCCAAAGGACGTGATGGTTTGTTCGTAGCTGTTGCGGAAGCCGTGGCCGATGGGCTCAACGTTGGTTCCATCTGGATTCATCCGCATGGCTACGCCGCCGTTGTAGACGTGACCGTCATCACTCTTGGCGCTGGCGTAGTCCGGAGGGCGAGGGCCCCAGATGTGAGTGGCTCCCCCGGAAGGAACAGGATCATAGGCGCTGCCAAATCGGAATGTCTTGCCTGAGCGATCGGTGAAGAACGCTCCGGCGTTACCTTGATTGAAATACCAAAGTCCGTCGGGTCCTACGGTGACGGAGTGGGTTGAATGGTCGTGATTAACGCCATCAAACCCCGTGAGCAGGACGTCGCGTTTATCGATATTGGGATCAAAGCGTAGGTTTCGATCAACGTCAGTATAGACGATCAAATGGGGGGAGTTAGAAACGACGATCTGGTTGTCGATTACCGCCACGCCGAGTGGGGCGCCGAGGAAGGGCTCTTGCACAAAGGTGTGGGAAGAGTCGGCTACGCCATCGCCGTCGGTGTCTTCGATAACGGTGATACGGTCTCCCAAGGGATCACGACCAGCGTGCCTACGGTAATTTACGCCCTCCGCGACCCAGATACGGCCCTCGCGATCGATATCCATATTGGTGGGGTTACGCAGCATCGGCGTATGGGCCCAGACGGTGACTTCTAGGCCAGCCGGAGCTTTAAACAAATCGAGAGGAACTTGGGTTGGGTCGGAGGCATGATCCTCCGCAATGATAGCTCCGATAAATGAAGAGGCAGATAGTAGTGAAGCGGCAACGAGGGTGAAACGTTTCATAGATTTATAGGGTAAGGGACGGGATATATCTCCGACGGTGAATTGACGTGACTTGTGCTTGGGATTGCAAGGTCAGGTCCTCGCCGTCAGGGAGATCGTAATCCGTCTTGGGACAAAACGCCTTTAGTATTATTACCCCACATTGCTCACGGAACGTTGTGACTTCATCAAGACCCCTTCGGCTGTAATACTTCTGGCCTCTGGAATAGCTTCATCGGCTCAGCCGCCCAGCAAGGGGCTCACGGCTACAAATTTACGGTGATTTTTGGCCCCCTTAGGCGACCAACTCTTACTCAACCGACCGATCCCGCAGGCGCGGGAGAGCTCGGCTACAACCCTCAAGCCGTTGCAAGGTATGCAGCACGCTGTAGCCGGGGTCGCCGACCCCGGGCTTCAACTTTCATCCAGGCACAAAAAAAACCCGATCGTTACGATCGGGTTTTGAAAAGAAGGGTATCAGAATTACCTTCTACCTTGAGGGGGAGGTGGTGGTGGCAGGATAGGCTTCTTAACCAACACGCTGGTTTCGGCTTTTTGGGTCACCATTTGCGCCATGCGTTGCACTTGTAGCTCGGCATTACGCTTGGCGATCCTGGCTGATTCCACGGCCTTTAGGCCATCGTAAGTCTCTTGTTTGAGGGTTTCACGATCCTTGCGCAGGGCGCCGAGTTTCAACTCAAGCTCATTGATTTTAGCTTGGTGGGTGTCGGCGGTTGCTTGGGCTTCGGCATCATATTGAGCAATTTCGTCGCCGGAGGCTTTCCATTTAGCATCGCGATCGGCGATTTTCTTAGCTGCAACGGCTTCACGTTCGGCGGTGCGCTTGGCAGCCTCTTCCTTGGATAGGCGTTCGGCTTCGGCTTTTTCGTCAGCCTTGAGTTGTTTTGCCGCTACTTCTGCTGCGTGTTCAGCAGCTTGTTTGATGGCATCTTTTTTGGAGAAGTCGTTGTGGAGGAATCCGAAGATGCCCAATGCGATCAACGGAACGATGATGTAAGACTTATTCATGGTTGAAGGGTAGGTATGGGCGTTAATTATTTCTTATCGGCAGCGGCAGCGGCAGCCGCTGCGATAAGGGCGGCGGCGTGAGCCTTCTCCGCCTGTTGAATGTCGAGTAGGACGGTCTGGAATTTTTTCTCGTTGGTTTGGGCAACCGTTACGAATCCGCGGAGAAATTCGGCTTCGTCGACGAGACGGGCCTTTTCAACTTTGGTTTCTGCGATCTGAGTTTCGACGGTTTTCACGTCGTCTTCTAGATCACGAACCTTGTCTCTCAGGCGGTCACGCTCCGAACGCGTAATATCAAGGGCCTCGATGGCATCTTGGCGGGCTTCTTTTTTGGCGAGCTCTTCAGCTTCTTTGGCTAAGCGGGCCGTCTTGCGTTCAGCGTTGAGAGCGAGGGCCTCTTTGATGGCCTGTTCGCGGTCCTTAGCTTCTTGCTTCATGTCGGCGATGCGCTCTGCTTTGGCATCGGCAATAACGGCCGCTTTTTCAGCGTCATAGTGATCAACGGCACCCGCGTAAAAGAAGTAAAATATGACCAGAGCAATGGCCGGGGCGAGGAAGTAAGCTTTCTTCATATCAGTAAGTGGGGATTAAATTAAATGTCCTTTTCGAGGGCGATCTTGCGCTCTTCGATTGAATTTTTGATGGCCTTGATTAGTCCTTCAGCTTGAGGAGCTCCGAGTTTCATAGCTTCTTCAACGAACGGGAGGGCTTCATCGAATTTCTTCAGTTCGTAGCCAAGATAACCCACGAATTGGGAAACAACGGCGCGGTTATTGAGTTTACCTTTGTTCAGCGCAACTTTGCCGGCCTTATAGGCATCTTCAATCTTATCCATGATGTAATAGAGATTCGCGATGCGGAAATCTAGTTCACCTTCGGTGGGGTATTTGCTAGAGGCAGTGCTTAACGCGTCGATGGCATTAAATTCTTTGTTCACCTGCTGGTAGGAAGATGCGAGGTATTCCCAATTTTTCTGGGTGTCTTCGATCTTACCACTGGCGAGACCTTCCTTGAGGTAGTTGATCGATTGATCGAACTGTTGGATATTCATCAAGATACCCACGCGATTGAAATGATCACGGGGATCATCGAGAATTCCGAGTTTCTGAGCTCGGTCGATGGTGTGGACCGTGCGGATATTCCATTCCAGAGACTCACGGGAGCCGTCCTCGGCATCATTCGCTAGAGTGAGGTAGCTTCCTTGTAGTTGAGCCCAGTATTGTTTGTTGGTCGGGTATTGCGCGACCAGCAGTTCGAGAATTTCCCCAGCCTCGACGTTTTTGTTTTCCTGCTGAAGAGCAGCTAGAATTAGAACGTAGAAGCTTTCCCGAGGTTTGAGATTCAGGAGGATACCCTTTTCCGCGATTGCCCGGGCTTCGTTGAGCAGCTTCATGTCGGTCTCACCGTCTACCATCGTAGCTTGGGTGTAGATCATCGTCGCGGCGTAAGAGAGCGAGTCTTCCGTCGGATTTTCATTCGCCCTCAGGTAGACCTGAATAGCTTGATAAGCTTTGACTAGGTAGTCCTTGCGGAGGCGTTTATCGGCCGGGGTAGTCCCCTTGATGTCATTGGCTTCTTGGAAGTAGAGCTGCGAGAGGATCTGGTTAAACTCGAGGAACTGTTTGTGTTCCATAAAGTCGTAGGTCCGACCCAAACGAAGGGCGGTTTCCATCGGGGGAATAGACTCAGCGTATTTCTCTTGAGTGAGAAGAACCTGAACCTTGATTTGGCTGAAGACCATGGTTTCGTAGGTCTCCGGCTTTGCCCCGGCTAGTCCGGCGTTGATCAAGGTCATGGCACCGTCCCAATTTTTGGCGTCGGTCAGTTCCTGCAATTTAACCAGCGCTTCAGAACCTTTATCCGATATTTCCTTTTTCGGAGCTTCGGAGTCCTGAGCGAATGACTTTGCGGGGATGGCGACGGCAAAGGAGAGGGCGAGGACACCTGATTTAATCAGGCGGGAGATGAGAGTGGTTCGAATCATGATTAATCGGTGATGCTGAACACGATTGGGACCTGCATGCGGGTGTTGACGGCGCGACCACCCTTTTTACCAGGACGGAAGCGCCATTTGGCGACGGCTTGCACCGCAGATGATTCAAATTCGCGATGGGTCGAACGGATGGAGTAGGCTTCGCGGACGGTTCCGCGTGAATCTACAATGAAGCCGACAAGAACTTGGCCTTCAATTCCAGCGCGACGCATTTCAAACGGATAGACCGGTTTGGATTGGAAGCGGGGGGAAGGAGCTTGGTCGAGGTTCTTCAGGTCGAAGAGGTCGTTCATCCCTCGGCCGATCGCACGGGATGCGCTGGTCTTAGGAATGGAGATGATGCCGGTCGGGCGATCGAGGCCTGGAGGAGGAGGAGGTTGTAGCTTTTGAACGAAAGCAGAGTCCACGTTTACGGTGGGCACATCGGCGTTCATGGGTGGGGCAAACTCGATTTCTTCGGGAGGAGCCTCATCGGTCACATCGATAATGTCCTCGGGCTCAGGTTCGAGGGGAGGCATTTCCATCATTTCGATGGTGAATTCTTCTTCCGCTTCTGCAACGGCAGTTACTTCTCCTTCGGGGAATAATTTTTCACCGAAAAGGAAGGCCGCGTGCAAAGTAACGGAAATCAACAGGCCAATAAATAGGTCTTTGGTCATGAGTGAGTCGTTTTAGGGTTAGCGGCCAGTAGGACGATAAACGGTTTCGAACGAAACCTGCACCTTGTTGGGATTTTCGCGATCGACGCTGCGGACAATGTCGAGTGCACGGATCACATCTTCATACTTCGCCAAATCATCGGAAGCTAGAAGCACCCGGGGGTTTGGTTCGTCGTCGACGTAGTTACCGAGACGGTAACCGATTTCGGGAAGGGTGATAAGTTCCTGATTCCAATAGTAGTTACCGTTGTCGGAGACCTGGAGGGTCACCGGCTTATCGTCATCATTGTCCTGCGGTTTAGGCGGGACAGCCTGAGGGAGGTTGATGTCGATCGACTGAATACGATTCAGGGAGAGGGTGAAGAGGACGAACGTCGCGAGGAGGAAAAAGATAACATCGATGAGAGGGATGATCTCAATTCGAGCTTCTTTAACGTGCTCTTCGGTCAGTTTTTGAGTTTTGCTGCCACCGGCCATAATAAGTTATACGTGCAGATTTAAGATTTATTAGGCGTAAAATCTTACTGGGGTAGGACCCGAGTTTCGATTTTCACCTTCTGGAAGCCGGTTTTGCGCACTTCGTCGAAGACGTAGCGAGCTTGGCTGAAGTAGGCTTCCCGATCACCATTGATCAAGAATTCTGCTTCTTTGCCTTCCTGCTGATAGACTACGTCGAGTCGTTCCAAGAATTCATCGAGTGAGATCATGTCCTTGTTCCACGCCAGCGTGCCCTCAGCAGTGATGCTGATGGTGTAGGTGCCGGCGGGATCACGGGCTTTACTCGTGGCGGTTTCGGGTAGTGAGACCGAGACGCCTTCCGATTTATTCAGGGAGAGCGTAAAGAGCACGAAGGTCGCGAGCAGGAAGAAGATGACGTCAATGAGAGGGATAATCTCAATGCGCGCCTTCTTGGTCCCGTCGGCGTTGGTGCCGCCTCCTGAGCTTGCCATGTTATGGGTGAGCTAGAGTTAAAATAAAGCAGTAGAGCGGGTTAAGCCGCTGTGTTGCTTTCGGATTTGCTCATGATCAGCTCGAGGGCATTGGACGCATCGGAGATGTCGTGCTTAGCCTGAGCGATCTTGGCGTTCATGTAATTGAACGGGAACAGACCAAAAATAGCGACTGCGAGACCACAAGCAGTAGCGATGAGAGCTTCACCCACACCACCGGTGATTGCGCCGGCGTTGGCACCGATGTCGCCACCTTCACCGAGAGCGGCGAAGGTTGCCATCATACCCGTAACCGTTCCGAGCAGACCCACGTAAGGGGCGGCGGTAACGATCGTGTCGAGGGTCGGCATACCTTGGTTGTAGCGTTGCATCTCTTGGTTGGACGCACGGGCGAAGGCGTTAGCCATTGAAGTGTCGCGGTGGGTCAGGGAGTAAACAAGGATACGGGCGAGAAAGTCTTTGGACTTCTTGCCGATGTTGATCGCACCTTCGAAATCACCAGCTTCGACGCGCTCAAGCAGCTTGTCGACTGACTCGCGGTCGCGGTTGATCGACTCACGGAGGGTGAAGATGACGCGTTCAATAACCACCGTCACGATGACGAAGGAAAGAACGATGATTGGCCACATGATGTATCCACCATGAATGAAGAACTCCATTGGAGACAGGCCCATCAAGAAAGCGATCGGTAGGGAAAGTGAGGTCATGTTATCTAATTATGATTAAGGAGAAGAGTTGTGAGGTTAGTTTATTAAGAGAAGAGAGGGGAAAGGGGATAATTCTACTTCGTCCGAAGGTTGGGCAGTCAGCAACCGGAAATCTGTCCGGGCATAGTTTGTGCCATTGAGGGGATCGAGGTATAGGTAGGGGCGTTGGGCGCTAAAATAGGGTATGATTGGGTTGATGTTTAGACCAAGAAAGTGAATGGCAGAGGGAAGAAGTTTTCGCTCAATCTCGCGGTGTCAACGTCGTTCGGTATATTAGACTGTCTCCATCACGTTACGTTACGGTTCCAAGCATCATGGTTGCCCGACTAGGGCTCGAACCTAGACGAAGTGAGTCAGAGTCACTCGTGCTACCATTACACCATCGGGCATTTATGATCCTGAAGCTGGTTTCTTCTGGAAGTGGAGCCGGCGACTGGAATCGAACCTGTAACCGCCTGTTTACAAAACAGGTGCTCTACCATTGAGCTACGCCGGCGAAATTGGGAAAACTGGGGTAGATTACCGGCAGCAACGGCTACTGCGAGTGTTCAAAGGGGCGAGTTATAAAGAACGGAAATTGGTAGCCCCCCTCGGACTCGAACCGAGAACCAATTGATTAAGAGTCAACTGCTCTACCATTGAGCTAGGGAGCCAAGCAATGGAACGGCGAATAGCTCATTCTGGCCCTCGGGTTGTCAACCAACTTTTTTCGAATTTTGTATGGTTTTAAAAGGTTCGATGGGAAGTCAGGTGAGGTGATCTGATTGAAGATGCCTAGCGTCGTCGGTTTCTCATCATGGTCAACGGATGGTGCCCCACCGGGTCTCATCGTGGAATTTGGTTAACCCATAAAGCACGAGCTCCGGAGCTTTCGGCAAAATTGCCCTTGCCAAGCCCCATGGCGCACTCTGTTTTCTTCAACTCTCCTCATGCAGAAGACCAAAAAATCCATCGCCAAGCGCTTCAAATTGACCGGAACCGGCAAGTTGATGCGTCGCACTCCCGGTTTTCGTCACTTGTTGTCCACTAAGAGCTCGAAGCAAAAGCGTCGCGCCTCCCAGGACAAACATGTGTCGCCCGGTCGCGCGGCTAACTTGAAGCGTGCCCTCCCGCACGGTTTGAAGTAAATAGCGCTTCTAATTCGCAATTGCTGTCCGGGTGATTCCTAACGAGACGACCCGACGGCTCCAAAACCAAACATACATATAAAACATGCCTCGTGCCACTAACGCTCCCGCCGCTAACAAGCGCCGCAAGAAAGTCCTTAAATTCGCTAAGGGCTACTACGCGCGTAAATCCAAGCTCTACCGCTACGCTAAAGACGCTGTAGAACATGCTTGGCAATACGCCTACCGCGACCGTCGTAAAAAGAAGAGTACCGCTCGTGCCCTGTGGATCATCCGCCTCAACGCGGCTGTCCGCGCCCAAGGAATGAGCTACTCTCGCTTCATTGAAGGTATTCACGCCGCCAACATCGGTTTGGACCGCAAGATCCTTGCTGATATCGCCGTTCGCGACGAGGTCGCCTTCGCTGCCATTGTGCAACAAGCCAAAGACGCGTTGAAGACCAAGGTCGCTGCCACCGCGCAGGCCTAAAATCACCAAACGCGAGCCCCGTGGGCTCGTCTCCCTTGATTTCCCCGGAGGACGGGTCCCGTATACTGGGGCGCCGTCCTCTTTTTTTAGCCTTTCCCATGCAAGATTCACTCTCCGCCCTCGTCGAACGGGCGAAATCCGAACTCCCGAACATCACGTCGCGACCCGATTTCGAGTCGCTCAAAGCTACTTTGGTCGGTCCCAAAGGCGAACTCACCGGTTTGATGAAGCAGATGGGGACGGTTTCGAAGGAAGAGCGTCCCGCCATGGGCAAGCTCATCAACGAGACCAAGAACGCGCTGCAAGGTTTGCTGGATGCGACCCTCAGCGGTTTCGAAGCCGCTGAACTTGCCGCTCAACTTGGGCCCGCCATCGACCCGACGTTGCCGTCACCCGATTCCATCGCCGGAACCCGGCATCCGCTCACGCTGGTGCGCGAAGAGCTCAATGCGATTCTCAAGAAGGTTGGTTTCACCGTGGTGGAAGGCCCGGAAGTGGAAACGGAGTATTACTGTTTCGATGCGTTGAACACGCCGGCGACGCATCCGGCGCGCGATCCGCAGGATACCTTCTATTTCCCGACGGACGCAAAATTCTCGAACATCGATAAAAAGGTAGAGAACGAGAAATACCTCCTCCGCACGCATACCTCTTCGGTGCAGATTCGCACCATGTTGAAAGGGGAGCCGCCCATCCGCATCGTCTCGCCAGGTCGCGTCTATCGTCGCGATACGGTCGACGCCACCCACTCAGCCAATTTCCATCAAATGGAAGGTCTATACGTCGATAAGAACGTGACGGTGAAGGATTTGAAAGCACTGCTTGATTACATTCTGAAGTCGCTCCTCGGCTCCGATACGAAGGTGCGCTTCCGTCCGCATTATTTCGGTTACACCGAGCCCAGCTTCGAAGTCGATCTCTCCGCCAAGCACCTGTCGAAGGTGAACAAGGAGTGGGTCGAAATCATGGGCTGCGGCATGGTCGATCCGGCCGTGTTCGACGATATCGGTTACGATTCTTCGGTGTGGAGTGGATACGCCTTCGGCATGGGTATCGAACGCATTGCCATGATGATGTATGGCATCGATGACATCCGCTATTTCTACCAAAACGATCTGAGGTTTCTTCGCCAGTTCGGCTAAGAAACAGTAGTGAGTATCGAGTAGCGAGTAATGAGCATGGAATCCCGATCACAATCCTTTCGCGAAGTGATTGCCTGGCAGAAGGCACATGACTTCACCTTGGCGATTTACCTACTCACGAGTGAGTTTCCCAAGCACGAATCCTTCGGGCTTACATCGCAGTTGAGGCGAGCGGCTGCGAGCGTTCCGGCCAATTTTGTCGAGGGCTTTCGAAAGCGCACGCTCCCGGATAAGATCCGTTATTACAACATGGCCCAGGCATCTGCTGACGAGTGCCTCTATCACCTTATTTTGGCCCACGATTTGAAATACGCTGACACCTTAGTGTTGCAGGCCGATTTGGAAGAAGTCTCCCGGCTCCTCCAAGGTTACATCAACGGAATGAAGCGATGAGTCTCAAGCCTACTCGCTACCCACTACTCGCCACTCACTACTTTTCCAACAAATGAAAATTTCCCGCAATTGGCTGCAAGACTACGTCGACCTCACCGGTCTGACGGACGAACAGATTTCTGAAGCGATAACCTTCCTCGGCTTCGAGGTTGAGGGCATCGAATCGACCGGAGCTCCTCAACTCGAGAACGTCGTGGTCGGTGAAATCCTCACGCGTGACCAACATCCCAACGCCGATCGGCTTTCGATTTGTAGCGTTGGAGTCGGCGAGGCAAACGGTGACACCAAACGGATCGTTTGTGGCGCCCAGAATTATAAAGTCGGTGACCGGGTGCCGGTGGCCCTAATCGGTGCCGTGCTCCCGGGTGATTTCAAAATCAAGCCGTCCAAAATTCGGGGTGAGGCTTCCGAAGGCATGATGTGTTCCGGCAAGGAACTCCAGATTGGTGAGGACCACTCGGGTCTGATGCTTTTGGCGGATCGTCCGGAAGTGGGCACACCGATCAATGCCGCGCTGCCCGCCGGAGACATCGTCTTCGATATCGAGATCACGCCCAACCGTCCTGACTGCCAAAGTCACCTCGGCGTGGCCCGTGAACTTGCGGCGTGGTTCCGTCGGGAACTGCGTTACCCCTCAACCGCTCCCGCCGCGGCTGCCGCTGCCCGGCCGGATCTATTTAAGGATCTGCGCGTCGATCACGACGAGGATTGCCCGCTCTACACTGCTTCGGTGATTTCCGGGGTGAAGGTCGGCCCGAGTCCGGATTGGATGCAGCAACGTCTATCCGCAGTCGGCGTGCGCCCGATCAACAACCTCGTGGATATCGGCAACTACGTGATGCTCGAATACGGGCAGCCCATGCACGCCTTTGACGCGAATAAACTTGGCGGATCCTCGATTATTGTTCGTCGCGCGACTGAGGGCGAAACGCTGGTCACGCTGGACGAGAAGGAACGCAAACTGACCACCGATATGCTCGTCATCGCTGACGCTGAAAAACCCGTTGTGGTGGCCGGTATCATGGGCGGCGAGAATTCTGGAGTCGACGCAAGCACGACCGACCTCGTTCTCGAGGTAGCCGTGTTTCGGCGTTTCTCCATTCGCGCCACTTCACGTGCTCTCGGACTCAGTTCAGATTCTTCCTACCGCTTCGAACGGGGGATCGATGCCCATGCCGTGCCCGAAGCGACCAGTCGTGCCATTGCGCTGATTTTGGAAACTGCCGGTGGCACACTCTGTGGTTCGACCCAACGCATCGGTAGCGATGTCTCGTGGGAACGCGAAGTCGCCGTCATCCCCGCTTGGGTGCGCTCCCGTTTGGGCTTTGAAATAGTCGATGCAGACCAGCGCAGCGCCTTGGAGGCATTGGATTTGCTGATCGTGCGCGAAGAAGAGGGAGACGCTGGCGTCGAATGGACGGTGCGGATTCCGAGTTGGCGTAGCGATTTGGATCGTCCGATCGATCTGGTGGAGGAGATCTTGCGCGTGCATGGCACCGCAAAAATTCCGGCGACTACCGTAACGGGACCGGGCCTATTGGCCAAAGATGATCCTATCGCAGAATTCAATCGTCGCGTTGGTGCTTATCTCATTGGCCAGAATTTTAATGAATGCGTGACTTATTCTTTGCGATCGTCCGCTGAAATCTCGACCTGGTCAGGAAATGCTGCGGTTCAACCACTCGCTTTGGACAACCCCTTTGTAGAGGATCAATCGCACCTGCGTTCGTCCATGGTTAGTGGTTTACTCGATACGCTTAAACTTAACCAATCTCGTGGAAACGCGGTATCGCGTTTGTTTGAAACCGGTCGCGTTTTCATTCCGCAAAAAGACGGAGTGGTGGAATGTGCTGCAGTTGGATTTGTGATCGCGACCGATGGCGCTCCGGCGTGGAAAGAGCGCGAATCGAGCGACTTCTATACGACCAAACGATTGGTGGAAACTTTAGCTGACAACGCGGGCGTAGATCTGGCCCGCCAGCCTCACTTGGCCGACGATAGTCCGGCTAGTTCCGGTTGGCAGGATGCGCAGCACACCTTGCAGGGTGATATGCGTTACGGTTGGACCGCCCGGTTCGGCATGCTTGATCTCGCCGGACTCAAATCGCGTGGCATTGAAGGAAAAGTCTTGGCTGGAATTTTCGCAATTCTGCCCGAACGGCTGAAGGGCGGCGGAAAGCGCAAACGTTTCCAACCGTTCTCTCTTCAACCCGCCGCCTTGCGCGACGTGGCACTGATCGTGCCGCAAAGCGCCACGGCCGGCGAGGTGCTCAAGGACCTTTCCAAATTCGCGCGTGATGTGACGCCCAAGTCATTTGCGCTTGAAGACGTGAACCTGTTCGATGTTTACGAAGGAAAGGGGTTGCCGGAAGGCGCCAAGAGCCTCGCGTTTTCTCTGCGCTTCCGCGCCGCGGATCGCACCTTGAAGGACGCTGAGGTCAACCAGACCTTCAACGCGTTACTCGAGAAGATTTCCGCCAAAGAGGGTTACGAGATTAGGCAATAAGCGAACGCTGCTTTCGACTTGTTGCCGCCTGTCGGGCCTAAAGCCCGACCCACCGTTGGCGCGTCCTGCAGAGTGGGTCGGGCTTTACGCCCGACATCACTGGACCGGGGTTTGAGCTAGAACCGCTGTAGCCTCGGGTAGATCGAGGCGTTCTTCGCGAAAAAGTGGGCTGTCGATAACCGCGGCGATGGTGTCGATGATGCGATATTCCTGCTCGGCGGAGCGCTGCACCAATTTCTCAATTTCCCAGTAGTTGTCGGGTTCGACTCCATTGGCGTAGGTCAGTAATTTGGTCACGAAGCAGCGTACGAATCGGTGCCGATTGGTCGGCGTCTTCATCAGTTGGCGATACTCGACGATGTTGTTGTAAGACTCCCCGTTGCGGAACTTCTCCGTGGCATCGATAGGCAGAGGTTTGTTCAGCCAAGGTTTGGGTAGGGGAGGTAGGCCCAAATCCGCGAGCCGTTTGTCTTCCTCGGCGATGCGTTGCAGCTCTTCTCGGCCCGGACGCTTGGCAATCTGCATCGTGTAGGCTTCACGCCATCCGCCTTGAGGATCGAAGTTTTCGAAGGCGTAGCCGTAGGGATCAATCGTGCGATGGCAGGAAGCACAGGTTTCGTCCGCGGTGTGGGCGGCCAAGATCTCCTTGATGGTTTTGGCCTGCCGCACGTCAGGTTCGGTGATGACTACGTCTGCTGGGGGTGGGTTGGGGTGGATGCCGAGTAGGTTTTCCATCACGTAGATGGCGCGATGGATGGGCGACGTGCCCAAGCTGTCGGCGGTGAGGGTGAGAAAGGCTCCCATGCCCAAAATACCTCCCCGTCTACCATCGGCGAAGGTGTAGTGTCGCAGGACTGAATCCTGCGGCACACCATCGACGTCATAGATCTTGGCCAGATCGGCGTTGATAAACGAATAATCCGCCTCGAGAAATTCGGTGATGGGCAGGTTGTTTTCCACCACGTGGCGGAAAAAACGCACCGCTTCGGCGGACATGTCACCACTCAGTCGCTTGCGATCGAAGAGGGGGAAATGATCTGGATCGGGCGCCATGAAATTGATGCGGTCCAACTGCAGCCAGGCTTTCGGAAACGCCTCCATAAAGGGGGTGGCATGGCCGGACTCAAACTTACGTCCGACCACGTCGCGCACGGCCGCATAGTCTTTCAAGAGATCTTTCGCCGCCACCTGTCGCAGGCCGGCGTCGGGCGTCGTGCTCTGTAGAAAGTAGCTGAACTTCGCCGCGAATCGATCAGCGGGACTCAATTCAGGGGCGTTGAGCAACAAAAACGACGGAGAAACCATCACGGCAACGATCCCCTCTTTGAGGGCACCGATGGTGCCCAGCTTCGGTGCCTGCGATTCCACGAGTTTCACCAGCGGTGCGAGTTCACCCCGTTTCACTTCTCGTCGCCACGCGCGTTCCGCAATCGGTCGTAAAATCTCTTCGGCGTTGCCGACTTGGGGTTCGGATCCGAGGAGTTGTTGTTGGCGCGTCGCCGGCCACTCCGAATAGTAGGGGCCTTCGACTTCGGCATCGAACAAACGCGGTCGGGGGCCCTGCCAATAATTCACCCAATGCACCCAATGACTGGGGGCGGTGCTGCGAAATTTGGCCAATGGGACTTCGTCGCGAATGACACGAGCGTGCAGCTCGGGGTTGTGTTTCTCGAGGTAGTCGTGGGCGATACGGAATTGGAATTTGAAGTTACCGTTGGCGAGAATTCGGAGGCCATCGGTGGGGTAGCTGAGCTGGACCCGTGTCCCGGCGACCAGCCATTCGTCCAGCGCGATTTCGAACACCTCGTTGTCGGGTAGATCGAAGTCGCGAATGCGATCACCCAGGTGCACGCGCAGGCGAATCGGATCGGCGTGGTAGGTGCCCGTCGCGGCTTCGTCATAGATGGCTCGATCGATTGCCGTGCCGCGGATCTTAATCCGGTAGTTGCCGCTGGTTGGGACGGTTTCGAAGTTGTCGAAATAGATCCGTTTGCGCATGTCGATGATATCAACGCTGTCGAATTTGCGGTGAGCATCCTCGAATCGGTCGTTGCCGCGTGAGCCGACAAATTCCATCCGCTGGGCCGGAACTCTGAATCTTTGAACCGCGGGTTGGACCCCCTCAAAAATGACTCCGTTCACGACTTTGCGTAGCGATTCGATGTATTGTTCGATATGAAATTCACTTATCCCCAACGAATCACCATGGGTGTCGAATCCAGCGAATAACGTGTCACCCAGCAGGTTGGCCGTAGGCTGATGGGTGCCGACATCCTCGATCAGGAGGACGTCCCGGATACTGTTGGTCAATTCGCGGTTGTTGAGGCGGCGGGGAGGGACGTATGGAGCGGGTTGGCCGCGTTCGTGAAACAGGCGCAAGGTGTCCTCGAGGAAATTGACCAAGGCGGCGCGCTCTGTTTCCGTGATGTCGACTTCATCGACCGGCGGCATTTCCCCGGAAGCCACAAAATCGAAACTGTCTTCCCAGAAAAATACGTTGTCCTCAGTCGGGCCGGTGCCGAGATCGGTGAGACTGAACTCGCCTTTGAGGTCGTCGTCGTTGTGGCATTCTGAACAATGCTGCTCCAGCACATTGGGCTCCGCCCAACCGATCGAAGCAGCGATCGCCCAAAGGCCCAGTTTACCGGTCAGTTCGGCCTTACCCATGAGCGAGATCGAAAGAGCCTTGGCTCGTGTTGAAAATGTCTTTTTCGATGCCGAAGCGCTGTTGGATGGTCACGAATAGATTACACAGCGGCATGTTATTGCCATCGGTGCCGCGACCATTGACGTGACCCCGATGTTTGAAGCCGCCACCCGCTACCATGATGGGAAGGTTACGGTTTGAGTGGGTGCCACCGTAGCCCATGCCACTGCCGAATAGCACGACGGTGTGGTCGAGTAGCGTGCCCTCGGTGTTCGGTTCCTGGATGGCATCGAGTTTTTGGAGACAGCGCGATAACTGGGCGATCTGGAACGATTCGATGTTCACCAGTTCCTTGATGATTTCGGGTTTTTTACCGTTGTGAGTGCAGGCGTGATAACCGCGGGTCACACCATCGACGTCGGTGTAACTCAATTGGTTGGGGAACGCGATGGTGGCGACGCGAGTGAGGTCAGTTTCGAAGGCGTAACCGATCATGTCGAAGATGGCGTTATAACGATTTTCGACCGTAACTTCGTAGTCCTTGAAGTGCTCGGAAATATCGTAGGTCGGCTTGTTGCGATCCATCCAGTTTTCCCGATCAGCAAAGGTGCCTTCGAGTTCACGCACCGACGTTTCATATTGCTCCAAACGAACACGGTCGGCGGTCGTGCCATTGCGGCGTAACGAATAGAGTTGGTCCGATACGGTGTCGAGAATGCTGCCGTTGCGTTCGATGAGTTCACGGCGGGTTTTCCGCTCGGAAGCCGACAGGTTCAGGAAGAGGTGATCGAAGAGCTTTTGGGGATCGGTGAAGGGTTTTATTTCCACGCCGTTCGAATTCCAACTCATCCGGATACCGCGTTCGAGGGCGGCGTTGATGGCAGGGAAACGGACGCGGGAACCGGTGCGGCGAGCGATCAGGTTGTCGATGGAGATGTTCTTTTCCGGATAGGCCGCTGCGGTCTCAGGCAGAATACCGTTGAGGAAAGACAACTCCCGTCCGTGGCCACTCACCATTCCGTGATCCGTGTGAGAGATAACGGTCATCCGGCGACGCAGCCATTCCAGTGACTTGAGCGTTTCGGGGAAAATGAAATCCTGACCAAAAGTCTTGGGAAAAAAGTTATCCGGGTGCATGCCCAACGGGTTGCCGACCACGAGGAACCGCGTGGGCGTCGGAGATCCGATGGCTCCGAAAGACTCGAGTAAGGGCAGGGAGAGGGCGCCACCGACTCCTTTTAGAAAGGTGCGACGATTGATCTTCATAGTGGGGTATAGGGGAGAGGATATATAAACGGAGGCAGGATGCGATCCAGCAGTTTAAGATATCCAAAAACGTAATCAGCGTCACCGGGGTGGTGGCCGTGGAATCAGCTGATCAAACGCGGCAATAAATCGGGATAAGCCTACCCCGGCTTGTTTCCTGAGGTGGAATTACCGGCGAACGCGGGCGTTGCCCTCCCAGATGCTCCAGACCTGTTCTTCGTCCGCGGGCTGGCCGTAGTCCGTGAGCTGAGTGGTGGCGAGCGCGCCCGTGGCCCAGCCGAACTGGATCCATTTTTCTGGTTCCCAGCCCTTGAGCAGGGCATAGAGCAGACCGCCGACGAAGCCGTCACCACCGCCGATGCGGTCGAGCACCGTGATCTGACGAGGCTCAACGACGTGGAAATTATCGCCTTTTGACATGATGGCACCCCACCGGTGGCTGTTGGAGTTTTCCACTTCTCGGAGGGTGGTCGCGAACACCTCAGTGTTCGGGAACGCTTTCTTCGCGTTCTCGATCATGCCCTTGAAGCCGTCGATCTTCGCGCCGATACCCTGACCGCCTTCGTCGGGACCTTCGATGCCGAGGCAGAGTTGGAAGTCTTCCTCGTTACCCACCAGAACATCGGAAATGCTAGCGATCTCGGTAAAGATGGCCTTGAGCTCCTCTTCGCGGCCCGTCCAGAAGGAAGCGCGATGGTTGAGGTCGAACGAGATCACGGTGCCGTGCTTCTTCGCCGCACGAGCAAGTTCGAGACAGAATTTGCCCGTGTCGGGAGAAAGCGCGCCAATGAGGCCGGAGAGATGTAAGGCTTGAACGCCTTCTTCACCGAAAATACGGTCTAGGTCGAAGTCGGCTACATTGAGGAGACGACCTACTTCGCCGGCGCGGTCGTTATGCACCCGGGGACCGCGGGAACCGAAGCCGCTGTCCGCGAGGTTGAACTGGTGGCGGTAGCCCCAAGCGTCACCTTGCTCGATTTCACGGCCTTCATAGTCCATGTGCCGGCGAGCCAAGTCGTCTTTGATGAAACGAGCTACGGGGCTGCCCTTGACGAAGTTAGTCAGAACTTTGACCGGGAGACCGAGGAACGAGGAAACGCTCGCCACGTTGGTCTCGGCGCTCGTGCCCTGCATTTTGAACGTGTCGCTACAGTGGAAAGCTTGGCCGTTTTGGGGCGTTAAGCGGACACCTATACTCGTGGGGACGACTAAGGAATATTTGTAGTCCTGACGAAGTTGGATACTCATGGTAATGGGTTAAGTTGCGGCGATAGGCCGAAGGGGAGGAGATTAGTTACCGCTAAGATTAACGGTAAGAAAAGAATGGAAAGATGATAAGGGGTTAATAATTATTAATCGTCAACTCCGGCGGGTCCAAATTTGCAATATTGTCTCTCTGAACGAATCCGGTAACGTCGGGGTTTGTTTTGTCGGTTGCCATTACCCGCGCTTCAAATTTCAACGGTCGTCCTTATTGTCAAAAATCATGTCCAACACTCCCGACCTCAATATTGACCGCGTGGCGGAACTAGCGCGCATTGCGCTCACCCCCGAAGAGAAAACCGCCTATGCCGCCCAGTTAGGTGAAGTGCTCAAACATGTCGAACAACTGAAGCAGGTGAATGTGGATGGGGTGGAGCCGACGGCGCATGCCTTCTCGGTGGAGAATGTCTGGGCTGACGACGTTGCCCAGACGGGTCTATCCGCGGAAGATGCCCTTCGTAATGCGCCTGCTCAGCGGCAGGGCATGATCGCGGTGCCTAAAGTTGTCGATTAAGCACCATGTCGACTCCCTTAACTTTTCAAACCCTCAGTGGGATTGCCGATCAGTTGGCTTCTGGCGCGCTTACCTCGGTGCAATTGACGCAAGCGGTCATCGACCAAACCGCCGCGGTGGAAAGTCGCGTGAACGCGCTGCTCTCCCACGATGCGGCGGATGCATTGGCTCACGCTCAAGCCTCGGACGAACGCCGGGCCGCGGGTAAGCCTCTCGGCCCTTTGGATGGTATTCCCATAGCGTTGAAAGATGTCATCGCGGTGAGGGATCAACCCCTCACGGCGGGCAGCAAGATGCTCGAGAAATTTGTGTCTCCCTACGACGCGACGGTCACGATCAAGTTGAAAGAGGCGGGGGTGGTTTTATGGGGCCGAGCCAATTGCGACGAATTCGCCATGGGTTCTTCCACTGAGAACTCGGCGTTTAAAACGACCGCCAATCCTTACGACCTCGCCCGCGTTCCTGGGGGCAGTTCCGGGGGCAGTGCCGCGGCTCTCGCGGCGGGTGAGGCGATTGCCACGCTCGGTTCCGACACCGGTGGATCGATTCGGCAACCGGCCGCATTTTGTAACGTAGTCGGTTTGAAACCTACCTACGGATTGATTTCGCGCTACGGCCTCGCGGCTTATGCCTCTTCGTTGGATCAGATTGGTCCCTTCACCCGCACGGTGGAAGACGCCGCGATAGTCCTCGGGGCGATCGCCGGACATGATCACCGTGACTCCACTTCCTTCAAGACGCCGATCCCTGACTACCGGGCGGCGCTGCAAGAAAAGAAGGGCCCATGGAAACTGGGCATCCCCAAGGAATATTTTGGTGAAGGTCTCGATCCTGAGGTCGGAGCCGCCATCGAGAAAGCGATCGAGTTTTATCGCCAGGCGGGTTGTGAGATCAAAGAGGTTTCGCTACCGCATACCGAGTATTGCCTCAGCACCTACTATATCATCGCCACGGCGGAAGCCTCCTCGAATTTGGCCCGTTATGACGGAGTGCGTTACACCCATCGCTCGCCGGACGCGAAGAACATTGAGGACGTTTATTTTAAGTCCCGCTCCGAAGGGTTTGGCGACGAAGTGAAACGTCGGATCATCCTCGGCACCTACGTGCTCTCGAGTGGTTACTATGATGCGTATTATTTACGGGCTCAGAAGGTTCGCACCCTTATCCGGCAGGATTTCCTCAAGGCTTACGAAGAAGTCGATGCGATCCTGACGCCTACCACGCCAACCCCCGCTTTCAAGATCGGCGAGACGACGGATCCGCTTTCTATGTATCTGCAGGATATTTACACGGTGGGGGTGAATCTCGCCGGTCTGCCTGGCATCTCAGTTCCCGCCGGGTTCACCGACGAGGGACTTCCGATCGGGATGCAACTGATCGGTCAACCTTACCAAGAATCCGATCTACTCGCCATTGCCCACACCTACGACTCCGCCCACGACTGGAGTGGGCGACTACCTGAACTATGAGTCAAAGTAGCGAGCATCGAGTAGCGAGTAGTGAGCATGTTCGTTCATGTTTCAATATGCGGGCTACTCGCTACTCGCTACACACTACTCGCTACTAAAAATAATGAATTACGAAGCTGTTATCGGGCTTGAAGTCCACGTGCAGGTTAAGACTGCGTCCAAGATCTTTACGCGAGTGGGGCAGGGTTATGGTCACGAGGAAAATACGCTCACGGATCCCGTGGTGCTCGCACTTCCCGGTGCGTTACCAGTGATGAATAAGGCCGCGCTTGATGCCATTATCAAATCAGGTCTGATGCTGCACTGCGAGATCGCCGACGTGTGCAAATGGGACCGTAAAAACTACTTTTACCCGGACTCCCCCAAGAATTATCAGATCACTCAGTTCGACCAGCCGATTTGTATCGGTGGAGAGGTAGAGATCGAACTTCCCGGTGAAGCTCGGAACGTGATGGGTGAACACAAAAAAATTCCCCTGACGCGCATTCATCAGGAGGAAGATGTCGGTAAACTGACCCACTTCGCGCATGACTCATTGGTGGATTACAACCGCGCCGGCACTCCGTTGATGGAGATCGTTTCCGACCCAGCAATCGCCTCGGCCGAGGAGGCTTACGCTTTCCTCACCACGCTGCGCACGACCATGGTCTACGCCGGCATCTCCGACTGTGATATGGAGAAAGGGCAGATGCGTTGTGATGCCAATATTTCAATCCGGCCGGTTGGGCAGGAAGAACTCGGAGTCAAAGTTGAACTCAAGAATCTCAATTCTATTTCTTATGTGCGGGACGGAATTTCCCATGAGATAAAGCGCCAGAAAGCGGTGCTCAAAGCGGGGGGCACGATTGTGCAGGAAACCCGCGACTTTGATGGTATCACCGGAACATCGCAGTCGTTGCGGACCAAAGAAGATGCCCACGATTATCGCTATTTCCCCGACCCTGATTTGATGCCCGTGCGCGTGGATCAAGCCTGGAAGGATCGTCTTGCGGCGGAATGCCCGGAGCGGCCGTTCGATAAGCAACGGCGCTTCATGGCCGCCTACGATCTGCCTTACACGATCACCTCCGTATTGGTGCCTGATCGGGAGCTGAGTGATTGGTTCGAAGCGACGGTTGCGATCGCCGGCAAGCCCCAAGCTCAGGCCGTGGGCAACTGGATCGCTAATGATCTGCTACGGGATCTAGGTGCGGCCAACGTGAGCTTGGCGGACGCCAAAATCACCCCCGCACATTTGGCTGAATTGGTCGGGCTTATCGAAGCTGGGACCATCACCAAGCAGATCGCGCGCGAGGTCTTTACCGAGTCATTCGGTTCCGGAGAAACTCCGTCGGCCGTAGTCGAACGCAAAGGACTCAAGGACGACACCAATTCGGACGAACTCGAGCAGTGGTGTCGCGATGCGATCGCCGGCAACGATAAGGCCCGTGAACAATTCCTCGGTGGCAAAGACGGCGCCATCAACGCGATGAAAGGCCCGGTGATGAAAGCCTCCCGCGGTAAGGCCAATCCCAAGCTCGTCGACGAAACGTTACGCCGATTGCTGGCAGAATAAGCGTGGGAGGGACGACCTCCGTGTCGTCCGCAGTGGATTCGGCGATGCAAACGCGGATCGGACGGAGCCGGTCCCTCCCTTCAAAGGGGCAGGCGCTTTTTTGAACAGAAGATCGCGAAGGTCGCAAAGCCGTCAGCCTGCTGGTTTTACCACCGAGATCACAGAGGACTCAGAGAGGCGGAGGAGTATCGGATCAATCGCTCTCTGTGATCTCTGCGCACTCTGTGGTGAAAAATCCGGAGGTTGGGTTTTCGAGAAAGAGAAAGAGTAAGAGAACGAGAATGATGATCAGTTATTTCTTCCCGGGAGGCAGGAATAGAGCTTCCGGGTCGTAGGCGGGGTTCGGTTCCGGCATTCGGGCGTTCATTACGTTCTGCCACTCCTTCAACTTGCGTTGGAGCTCGGCGGTTTTGGCGGGGTGACTGACCGCTAGATTGGTTTGTTCACCGATGTCGCTGCGCAAGTTGTAGAGCTCCACTTCATCGAATTCGTAGAACTCGATCAGTTTCCAATCACCATCGCGGATGGCAGCGCCGGGGGTCCAGGTGGAGCCGTGGTAGTGTGGGTAGTGCCAGACGATGGGATCGGTTTGTGACGTTTGCTCGCCGCGCAAAATGGGTAGTAAGCTCTCACCATCCGCGTGCAGATCACCGCGACGAGGTAGACCGGCGAGATCCAGCATGGTAGGGAAGAAATCCATACTCACCACTGGGGTGTCGGAAACCGTTGCGGGCTTCGTGACTCCCGGGGCCCGCACGATCATGGGTTCCCGAATGCCACCTTCATAGAGCCAACCCTTGCTGGAACGGAGAGGGAGATTGCTGGTGGGTGCGACGCGACCAGCCAACGTGGTGAGTCCTCCGTTGTCGGAGAAGAAGATCACGACGGTGTTTTCGGCGAGACCGAGATCGCTGAGGGACGCGAGAATTTCGC
This sequence comes from uncultured Verrucomicrobiota bacterium, assembly GCA_913058185.1. Taxonomy (GTDB): domain Bacteria; phylum Verrucomicrobiota; class Verrucomicrobiia; order Opitutales; family Opitutaceae; genus Actomonas. Next base: position 39,255 of record CAJXQX010000009.1, read on the forward strand.
CGATACTGTCATCCACTGCCGCGACCATAGAAGCGTAGTCCGGATTGTCCTGTCGGGCTCGCGATGTGCCTCGGCGTTCGGCGATGGTCGGCGTATCACCGACAAACATTTCTGCTGCCTTGGTTTCGTAATGACCGACGCGTTTTTGGTAGGGCTGGATCGGGGTGTGGACGTTGTAGTAAGAGAGATAGAGTAGGAATGGTTTCTCTTCGTCTCGGGATTTGAGGAAACTGATGGATTCCTTTGTGAGGCGTTCGGTGAGGTATTCGTTTTCGGATTTCGCCTTGAGGTAAGGGTTGGTCCATGGGCTGTAGTAGCCGCCCGGAGGCGATCCGACGTGATGTCCTCCGATGTTGATATCGAAGCCTTGATCGGTCGGTAGATGGCCTTCGGAACCAAGATGCCATTTGCCGGCGAAGAAGGTAGCATAGCCGGCAGATTGCAGAACTTCGGCGACAGTGACCTCTTCCAGCGCCATTTCGTTGGCATCGTCGATGTGGAGGAATCGCGGATTGTAGGCGCGATCGTGGCCCATGCCGGGTAGCCAATCCGTGATGTTCACTCGAACGGGGTGGCGTCCAGTCATGATGCTGGCGCGGGTCGGCGAGCAGATCGAAGCCGCGGCATAGCCGGATGTGAATCGCATCCCCGATGCTGCCAGTTGATCGATATGAGGGGTTTCGTGGTAGGTGCTGCCGTTGACCCCGATATCGGCCCAACCGAGGTCGTCCACGAGGAAGAATAGGAAGTTGGTAGGTTTCGCGGCGGCGGGGCAGCACGTGACCACTAGAAGGACAATGAGGGGTAGGATCGGAATACGGGGCATGACAGTATGGGGGGAAAGGTTGGCGCTGGATACCAGAGGCGGCAGTCCGAAGCCGAAATCAGTAACGGGAACTTCTCCAGTTCAAACGGGGTCAGAGCCTCTAAACCGATCAGTTGAGGGTCCCGCGGCCTTAATGATACTCCGCGGAATCTTGGCCGTGAGCTTTACGCGGCCCGTTAGCACGGTTTCATTCTTCCTCGTGTTCTCCCTCCGCCAGCTTTTCACCCCGATTATTGGCCTCTTCCTGATAATTATCGGAACGGGCCGCCTTGCCGCCGATCCTCGGGTGGGGGAATGGGCCCATGATTCGAGCGAACTGTCCCCCCATGCCGCCGTAAAATGGGGGCAACTGGACAATGGGTTCCGTTATGCGCTGATGCCCCACGAAGGCGTGCCGCAAGCAGCCACGCTTCAGCTATTGGTGCTCACCGGTTCGCTAGACGAAACGGACGACGAGCGTGGGCTCGCTCATTTCATGGAGCACATGGCTTTCCGCGGAAACCGATCGTTCCCTGCGGATGAGATGGAGCAATTCTTCCAAGAATTGGGTATCGAATTCGGCAGCGATATCAACGCGGTGACCGCGTTTGATCACACGGCCTATACACTCGACTTCCGCGAGGCTACGACCCCGTTGCTCGATCGAGGGCTCGCCTTGCTGCGGAGTTTTGCCGATGGCGTGGTTTTCGAGCCAGCAGATATCGAACAGGAGCGCGACGTGATTCTAAGTGAGTTGCGCGGCCGCGATAACATCGGGGCCAAGGGGCAGTTTGACTCCTTGGAGACCCTATTTGCCGGGCTCAATTTTGTGCAGCGATCGCCGGGTGGCTCATACGACAGTGTCGAGGCTCTTACGTTGCAGCAGTTCCAGCGCTTTTATCAGCGTTACTACCGTTCTGATCTGATGGTGCTGGTCGGTGCGGGAGATATCGAACCGACCGAGATGTCGGAATTGGTCGAAAAGCACTTTGGTTCCATGCAACGTCCGTCGATTCCCGTGCCGAATCGTGAGGTCGGGGCTTTGACCCAAGGCGATACCTTGCGGGCGGACACGTTTCGGATCAGCAACGTCGGCGCGACTCAGATTGTGTTGGGGGCGGTTGCAACCCCGGCAGTTGAATCAGATTCACGCGCATTGCGGGTGGAGGAGTTTTCGGAAAATTTCGTCCAGAGCCTGTTGGGGCAACGTATTCAGCGTGGACTGTTGAATCTCCCCGGTGGAGACGCTCGGCTCGAACGTCTGGTCGGTAACCGCGCGGCGATGGCGATGTTGACCACGTCGGGTGATGCCTGGCGGAAGCACTTGCAGTCGCTCGATCAATTGATCCGGGCAACCCACCGTTACGGCTTTAAGGAGGACGAAATTGCCTCCGCACGCGACCGGATGAGTCGGATGGGGGAGTTGGCGGCCGATCTTTTCCCGCGCCGCGATCCACATCAAGTTTCCCAGCAACTGTTGGATTCCATCGTGGAACACCGCGTGTTCGTCGGTCCGGAACTCGAGATGCAATGGCGGCTCGCGTGGCTCGCTAGTTTGGATGCGGATCAACTCCTGGAGACCTACCGTCGGATTTGGACCCTCGATCGATTGGTGGTCCATTTCAGCGGTGACATGGATCCGGAGTTGAAGCCCGCCGAAATCCTCGTGGAGTGGCAGAAGCACCGTAAGACTGAAGTTGAGGAACTCCGTTTTATTGCGACCAAGGAACATCGCTTTGAGCTCAAAGACTGGGGCGAGCCCGGTGAATATGAATTGATCCGTGAGCTGCCCGAAATTGGCGCGAAGCTGTATCGGTTGGAGAACGGAGTGCGCGTTAATATCGTGTCGACGCCTTATGAACCCGGAGTGGTGCACGCCGTCGCTCGGGTGGGGGCAGGGTTGGTTGATATGCCGGGCAATAAGCCGGCGCTTAAAGAGTACGGCCTACGGACTTTGTTCGCGAGCGGGACGACCCACTACATGTCGGATGAGCTCGGTAAGATCATTGGTTCGCAGTTTCTGGATTTTGATTTCGGCGTCGATGATCACGATGCGTTTACTTTTACGGGAGTTGCCGAGCCCGACGACCTGACGGCGTTTCTAGGCGTGGTGACAGAGTTTTTGTATAAGCCCAAATTTGGCACTTACGTGCATCGCTCTCAGAAGATGCAAGCGACCATGTCGCGCGCTTCATCGGCCTCGGGCATGGCTGAGGGGATGCGGGATCTGACCGACTATTTGTTCGAAGGCGATGCGCGGTTTACGTGGGGGAACTTCGTCGATTATGTCGGGCTCAGTTCGATTGATGTGAAACGCTGGCTGCAAAAACCTTTAGCGGAGGGATACGTCGAAGTGACGATTGTGGGCGACATTTCCGTAGAGGATGCGTTAGCAGGCGTGCAGCGCACGTTGGGGGAATTGAGCGATCGTGAGGACCAGAAGACGACTCGCTCCACGCCCAAACCGGTCAAAGTAAGTGCCCAGCCCGGATTTAAACGCATTGAATTTGTCGGTGAGAATCACCTCGCGGTGGTGATGGGGCACTGGCCCGTGGAAGAGGAATTATCGGTCCGCGATCGCGGAGCGGTATACTTGTTGGCGAAGATTCTCGAGCTGCACATTCGCTCGAAAATCCGCAACGACCTCGGATTGGCCTACAGTCCGACGGCCTCATTCAAGGCATACGATGGGTTCGCCGGTTTCAGTATGTTGATAGCTTCAGTGGACTGCGCTTCGGAAGAATCCACTCGGATTGCTCGCATGGTCGAGGATATCGCCGTCGAGCTTTCGCGGCAAGGAATCGATGAGGGCGAATTCCGAGGTGCTCGAGGAATCCTCTCTAGTCAAATTCGCCGAGGGTGGCAGGATAACAGCTATCTTCTGCGCAGTTTGTTACGGGCTCAAGAACGGCCTGAATCGGTTGAAGAGGTTCTCGCGTTGCATGCGGGGATGGTAGACGAGATCTCGCTCAAAGAGGTGCAAGCGTGGGCGAAAAAAGTGCTCACGCGTCGCAATACACGCACGGCCGCGATTGTGCCCAAACAATTTATCGGTCTGTTTGAGACGGAGTGATTTCGGGCCCACTCTCAGGTCCCAAAATCGGTGCGATACCTTTGCAGGAAATCACTCAAATCGTCCGGGATTTGTGGAGGTAAATGCAGGGCGATCCAGTTGAACAGCCGACGTAGTTCCTGAGTCTCTTCATCATTCTGTCTCAGGGTGAGGCTACCGAAGTCCGCTGATTTGGCCTGGGCGGTGCTCCGAATGAAGTAATCCTGGATGTGTATTTCGAAACCGTTAATCGAATCGTCGCTCGTGCGTCGCCACACGGTGAGGGTGGAGGATTGCGAGGAGTAGTAGCGCAGCGCGATTAGATCCGATTCGGTTTGCGAAACGGCCTCCGGGTCAACTCGCTTGAGCGTGGCGCCCATCGAAATGGGTTCGAGCAGTTGCACCAAACAGCGGCGCACGTCGTATTCGTTGTCCGTGAGATCAAGGCCGGCAATGGAGCCGGAGCTCGCTGAGATAATGCGGGCGACATTAGCGTTGAGCGAAAATGCAACCGACTCGGCTTGCAGGGAAATTTGGCAATTTAAACCTTGGTGCAAATCGATGAAAGAATCGACGTGGATACCGGCACCCAAAGTGGAGAGATCTCGCAGCGTAACTGGGTAATCGATTCCGGAAACTTGTAATCGAGCCGACAGTGGCGCGAGAGGTGAAATCGTAAAACGTTGAGAGAGCCGCTGCTCTTCACGAGCTAATGTCTTCTCATCAAAACCTAGGATACGTTTAAAAAACTCCATGGCTGCGGGAAGCCGTTAAAATGGCGGACAAAGAGGAAGTTTGGCGACTAGAATTCACCATCGAGCCAGGGGGCCGAAGGCTGCTCCACCGCTCCCGGGCTGCTTGGTGATCACCCGTTGACCAGCGTGCCAGCCGCTGCCCTTGGCAGGAGATATACCGAAGGGCTTAGGTTAATGCCGAAACTCACCGCGGATCTTTCTCCGGTCCGAGGGTTGATTATCAGAGTCTCTTCATTGGATAGTTCCGCTTCGACTTACCATGACTTCTCATCGGTCCGACGCGTTTCTTATCCTGATACTTCGCTTGAGTGCGGGATTGTGTCTGCTTGGCTGGGCTTGGGTGCACCTGTATTGGGAAGGTCCTTACGGAATCCTGCTGTGGAACGAAAACACCTACGCACTGGCAGAGAGTTGGGGAATCGGATGGGAGGAATTTGTGGGTTCGGGCGCCAACGATGGCCTCGTGCAAACGGGGTTAAAGTGGATCGGTTGGCTTTATGTGGTTTGCGCGGCCGTTACGATATCGGTGCGAAGTGGCGCCAAAATACAAATGACCGTGTTGGCGCTAGGGACCGGATTTTTGACCGTATTGTCCTACGCTAAATTCCTCTCTGCTCAGCTTCAGTTCCCCATGTTCCTCGAGCATGGTGGCCAGATGCTCAGTCCGGCCTTGTTGGGGTTGGCCTTGACCTGGGGAGCCCGGCACCGAGCAACGGTAGCGGTGGCGATCATTGCTTTCATCGCGACGTTTGCGGGCCACGGTTGTTATGCCATCGGATGGCTGCCGACGCCGGGGAATTTTCATGCCATGACTTCTTTGGTTCTCGGCGTGGAGTTCGAGACCGCGAATTTGATTCTGCGCATTGCCGGGGTGCTGGATTTCATCGTGTGTATTGGCATCCTGATTCCGGCTACTCGACAGGTTTCGGCCATCTACGCGACGGCCTGGGGTTTGATGACAGCGATTGCCCGGCCGGTCGCGGGAATGTCCTTGAGCCTGAATTACTGGGGTGCTGATCAATATCTGCACGAAGCAGTGCTGCGTGCGCCGCATTTTCTCCTGCCACTGTTTTTGTTTCTGCTTTGGCGGTATTCTGATGAAACCTCTCCATCAAAAAAGGCGTCTTCGAACGTTTCAGAAGAATCGAGGACCGATGAGTCCTCCTAGCCGGCGAACGTCCCCTCTTTAGGCTGTTCAATTTATCTTCCCGCGATAGCACAGAGGAATGCGCCTTAGGAATTTCCTCACCCTGATCTGCGCCGGTGCTCTCCTCACGAGCGCGGCTCCAGTCAAAAACAAGCCCTCAGCGAATCGTAGAGCTAAGGCGGTTTTAACCACCCCAGAGGTGGCGCCGGTGGATATTATCTGTTTCGCTCTCTACACCGTCTCGGACGGAACGCTCAAGCTGACCGCTCAGCTTTATCCGATTCCCGATGGGGAGACCCATACCGTCCGCTTGGAAATCATGCAGGGTAGAAAATGGGTCGAAGTCGCTAAGACGAAGGTGATCAATCCCGGCTGGACGGCGCCGTTTCGCGTCGAGGACTGGAATGATTCGATGGCGCAGCGCTATCGAGTGCGTCACGGTTCAACTGCCACCTACGAAGGCACTATCCGTCGGAATCCCACCGATCAGGACGAGCTGATCGTGGCGGGATTTACCGGCAATTCCATTCAACCTTCGCATGGCGGCGATATCTCCCGCCAGGACATCATCGATAACGTCAAACGGGTCGACGCGGACGTGCTCTTCTTCTCCGGTGACCAGGTCTACGATCATTTCAAACACTATGCCGCTTGGCTGAAGTTCGGTCGGGATTTTGGAGAAATCATCAAGGATCGACCAACGATTTGCCTGCCCGATGATCACGATGCGGGGCAGCCAAATTTGTGGGGAGAGAGTGGTAAAATCTCGACGCTCAGCGGTGCCTCCGACGGGGGCTATTCTCGTCCCGGCGTATATGTGCAGGAGGTTGAGCGGGCTCAGACCAGCCACCTCCCAGATCCTGTCGATCCGCATAAAATCGGACAAGGCATTGGGGTGTGGTTCACTAATTTAAACTGGGGTGGCATTGATTTTGCGATTCTCGAGGATCGTAAGTTTAAGACCGGTCCGGCCGGTCGAGTGCCAAAGCAAGGGCCGCGCCCCGATCATATTCGTAATCCCGAATACGATCCCGCCAGTGTCGACGTCGATGGAGCTGTTCTGCTGGGTGATCGTCAGCTCAAGTTCATCGATAATTGGGCGCAGGATTGGCAAGACGCGGACATGAAGGTCGCGCTCTCTGCGACCATCTTTACGGGTGGCGCGCATATTCATGGCGACGCCAACGGTCGGCTCCATGCTGATATGGATTCAAATGGCTGGCCTCAGGCCGGTCGCAATCGTGCTCTGGGCTCCTTGCGTAAGGCATTCGCCTTCCACTTGGCCGGGGACCAGCATCTTGCCACAATCTTTCAACACGGCGTCGATGAGCACCGTGACGCCATCTGGTCGTTTTGCGTGCCTTCTATCGCCAACCTTTATCTGCGTTGGTGGGAGCCACTCGAAGAAGGGTTGAACCGTGAAGCCGGCTCGCTCGCTTACACCGGCGACTATTTGGATGGGTTTGCTAACAAGGTGACCAACTTCGCTGCGGCCAATCCGGAGAAGAAACCGTCAGGCAAGTTGCTCAACACTCGAGCAGCTGGATATGGAATCGTGCGGATCAACACCCAGACCCGTTTGATCACGATGGAGTGCTGGCCCCGCAACGTGGACATCACCGATGCGGATTCGGAGCAATATCCCGGCTGGCCTCGCACCATCTCCCAATTTGATAACTACAATCCGCCGTCGTGGGGACAGCTGGGTGAATTGTCCTTTGCGGTTGAGGACCCCGTTGTCCAATTGATCGATGCCGAAACCGACGAGATTCTCTATACGGTTCGAGCCAGCGGAAAATCTTTCACGCCGGGGGCTCCCTCTGGACGAGCCTTCACCGTTAAGGCCGGTAAAGATTCTCCCGACACGGTGGTGGTGAAGTCAGCGCGCGTCGGTAGTGCTCCTCAGCGCGTGAAACTGAACTAGTCCTTTCACGAGCATTCCAATTTCGTGATGCGATATCGCGGTGTCGGAGTGCTTGAGGTAGGGACGGACCGCTGGGCCGTCCGGGTTTCAAAGGAGAAGGCAATACCGCTACCGAATGCGAATTAGACCTGCCGGGTAGCGCGTGTTTTTAGGCCCGAGCCCGAGAGGCAAGGACGGACGGCCCAGCGGTCCGTCCCTACCTTTTCGAGAGTTTGTTACCATCCCTGAAGAACGGCCGCTCAGGCGGCGGACTCGAAGGAGGACGCGTGGTTGTAGCCGGGCTTGTTGAGGCCCGGAATTGCGGCGGGTTTGTGACGGGAGAGAGGCAGGATTCCGGGGTCATCCGACTTCGCCATGGCTTCGTCGGGACATGCCGGCCCCGGCTACAGCGATTGGACTCGATTGTGAAGGTGCGTGCGTGCGGATCGTTCCCCGCCTTAACTTTTTCCGGCTTCTTCGTTACTGACTGGCTTGAAGGTAGGGCGTCCGTAGCGGGTGGTGGGCGGTGTGCCGGAGGGATTGTGCTTATACGTGTCTTCACCGCGGCACAGGTAGGTCTTGAAATTGGGATTTACGGACATGTCGTTCTTCACGTCGGTGCCGGAATAGCGAATCGTGAGGCCCGCTCGTCGTCGATCGGAAGGGTTGGCGGGTGAACCATGGATCGCTCGATCGTCATGGAGGGAACATTCCCCGGCCTTGAGATTCCATTGCACCGCGCCGTCGGCGCGAAAGTCGGTGCCATCGGCAAGCTCTAGGGTGAGCACCGAATCGGTCTCGGTGGATCGTTGGTGATTGATAATCCCTCCACGGTGAGTTTTTGGGATGAGTTTCATGCCACCGTTGACTTCATCGACATCATCGAACGCGAGCCAAACCGTTACGGAATGGTGCGGTGCCATCGGCCAATAGTAAGCGTCTTGGTGCCAGCCGACGGTGGAGTTGGACTTAGCATCCTTGATGAAAAAGTTACTCGCCCAGCAGTAAAAATCTGGCCCGAGCACGCCCGCGACGAGGTCGAGGATGCGTGGATTCATGCAGATGTCGTAGAGGTAGGTGCTTTGCTCATGCCACTCGCGGATGTCTTTGCTGTCTTCGCCTTCCTCGAGGAGTGCCATTAGATTAGGCAACTCGCGATTAAGACCCTGCATCTCCTCGAGGGTGAAAATGGGAGGGAGGCCGAGGAGGTAGCCATTTTCTTTATAAAATTTCTTCTGGTCGTCGGTCAGACGATGGGAAGGGGAATCAGCATTCATAGCGGGTAACGAGAGGGGTTGTCGGATCTAGCGTGATCTCGAACCTAAGACCTCGCGCGACTGCTCGCCAATGAAAGTTTCGGCCCCAGCCCCATCAATTCTTGATATTGAGCGGTTGAGGAATGCGTAGGTAGTTAAACAGATCGCGTAAGTCTTCGTCGCTCATGCCGGTCAATAGCGACTCCGGCATCAGCGAGCGTTCCTGCATCTCGAGCTTTGAGATGTGATCACGCTGGAGAATGCTTTCGTTCCCGCCCACCATCCGGATGCCAATCAATGCTTCGTCGTTACGAGAAAGGAACCCGGTCAGCAGACGACCGTCGGTGGTCTCGATCGAGGTCATTTCGTAGCCGGCGCGAATCTCGGCATTGGGATGAATGACTGAAAGCAACAAGGTGTCCGTATCTTCGCGTTGGTAAGAAGTCAGGTCGGGGCCGACCGAGCCGCCTTGATCGAATAGCGTGTGGCAGGCGGCGCAGCGTTGTTGGTATTGGGTGTGGCCTCGAATCGGGTCGCCTCCAGGGAGCGCGAGGACCGATTTCACCCGTGCGACTTCAGCCTCGAAACCCGCGTGGGAGATCGGCTCGATCCGACCCAGCCAGTGATCGAGCCCGGTGATGATTTTGTCGTCCTCGAACCGCCGGAGTTGATCGAGCGTATTCGCAGAAACTCTGGCCGCGGAGTCCGCATCCCAAGACTTGGTCCATATGCGACTCCACGCCAATCGACTGGTCAATAGAGTCTCCGCAGCCTCGCGAGAGCGGCCCCTCAAGCTGCTCAGTTTAGCAATCACAGCTGTAGCGATCTGAGGATTTTCATAGATCTGAAGCGCAGCGAGTAACGCGGGTAGCAATTCGTCGTCGGCCGTTTGGAGTAAGCTGACCAATAGTTCACGGGCTTTGTCTATCTGAGTTTCGCCTAATACTTGTAGAATCTGAGTTTTTGCGATGAGGCTGGAATCGGGTGACCGCAATTTCTGTAAGGCCGCCTCCAGGTGATCCTCGGTATCGAGTCGCAGCAGAAGTGCCATCGGCGGTTGGGACGTCGCGAGCAATGCTTCAACCAGAGATGCGGGTAAGCCGGCCATGGATCGGCCCTTAAACGCTTCGGTAAACCCAGTGACTAAGGGGCCTTCCCACGAGTCGTGGTTCACTGCGTTTAATAAGTCAGTGCAACGCCGTAAATCTGCCGGCTTTCCTGAGCTCGCCATCCGACGCATTAGGAAATTGGCGAGATCCGGAAGCGAGGAAATGGGGCGAGATTTTGCGAGGGTGATCAGAGCGTTCAACACCGCGTCGGGACTTTTTGGGTAGAAGGGCTCGAGGGCCCACCAGATCATACGTTCTAGATCGGGATTGTTTTGGGCTAACTCGTGATCGCTCAGGACCGCGATTAACCGCATGGCATCCGCCACCGGGAGGCGACCTGCGCTCGAGGCGGCTTGGCTTAATACTTCGTGATTCGTTTCGCGTTTGATCACGGTGGCGATCGCGCTCACCTGCGCTGGAGTGGCAGTTCGTTGGTCGCCCAAGAGTCGAATGGCCCACATCCGCACTGCGGGATTTACGTGATCGATCGCGAGGCCAAACGCGTCGTTGTCGAAGGCGCCGAGCAGATTGAGCGCCCACAGGGATTCGAGGGCAAATTGCCCGGATTCATGTCGGAGGATTTCGTGCAGACGAGGGATCACGCTCATCCGATCATCGCGCCAGCGCAGCTGTTGTCGGGCGGTTTCTCGCCACCAGCGATTACGGTAGTTTAACACCTCAACGAGCTCGGCAGTGCTGATCTGGCGAAAGTCGATCGGTCCCATGGGTTCGCTATTTTTGGCCCGGATGCGGAAAATTCGCCCGTCGATTTTACTGATCTTCCCCTCGTGGTTACGGTAGTGGTTTACCTGTTGGTCATACCAATCGCAGAGGTAGAGAGCTCCATCGGGACCTGACTCCAAATAGACGGGCCGGAACCAGCGATCTTCTGCATTAAGCAACAAGTCGATGGATTTGCCGCGATAATTGAGGCCTTCGAATTCGATTTCGTATGATCCCACGTTGCCTTGGAGGGTTCCGAGATACAGGAGCGATTCATGGTAACGCGGAGGAAGTGCGGCACCTTCGTATTTTATGATCGAATTAGAGATCCGGCGGTGGCCCGGTGCGTTGATACCTTCAAAGTAATCGTAGGCGTGGGGGTTGGAGAGGGCGCCGTGTTTGCCAAAGTTCTTTTTGTAGAAAGCACCCTGCAGATAGAAATAGCCGGGGTAACGGTCGTTCGTCCCCGCCATCAACCGACCCTGAGCATCGAATTCGCAACTCCAGATGTTCCCGCCGCCTTCCGCGAAGACTTCATAGTGGCGGAGCTCTGGATGGTAGCGCCACATGAGTTGGCCAACTCGACTGATCGGAGCCGCATCACTCCCGGTCACCACGACATCGGAAGTGACGGTCGAACCTTGGGCGCCATAGAGCCAACCATCAGGGCCCCAGCACAGGGAATTCACGACCGAGTGGGAGTCCTGGATACCGAACCCATCGAGGTGAACCACCGGGTCGGCGTCCGGCACATCGTCGGCATCGGCATCGGGGTAAAATAAGAGATACGGTGGGTTGAGCACCCACGCCCCACCTTTACCGGTTACGACGCTCGTCGCGAAACTAAGACCCTCTACGAATACTTTTGATTTATCAAATGAGCCATCGCCGTCGGTGTCTTCGTGAATCGAGATGCGGTCTAATCCGGGGGTGAACTCAGGGTGTCCCGGCGGGTGGGGTTTGTGGTCGTAGACGTTGCGCCAGTATTGGTCGCGACTCACCAACTCCAAACCGGCTGGTTCGGGGTATTGCCGATATTCGACCACCCACATCCGGCCGCGCTCGTCGAAGTTGAGAAATACCGGTTGTTTGATGCCGGGCTCCGCAGCTAACAAGTCGACCTCGAGGTCGGACGGGGTGCGCATGCCAGCGAGTGAATCGTCCGGAGACTGCCCGCTGTCCGTTGCTTCATAATCCTTTTCGAGGAATTCAGTTTCCTGATCCGTGGCCGGGCGAGGTTTTTGCAGGGCCCAGCCAATCGCATTGGCGAGGTGGGTTTGAAACCAAGGGAGTTTGAAGTGATTCGTATCCCCCAGCGAAGTGTAGAAGCTCCGGACCCCACCATGGTCGAGCGTCCAGCTCACGGGCTGATAGGTTTCGGGGCGATTTTCCAAGTGACCGCTTAGGAAAATCATGGCCCGTTCGTCGATATCTAGATTGCGATACAGGCTGGAAGTAACGGGTTGGTCAGCGGACCAGGTGATCCCGGCCATGATGGGGTGATTAGAGACTTCGCGCACGCGTCGCACCTTCGACTGTCCCTCGTTGTTGCCGTAGTGGCCATCATAGCGAACGCCGAAGACATCGTGGTCGAAGGTGTCCCATGATTGTTGATCATCAGTTGGGGTGTATCCGGGGCGGGGTTTCGCCCCGAAGGCGTGTGATGCGGTGCGAACGCCGATCACGGGTTTTCCGTCGGTGACCCAGCCTCGGATGCGGTCCATCTGTGAGGAATTTGGGAAACGGCGTCTGGTGCTGATGAACAATAAATCAGCTCGTCCCAGCGCTGCTTCGAGTCCGTCAAATCGATGGACATCGGGTGAAGCTCGGTCGCCGGAGGCGGCAAATATGAATTCGGTGCGATACCCGAGTGGTTGCAGCACCTCCCGGGCGAAGACGGGCAATGATTCAGCCGTCCCGTATTCTACTTCACCCATGAGAAAGAGGATCGTCGGCGCGGTTGGGTTGTCGTCTTCGGTGGGGGAGGTCGCCGAGCTGACGTGAGCGGCTACGAACAGGCCGACAAAGAGGATTCGGAGGAATTGCATCAGTTGGGGGAGCCACAGTGGGGCGGAGGCGAGCGACTCGTTTATGATGCTACTTTAGCATTAGGACGAAAGGATTTCCTTGTTAATCAGTTCAACCTTGAGAACCGCCCACAAAAAACCGCGCCCGTTTAACGAGCGCGGTGGAAAATCTTAGGGTATCCGCTGAACCTTAGCGGATCTCGGCCATCAATGCGCCATTCTGCACACGATCGATTGGGTGCTTGGGGGCGCGAGCGAAGAACTCGACCAGATGCGAGACATCGGTGTAACCGTGCGCGATCAACTTCTGCTCGATCTTCTGCATCGCGGTGCTGAGCTCTATCGCCAATTCCGAGTCGAGTTCGCTGATCGAATTCGAGGTCTTATCCACGATGTGGTAGAAAGGGGAGTCATCGAGGGCGATCTGGTAGAGACTCGCCCCGTTATGGAAGAAGCAGCGCCGAACGAGGCCTAATTCCTCAAATGCGGCTAAACAGCGATAGACGGTGACGAGGTCGCAAACCGTATTCGCCAATTCCGCGTGAATATGTTCGATGCTAGCGGGTAGCGAGCGCTTGATCAGCACATCGAGGATGGCGATTCGAGGTTGAGTAATTCGCAACCCTCCGGCTTTCAGGCGGTTGCAGGCCATTTGTAGTGCAGCCGCAGATGGTGATTCAGAATCTAAGTCCGGCATGGGGTGGTTAGTTTGTGTTGCAGAAATCATGTAATTATTATATCTTTGTGCTTCGGTTATGTTTTGGAAAAAAAATGTAAAGCCAATCAGCCACTTTACTTAATTTTTACAAACTCGTTGATTTTGACGAATTTCCCCGCTTTTGACTTCAAAATCAGGACCAATATGGGGATTTTAGCAAATTTAGACCCAATTTTCCTCCCATCAAATTTTACCAATGCAAGATCTGGATTTTAACGAAGTGGTGACGCTTATTTACAAAGAAGATCCGCGTTTTAACAAAAGTGTCTACGGATTCGTGCGGCAGGGTTTAGATTTTACCGTCAAGGAATTGAAGAAAAGTGATAATTCTCGGGCTGGAAAATCACTCCATGTCACGGGTGAGGAGCTTTTAATGGGGCTCCGGGCGTTTGCTCTCGATCAATTCGGTCCGATGTCTCGCACGGTGTTGGGCGACTGGGGCGTCACCCAGTGCAGTCATTTTGGCGATATTGTGTTCAATTTGATCGAATACAGCGTCTTCAGTCGCAACGAGCAGGACAAACGGGAGGATTTTATGGACGTTTACACGTTTGAAGAAGCGTTTGACGCCCCGTTTCGGCCCAACGAACAACGCCAACCGCGTTTCGTTTAAGCCGGTCAGTTGACGCATTCCTGATCTGAGCCTTGGCATTTGCTGGAGGCTGGTCGTTAGTCAGCGGTTAAACCCATGCCAACTGCCACCGACTTTAAGCTCCTCGACACACTATGGCGCGATGCGCCGATTCGACGCGTCCTCCCGAACGGCCTCACCGTCGTGCTCAAACCAGATGCCGCTGCTGCGGTCGCTTCCGTCCAAGTTTGGGTGAAGACCGGTAGCATCCACGAGGGGGCGCATCTCGGAGCGGGGCTCTCTCACTACTTGGAGCATCTACTCTTCAAGGGAACTAAGCGGCGCGCTGGCCGCGAAATATCGACTGAGGTTCAAGCTCACGGCGGTTATATCAACGCTTACACCTCGTTCGACCGCACGGTGTATTACATCGATATTCCGGCGGAGCACGCGCCCGTGGCCGTCGATATTTTGGGCGACACCGTCCTTCACTCGACGTTGCCCGCCGCTGAAGTGAAGCGCGAAAAAGGAGTGATTCTCCGTGAGATCGACATGGGTCTCGACGACCCTGAACACCGTCTTTGGCAGCAACTCTTTGACACGGTTTACCACGAGCATCCGATGCGTCAGCCGATCATCGGCCACCGCGATGTGTTCGAAGCTGTCACCCGCAAAGACCTGGTGACCTACTACCAAGAGCGTTACGTGCCCAACAACATGGTCGTCGTGGTCACGGGGGGCTTCGATGAAGCCGCGGTAGACGCTGCCATCACGAAACACTTTGGCAACGCTCCTCGCCGCCGGCTTGCACCGGTTTTCATGCCGAGCGAACCACCGGCGCTCACTCCGCGAACCGACCACCTCTACGATGACGTCGAGATCGTGCGCGGAGCGGTCGCTTGGACCATTCCCGAACTCAGCCATCCCGATGCCGCCGCCCTCAACGTCCTCGCCCTTGTGCTCGGCAACGGCGACAGTTCGCTGCTTTGGAAATCCATCCGGGAGAAAGCGCGCCTCGTTCACTCGATTGATGTGACCAGCTGGGCGCCGGGAGATCAGGGCCTTTTCTACCTCTCCCTCATTTGCGACAGCGACCAACGCGATCGCGCGCTGAAAGCCGTCCATCGCGAACTTCGCAAGATCGCGACCAAGGGATTCACCGCTGCCCAAGTGCGCAAATCGATCCGCCAGCTTGTGGTCGGTGAAATCAACAGTCGTAAAACCGTCTCCGGGCAGGCGTCTCGATTGGGCGTCGCGGAAGTCGTCGCGGGCGATTTGCAGTTCTCCGAGAGTTACTTCGCACGACTGCGTCAAGTCACCCCGGCGGCCCTACGACGCGTGCTCAAGACCTACTTGCTCGATGGGAACCCTGCGACCGTTTCGCTCAGCCCAAAGCCGGCCGAGGATACTAAAGCAAAGGAATCCGTTTCAGCGGCCCCCACCGCATCCAACCTAAGTTGTGAAACGCTGAAGAATGGCGCGCGACTGATCATGCAACCCGATTCGCGGTTGCCCAACCTACACCTACGTTTGCTGTCCCTCGGGGGTTCGGCTTTCGAAAGCCCTACCCAACGTGGTGCCACGAATCTGATGGCGACCTTGCTCGCCCGGGACACCGCCAAACGGAGCGCCGCCAAAGTTGCTTCCGACATTGAAACAGTGGGCGGCTCCTTGTCGCCGGTCACCGGTAACAATACCTTCGGACTCGCGATCGAAGTGCTGCCCAGCGACATCGACCTTGCGTTGGACTTGTTGGGCGAGGCTGCCCTGAAACCAAAATTTACCGCCGAGTCGTTTTCGATCGAGCGCGATGCTCAAGTCGCCGACCTTCAGCAGGACGCCGACGACATGGTCACGATTGGTCGCCAAGAGTTGCGGCGTCGTTTCTTCGGCGATCATCCGCTCGCGATCGAATCGGGTGGGGAGATCGTTCATCTCGAGAAGATCAAGGCCCAGGACCTGGCTCGTCTGCACCGACAGTTGATGGTCGCGCCAAATGTGGTTCTATCCGTTGCCGGAGATTTTGATCCGAAGAAGCTTGGTCCGAAGCTGCGTCAGCTTTTGCGCCGATTTAAGCGCACCACTTTCAAGCCGCTTGCTCCGCCCCTGAACGCGCCGGCAGAGGTTTGCGATGTGGTGCTGAACCAACCGCGCCAACAGGCGGTGGTGTTCCAGGGCTATCTTGGCCCGGGAGTGCGCTCGGAGGACTTCCACGTCGCTGAAGTCGCCGACGAATTGTTCAGCGGAATGTCATCGCGCCTCTTCGAACGGGTGCGCGAAGAGAAAGGGTTGGCCTACTACGTGCGCTCATCGCGGGTCATCGGCCTCGAGACGGGTATGTTCTATTTCTATGCGGGCACGCAGCCGGGCAAAGAGACTGAAGTTCTCTATGAGATCGAATTGGAGATCAAACGCATGGCCGCGGGCAAGATCACCAAAGCCGAACTGCAACGGTGCCAGACTCGCATCTCTGCCTCTCGCCGGATGTCGCTCCAATCGAATGGTTCCAAAGCCATGCACACCGCGCTCAACGAACTCTACGGCCTGCCGATCGAAGACGACGAGAAGTTCGAAAAACAGATCAAGGCCGTGACCGTGAAGGCGCTGGCATCTTTCGCCAAACGATACCTGAAACGCAGCGCCTGCACGCAGGTCGTGGTGCGCCCATGAGGGACTTGCGCGAACTGTTTCCGAAGTATGATTTCGGCTTCCGGCTGACGCGCCGACGCGGCGCGCCGTCTGACTTCTTCGCGCCGAGCGAAGCGAATGAATCAATTTTAGCCGAGCGCCGGCGCTGCCTCGCGGAGTCGCCGGGCGACTACGCGATCATCCCTGAGGTCGCTCGTCCCGCGTGGAGAGAGTTTTGTGCGGTAGCAGGGGAGTGGGTGGGCCAACCCGTGCTTGAAGATCCGGTCGCAGCTGGGGGAATAGTCGAACCCGACGTGGTCCTAATGACTCGAGACGCGGAAGGAGTTTTCCGTCTGACTGGTGGCGTGGTGGTCTTTCCGAGTCATTGGGCATTAGCCGATAAACTCGAGAAGACCCTGCTCGAAATTCACGGCGTGGTGCCGGGACTCAATGCGTCGATCGGTCCGGTGATCGACCGTTACCTTGACCGGCTGAAACCCGGCTTCGCTGCCGGTCGCCCAAATTGGGGATTAGCCGCGACCGACGCGATGAATCTGCATCCCATCACGAATCCTCCGCGACTCGTTCAAGGTATGCCACTCGATGATATCTGGCTCCGCATCGAAGAACAGAACCTGAGTGTTCTGCCGGAAAACGATGCCATCCTGTTTGGCATCCGCATCGACCGCATCCGACTCACTGAAGTCTTGTCAGACGATGAAGTGCGCTCCCGATTTCATCACACCTTGCAGACCATGCCCCCCGCTGTCGCCGCCTACAAAGGCATGAGCGACGTGATGTCGGATTTATTGTCCGTATCCGGTTAGTCGCGTGGTTTATTTACCGCCGCTAATTCGATCGGTGCGGTGAGATTTGTTGCATTGATTACAATTTACCCGCGGGCGTTTCTCCGGAAGCACGAAGTTGAACAGGATGGCCATCGCAGACGGAGCAGTAAGTGATATGAAAGTGATGTCGTCAGATCCACAGAAGGGAAACGTGACCAATCCTGATTCGGAGGGTTCTAGGTTCAGAATTTCTAGTGACGCCTCAAACTCCTCCTCAGGGACTTCGACGCGTAGTCCTAATATGGCGTTGGACCATAACCAATTCATTTGCAGGGTGGCTTCGTCGCGAATGAAGGCGTGAATTCCTGCACTGTGAAGTCGTGAAACAGCAACGTGGGCTTCCGAGGGCATCGAAAATTTAGCCACTGTTTTCATCGAATTCTGTTTAGGTCCCGTTCGTCACGCCGCCGCTCCATTTTAGTTTGGTGCGGACGACGCCGAAGTGTTTGAAGTCGGCGCGTTGCACAAGTTGGAGTCGTTTGGCGGAAATGGTGATGTCAACCGTGTCGCCTTCGCAGATGCGGATGTTGCGTTGCCCGTCCACCGCTACGAGCAAGCAGGTGTCGTTTGATTCGGGGGCTACTTTCAATTTCACGTCCTGCTGAAAGATGATTGAACGGTTGCTGAGCGTATGCGGGCTAATGGGAGTCAGTGCGATCACTCCGGCGTTGGGGTGAATCAAAGGGCCACCCGCCGAAAGATTGTAGGCGGTCGACCCGGTGGGCGTGGAAAAGATCAAACCGTCACAGGTGTAGTTGGTCACCAATTCACCGTCGGCGTGAACGGAGAGCCGTACCAAGCCAGAGTGGTTTTCGTCTTTGATGACGACGTCGTTGAGCGCGAGATCGCGTTGATCTGTAACCGTCGAGCATTCGAGCAACGCTCGTTCGGCGATTTCGAATTCACCGGCGATCAGGGAGGCAAATTGTTCGCGCGCTTCTTCGGCCGAAAATGGCGTCAGGAATCCGAGTGAACCGCGATTGACGCCGATGATAGGCACACCGGCCTCGGCGGCGATGCTAGCTACGCCGAGCAGGGTGCCATCGCCCCCAATGACACAACAGGCATCACAATCGGTTAAAAAATCAGCCGGCACGGGAAACTCGTGCGTCTCCTTAACCGCGACACCGGCAGTGCGGGCGCGCTGCTTCAGATCATTTGCAATTTCAGCAGCCCCGTTTTTTTGGGCATTCACAACAAAGGCGATAGAGCGTAGCGGAGTCATGGAAAAAGGGGGAGAGACTGCGAACGAATCATTTCCGGGTGCACCGTGCAACGGCTTAAAAACACCGCCAACAAGGCAACCTTACTAATAGACTCCGACCGGACTCTTTTCCGCAGTTTCCGGATGCGCAGCCTGATAGTCTACATGCTCCTGTTCGTGAGGGCAAAGTTGCCCTTTATATCGCAACCCGCCGTGGGAAAAGTTGATACTCATCGCCACCTCGTTGCCCGCTTCCACCCAATGGGGCGTGAGCATGGCATTCCACACGACTGCCCCTGGTCCCATGTCGTAGCACAGCGTATCGGCTTCCGTGAGAGCGTCGGGTAACGAAACTTCTGGTCCTTTGCAGTCCATTCGCACCTCGTGCGGCGCCCATCGCCGGGGATCCTGTAGTCCACAAAAGCGTTTCTTCCCATAAATCTGGCATGCCACCACATGCGATAAATCCATGTGGTAGTTGGTCGCGCAGTTTTTGCCGCTGATGAAAATGATGGGGTAGCAGCGATCGAAGGTGAATCCCGCCTTCAGCAATGCCGCTCGCCAGGGGGCGAGCACTTGCTGTTCGAATCCGTGTAAAAACTTTCCGGGCGCGTCGAATCGGGAGAGCTTGAAATGAGCGAGCGCAAAGGGGCCTGCCATTGCCTCCTCCACGGACTTGGCTCGAAATTCGGCTGAAAAATCTTCCAGCTTGGATCGTTTGCCCCGGACTCCAGTGGTGATTCGCACCAGTTCATCTTCCCGCAATTCGGTGATCACACGGTCCAGTGCTGGCACCTCAAAGTCAGCCGGCACGCATTCCTCAGCCATCTGGAAATTATGAATCCCCGCCCAATGCTCCTGAAACTCACTCCACGTCCGAACGGTAAAGGGTGGGATATTTTGGGCCATGAATTTAGAAGGAAAGTTTTTCAGACAAAGACAATCCTACGGCCGAATAAATTGCTAAGAATGTCCAAATCACTCTCCGGACCTGACTCAAAGGAATGTGGTTTCAGTGGGCTGCAGGAGGGAAGGAGCGATACGCGCCTGTAATGCGAGTAACCTCGGCGGGTTTGCCGTGAAGCTCGCGCAGGGCCATATTATTTTTTAGACGGTATTTAGTATGCCTACGTTTACCGCGATTGATTTTGAAACGGCGCAGCCTGCGCGGTCCAGTATTTGCCAGATCGGACTCGTTCGAGTGGAGCACGGGCTGGTCGTCGATCAGCGGTGTATCTTGGTTCAACCGCCGGAGAATACCTATAGCTACTGGAATACCAATGTGCATGGCCTTACGGAGAGCGATACTAGGAATGCGCCATTCTTCGATACGGTCTGGCCGCAGATACGTGGTTACATTGAGGGATGCACGCTGGTTGCCCATAATGGGGC
The DNA here is from genome assembly GCA_913058185.1 of uncultured Verrucomicrobiota bacterium. GTDB lineage: Bacteria > Verrucomicrobiota > Verrucomicrobiia > Opitutales > Opitutaceae > Actomonas. The sequence goes on from CAJXQX010000009.1 coordinate 59,393, forward strand.
GTTCGATTTCTCCTGCCTGCGCAAGACAATGGAATTCTACCGTATGGCCGAGCCGAGCTATCAGCCGCAGTGCACCTATAAAATTTATAAGAAGAAGCTGAATTTGCTCTGTGCTGAGCACGGTATCCCGCTGGATCACCACGATGCGCTATCCGACGCCCGTGCGTGCTCAGAATTGTATTTGCGGTATTTGAAAAGCATTTAGTCCCGATGGATTTGATTAATTATCGAGCCCCAACGCTATTTGCTAAGCATTGATTTACTGAATATACCGCTGATTTAGTGCGCTGTGTTGGTGCCTAATCGGCAAGGAATTGATTTTTCTCAGACTGAATGAGGGAAGGGAAAGCTCCCGCGACTCCCTGGCTAGTCCAAGAACTTGAGGTCAGGACGATAGCGGAAACCCATCCGCGCCATATAAGCCCAATCCCATGCGTTGTCTCCCCACGGGCCGGGATCAGTTTCGATGATCAGTTGTGAACCTTCTATGACAGAGAGCAGCGGAATCTTGATTTTTTGCAGGCCGCGATCTTCAACATTTTCAGTCGGATTGAGGTGCCGATCCCAGAGCAATTCCTCTTCTCCGTTCGGATGCTTCAAGGCGACGGAAAATAGGGTGCCATTCCCTTGGTCAGTTTTTGCGTAGGACTTAGGGTCATGACCGAACTCGAGCACCATTAGTCGTTCGGTTCCACTCAACGGCCATACCGTCTTATCGGGTGGTTCCATCATCCCGACCTGCAGCCCTTGGATCGGTCGAGCCGGTCGTATTTCGTTGAACGAAAATGCAGCATGCGTGTCACCATTCCACGGATCATTTTCCCACTTCGACACCAAGCGTTCGAATTCCCCCGCTACTCTCCCTTTATCCATGCGGTCATTTCTTAGGTAAAGGCGTTCACGGTGAAAGTCCGCCACGAGAACGTAGTGCTCTTCCAAATACATACTCAGATCCGGAAACGTTTCGTGCCCGGAATATTCTCGCACAAAGTAATTCACGCTCCATGGCCCCACCGCATCGATGATAAAGGCTGGATGGCTCTCCTCTAGTTCCTTCATGAAACGAGGCCGATAATACGAGTCGCGCTGCGGGCTCTCTTCGAGTTGCCGCTCGGTGTGCGCCTCGCGGCTCGCCTGGGGTAATCCCGTTTGCACGTAGAGATCGGGAGCCCAACCCCACACCGCCAAGGTATCGTTCGGTTCCTTCAGCATGCGCACGACTTCGGCCAGTTCACTGCGTGGTTGCTGCCAACTTAGCGAGAAACGACCAAACATATCCGGCAACGGTTGCTGCAGCCGCAGCCCCACTTGTAATCCCATCGTCACGAGCACAAAACCAGCCAGAAAAATTCTTAGATTCGGTCGTCCATCGTTCCTGAATCCGAGTGACTGCAAGGCCGCTCCCATCCACCAAGAAACTGGAAATACGATAAAGAACAGGTAGTGCAAAAATCTCCGACCCGGCAAAATCACGATCGTAAACGCCGTCACCACAGCCACCGCTCCCAGCGTAAATCCCCGTCCCGGTCGTAGCCGTTGCCAACCGGCCGCCAGCCCACCGATAAGGAGCGTGCCAACTTGAATACCGAGCCACATCGGGATGTTTCCAGTTCGCTTCGCCATATGAACCATCGACTTAATTCCGGCCCCAAACTGGCTGTCCTGAGCATACCCTAAGTTGTTCTGAAAATAGGATGCCCAAAATTCCGGTCACTGTCCCGATCCCACGTAGATTGAGGCTAACAGTAGCGTCGGCAATAGCACGGCCACGGCCAACAGCGCGTATCGCTTGAGCCGATCCTGCCACGACTCCTTCAACGTAATCATCACCCAACCACAGGCCCACACACTGAGCATCGCAGCCAACGGCCCGGCCTGTAGTTTGGCCCAAGGTAGGAGGCCGATGGGAATTCCGCCGAACCACCAGCTCCAACCCCGGAATCCCCGATCGCCCGCCACTGCCAGTAACCAGACCCCAATGCAGGACAAGGCGACCGGTAGCTGCTCGGAACTATAGTGCAGAATATCGAGTTCGGTCGCGCTCCCCAGAAACATTACGGCAGGCAACAAGGCAGCAAACGCCTCCACTTGCCCCATCCACGCCGCAAAATGCTAAAGCTTGCGGACCACGCGCCCCATATCAGCAAGAGCCCCGTCAACCTAGCATTAAAGAAATCCTGTGGCACCCCGAGCCAATGCGTGGGCAAAAGCACCAAGGCATTCAATGGCCCCGAAGTTGTGCCATCCAATGAGCGCCAAAAATCCGGCTTATTTTCGACTGTAATTGCTCCCGCAATCATCTGCGATTCGTCCGGATTATATTGATTCGGGTCCAACAGATACGGCCAACGCCAAGCCAGCAGCACCAGAAATATCACCAAGCCCGTCCGCCAGTCTATTCGCCCGACTGGGATCTCGCCCGTTCCCCCGACTTGCGAGCCAATTGCCAAAGCCGCCCCAGCATTAGGACCAATGAAACTCCGACTAGCACCGGATACATTGCCGGATGCCCATCAATCCATTGGAAAAGTGCGTTCAAATCTCAGATCAATGAACCAACCACCGACCACGTCTACATGATAAGTCTAATCCCACTCTGTGCCGGTCCAATGTGGTCGCGAACCAGACCTGCGTGGTGAACTCAGGACTTTTGCAATCCCATGAGGAACTCTCGATTGCCGTCCGTGCCAGTGATGGGGGAATCGATCACGCCGATGAGTTTGGCTCCGGTGAGCTCGGTCAGCGCGAAGTCACAGAGATCGTCGCGAATCTGCTCCTGGAGAGCTGCATCCCGGATAATGCCGCGACCCTTGTCGACCGCGGCCTTACCGGCCTCAAATTGAGGTTTAATTAGCGCGATCAATACGCCGCTTGGACAGACAAACGGCCAGGTCGCGGGCAGGATCTTGCGGAGCGAAATAAAGGAGAGGTCCATCACGACGGCGTCGTAGTCCGGTCGAGGCAGGTCACTCGGTCGCAGGGAACGCGCGTTGAGTTTTTCGAGATTGGTCACGCGAGGATCGTCGCGGAGTTTGGAGTGGAGCTGAGCGCGTCCCACATCGACGCATACCGCCGAGGCCGCTCCCGCTTGCAGCGCGCAGTCGGTGAAGCCGCCGGTGGATGCACCCACGTCGAGAATGTTGGCTGCGGTGAGATCGATGGGGTGTTGATCGAGGAATCCCTGCAGCTTCTCTCCGCCTCGACTGACGAAACGGGGTGGTTGGTCGATCTCGATTTCGAAGTCGATGGGGTAGGTTTTGCCGGGTTTGTCGAGCCGAGCCGAACCGTGGCGCACGCGTCCGGCCATAATGATGGCCTTGGCTTGAGCACGGGAGTCGATCAGGCCACGAGCGACGATCAATTCATCGAGACGTTGTTTTCCGGGAGCACTCATAGGGTAGGGCGGAGGATTTGGCGGGCGGGAGACCAGCAAGTGGTGCGACCTCCGATATCGGCGCGTTCGAGCGGCACTTTGCTACGCGGGCACGTGCCACCGGCGCGCCAGCGGTGATTGAACAGCCACGAGTTGGGGATACCCACGTTCATATCGTGGGGGAGGGAGCTTCCTTCACCCGCGATGTGTTTCATGGCATTGCGGCATACGGTGCGGATTTCGCGGTAGAGGGTCGTGATCTCGGCGGTGGTCAAAGAGCCCGCGAGCTGCGCGGGATGGATTTGTGCGCGCCAGAGAATCTCGTCGGCCATCCAGTTGCCGATGCCTGGAAAACGTTCCTGCATCAGTAGAACGGCTTTCAAGGGTGCGCGGGCGCGGCGGTTGATGAAATCGGTGAGAGCCTTTTTAGTGAACGCGGCGGACAGCAGATTCGGTGCGATCCGACTCCACCATTCTGGTTCCTCCGGTCCCGGATCAAACCGCACGCCGCCAAACATACGCGGATCGGTGAAGACGAGGCTGACAGTTTCACAATCAATCACCAGATGGTCGTGCTTCTCAGCGCGTTGACCAAGAGGAGCGGAGGTCAAGTCCCCCGTCATGCCCAAATGGACGCCCAGCCAGGCACCATTGCTGAAGCGGAAGGCCATTTGTTTCGCGGCGGTGGCAGAGGAGGCGAGCGTTGCGCCAACGAGACCGCGGCGAATCTTGGCGGCAGGAGCATCGCGAAACGTCTTCTTCGCCGCATGCGCACGGATCCGCGTAACGGTCTGGCCGACGGCGGCTTGGTGCCAGCGTTTACGGTAAAATTCGACTTCGGCGAGCTCGGGCATGTGCCACCAACCCAAGTAAGGTTGAACCTAATCACAAGCTCGCGGACGTAGTAAAAGAACTCGGCACCCTGGTGGATGGAATTTAGGTTTGGTTCATGCCCCAAATTTCCCCTTCGAAACTCACCGCCGATTCGTTGAAAAAAGTAGGAGCGGCGAGCCAGTGGTTGATGAGCAGCTTGGGATTTGCCCCGTCCAATGAACAAGGCCCGGGGACGGTAGTTCAACCCGGGCAGTCACCCGGAATCGAAAATATGGAGGGGGTGAATCAAGCCCCGGAACCTGAAACAGTGCGGGTTCAATGGTGTGACTACAGCGAAACAAAAATCGAATGGCATGAGGGCGAGATGGATGAATTTCACGTCTCCAAACGTCCGGTTTGGGCGGGGCAGCGCTGGGTGAATGTCACCGGACTTCACCCTCACGCGGTGAATCAGCTTCGTCAGAAATACCAATTCCATACCCTGGCGGCGGAAGATGTCATGCTCACCTCGCAACGTCCGAAGACCGAGGTTTTCGACCGCTACATTTTCACGGTGCTGCGCATGATGCGGATGGAGGGAGAGCATTTGGTGCAAGAACAGGTCAGTATGTTCCTTTTCGAAAAAACGATCATCACTTTCCAGGAGTTACCGGGTGATGTGTGGGGGCCGATTCGGGAGCGCCTTAATCGGGGTGGCGCTCGGCTGCGAACCTATCCCATCTCCTATTTGTTTTATGCTCAGTTGGACGCGGTGGTGGATCATTTCTTCCCAATCCTGGAATCATACGGCCAGAAACTAGAGGATTTGGAAGAACAGGTTTTAGATGATCCGGGACCTAAGGTGCAGCAGGCCATTCACGGCATCAAGCGTGAGCTGTCTATCCTCCGTCGGGTGATGTGGCCACTACGTGAAGTGGCGAATGAGCTGCACCGTTCGGAAAACAGTTTAGTGAGCTCCGAGGTGCGAACGTTCTTGCGCGATGTCTATGATCACGCGTTGCAGATTATCGAAATTGTCGAGATGCACCGGGAGCAGGCGGGCAGTTTGAATGACCTGTATATGTCGGCGGTCGGTAACCGGATGAACGAGATCATGAAGGTGCTCACGATCATGGCCTCGTTTTTCATTCCGATCACGTTTGTGGCGGGCGTCTATGGGATGAATTTTGAACACATCCCGGAGTTGGGCTGGCACTACAGTTATTTCGTATTTTGGGGGGTGTGTCTATCGATTGTAACTGGGCTGGGTGTCTTCTTTTGGCGCCGAGGTTGGATCGGGAAGAAGTAGAACAGCTGTGTTCTTAGGTAGGGGGTGACCGCTGGGTAGCCTGCCGGGCATAGAGCTCGACCCACATATGCGGATAGGGCGGGGCTTGTCGTCGGCCAATTGGCTGGCCGAGGGTTTACGATTCCGGTGATACCCACGCAAAGAGTGGGGCGAGAATCCAAGCGGAGAAAATCAGGGGAGCGACCGGGCCGAGGTAACTACCCGTCAAAGCCGAGAATGACGTGACGTGGACCAAAGCGACTATGAGCAGGAGGGCTGCAGCGCCGCCCCATAAAGATAGCAGGACCGCGACTTGTGGGCGGGCGTAGTGGTGAGACCGGCTGCGTCTTATTACGATGCCCGTGGCAAAAAGAGCTAAAATGGTTAGCGGCCAGCCGAGTAGTGAAAACACGCGATGAAAAATCGTCCGAATGTGTGATTTGATGGACGCGGCACGTGGTTCGATGACTGGGTCCGCATTCAGGAATTTGGCGTGAGCGAGTATGTCGCTCTTACTCCCTTCGGATACGGCTCCCCGGGGACTGAAGTCGGTGAAGCGCACGATCAGGTCTAGAGCCTTAAACCAACTGATTGCGAGGGGGCGAAGGTAGGCATCTTGCCACACCGGAAAGAAACCGTGACGGCGATTGCCACCGGCCAAGCGCCCTGAGTCGACAGCCGCGTTGATTTCATCGGCGACGCGTTGCCAGTAAGCCTGAGTGACGGAGGCGGATCGATAGTATCCACTGCGAGTCGCGGCTTCCCGTAAGGCCCATTGATACCAACCTCCTCGAATTTCCAGATTGGCTCGAGGGTGGGGGTTGTTTTCTCCCCAACCTGCTGGCCCCCAAATCGCCGTCACGGGACCATCTAGTTCTTTTGCTATTTCGGCAAAAGCTGGGCTGTAGGGATAGATCAAGTCGCGGGTTGTCGTCGTGATCGCCACTCCCGGAATCGGGTCCGGAGAATGAACGCGCATCATCGCTCCATAAGCCTCGGGAAACGCGCCAGTATTCACGTCGACCCCGATGGACACGCCATAATAAGCCTGATTGATGGAGTGGAGCGCAGCTCTGGCTCCTAAAAACACGATCACGGGCAGAGCCAAGCATGACAGCCACGATATCCGGTGCGCAGCAGAAGTTGACCAACTCGTCCATGCGAAGGCGCCGAGTAATAGGACCATGGTTGGAACCAGCCAGATGCCTTCCTCCCTAGAAAACCAGAATGCACTTCCGGCTATTCCAGCCAACATTGCCCAGGGATAAATGAATTTCGGGTGAAGCTTCGCTCGCGTCACCATGCCCAGTAATCCAGCCAAGGTGAACAAGGCAAGGGCAGGTTGGATGGCTCCGCGCAGCACCCGGCCGAATATCTCAGGTGAGAGTGAATGAGCTTCGAAGAGCAGCACCGCCAAGAGCAGTAGTCGCCATTCCGGGCGGCGTATCCAGGGGCAGAGTGCTCCGAAGAAAGAGATACAGGCCAGACCATGAAATAGCACTTCATTGAACTGAAGCGACAGTCCCGAGGCGGCGGAAAGGGCGACGAAGATCGAATAGGTGGGTCCTTTTGTGAGAGTCAGTTGCCAGAATTCGCCTAGCCAATCGCCGGCGGAAATTGTGGCAGCTTGAGTCATGAACAACAGGTCGTCGTGCATGAGTTGAGGTCGCAGGGTCATCCCGATGTCGGATGTTAGCCAAAGTTTGGTCACCAACAGAGCCGCGATGAGGATCAATTCGATCGATTTAACCGAAAGGTGAGGACGGAGATAAATCCCCAGAGGGAGGAACAGGGCGAGTGTCGCGGCCACTACGGCAGCCGAAAATGTCGCGCTGGAGCTGCTGGCAAAACGAGTCCGGAATTCAGCCCGCTCCAAGGTCAGCGGAACCGGCAGTTCATCGGGGAAGTCGATTCGAGCAAGTAAACTGGCGGGTAATTCCCAAACCAAGGCATGGCCGGTCGGGGTGATTTCGACGTCGGCGGTTTTGACCCAACGTTCATCCACCGTGGTCGGATTATGTTCGGCTGCGAAATACACATACCAACCGCCGGACTGGGGTGGCCCGGTGAATTCCAGCCGCAGCTCTTCGAGGGGTAAGCATGACGAGGGAATCGAAATCATGCCGAAAGGGTCGTCGCCGGTGACCTCGAAGATGCCCGTGACCGGGTCCCATTCGAGATTGTGGTGATCTTCAATAACGAAGTCGGCTGGGCTACGTTCCTGGGTAACCTCAAATTTTCGTATCAGCGCAAAACCTCCAGCGAGCAGAGCTAACCCCAGTGCGATGAAGAGAGGTGAGCGGGGAAGGTTCATCGGTGAAATCCGAGCATGGCCATGTTACCCAAAAACGGTCGGAGCGAACTGGTGAAAATGAGATTCGAGAACGAGAAAGAGAACGAGGACGGACGAGCGATGTTGCCGGGGCGCTTTGGTTTCGCTGTCGGGCATAAAGCCCGACCCACAATTTCCGATCAAGCAGGTTGGCCGGGTGGGTCGGGCTTTATGCCCGACGGCATCGAGCACTACCTCAGTTCCCAGTCGTAATGGTAGTTGGAGAGTTTGCGCGGTTTGCCGTCGGTGACTTGCACGACGTCTTCGATGCGGCAGCCGCCGAGGCCGGGGTAGTAGAGTCCCGGTTCAACCGTGACGACGATGCCTTTGCGCAAACGACGTTTGACGGCGCCGATCCGTGGAGTCTCGTGAATCGCGAGCCCGATTCCATGACCGGTGCCGTGGAAAAATCCGACTGCCCCGTTTGCAGTCATTTCAGTGACATATTCGCGTTCGTCGAAGACTCTCAGGCACTCGGCGTGCACCACACTTGCCATGACTCCGGCTTTGATCTTCGCCAAGGCCGCCTTTTGGGCTGCGGCGACGGCGGAGACTAAGGCCCGTTGGTCGTCGTTAGCTTGGCCACGAAGGAAGGTGCGGGTCATATCGCCCCAATAGCCCGAGTCGAACATGCGGGGGAAAATATCGAGGATGATGAGTTCGTTGGCCTTGAGCGGTCCGCTGCCGCGGCAATGCGGATCGCAGGCCTGGTCGCCGCCGGCTACGATGGTGTCGGCCGGAAAACCGCCCGCATTGATACAGGCGGTCTGGATGGCGGTGCGCAGACGTTCGCTGGTGAGGGTGCGTCCATCGTGCACGAGGCGGCGTCCTTTGATGGTGGAGGCTCGGAGGATCTCCTCGGCGATTGCAAAGCCAGCAGACGCGCACTTGTTGCCCGCGCGGATGGCTTTAGCTTCTTCATCGCTCTTCACCTCGCGCTGCGGAAAGACGGAGCCGTCGTTGACCTGAATGTCGAAGCCGAGCTCCACCAGTTTGATGAGCACATTGGCGGGAAAATCGCCGGGGACCTCGAATTTTTTGAGTTTAAAATGGCGGGCGAGGGCAGCGATTTGGTCGGCTGGGCCCGGGTTTTTAACGCCGTGGGCGAGGGCGGCCTCGTTGAGGTCTTCGAGAGCAATGATTTGGTCGAGGGTAGATTCCTTGAGCGCGCGACCGAATTCGAGGGCATTGACCACGCCAATTTTCTTACTGCCGATGCGAGCGGCGATGAAGGGGTCGTGAACTTCGAACCCACAGAAGTAGCGGAGGTCGAGGCTGCGTAGCGTTTCGTCGAAGAAGATGAGGGCAGGTTTTGGCACAGGAATTAGCGAGGGGTTGTATTTGTTGAGTTGGGCAATTAGCCCTCGCTGCGATGAAAAACGCAAATCCGGTTTCGCGAGAATTCAGCGTAATTTTGTTTTCTTTGGTGATGTTGCTTTCGGGCGGTTGTGGGAAGTCGGAGCCAGCGGTGGCGGCCGAACCCAAAACAGTGAAAGATTGGTTCGAGGTTTCGGTGGGTAATCAAACCGTCTCGATGCAGTTGGCTTTGAGCGATAGCGAGATGCAGCAGGGGCTCATGGGCCGGCGCGATTTGGAGACAGGGCAGGGGATGATGTTCATCTATCCGTATCCAACGGTGATGAGTTTTTGGATGCGCAACACCCCAACGGCGCTCGTTATCGGCTATTTCAGCGCCGATGGTGTGTTGAGGGAAATTTACCCGCTTCATCCATTCGATGAACGCCCGGTGCGTTCGAAGCGCGGCGATTTGTTGTTTGCGCTAGAACTCCTGCAGGGCGGTTACGCTGAGCTGGGAATTAAACCCGGAGCTCAGCTCGACCTCGATGCACTGCGGGCGGCAGTTTTGGCGCGTGGCTACGAGCCCAGTAGCTACCGTGGTTTTGCCGAACGCGAATAACTCGCGCGCGTCCGATTGCGCGGAACGTGGAAACTGAACCCTGGGTTCAGGTGCGGCCCCAGCGGGCGTCCTTCTCGGTGGTCTCGATCGGGATTTTGTTGTCGGTGCGGAGCATGAGGATGGGGGTTTTGGATTTCACCCAGCATTCCGCTTCTTTAAAGTGTTTGGCGGCAACATTCTCCATGGCTTCGCCGACGGTCGTGGCGGGGAGCAGGCGACCGCGTTTGGTCGCGTTAAAATCGTAAGCGGCGCGGTGGACGCGCTCTTCGGTCGTCATAACGCTCTCACTTTCGGGGATTTGGAGCACCCATCCTACGAAGTCCTCACCCTCGGGCAGGCGACCTTCGGGGTCCGAAATCATGATGCACCACTGCTTTTTGACCGGTGGCGGCTTCTCTTCACTGGCTTCGGCTTCGAGCACGGCCTGCATTTCGGCGACGATTTGCTTGAGGATCGCGGGATCGAGATCGTTACGTTTGAGGATATCTGCGACTTGGTTTACGTCGATTTTGGGCATGGCGAATTTGAGAAATTGAGCTCACGAAAGGGGCACACATGAAAGATGATGTAAAGGCCCAGCGCGATGACGAGGTGTTTGATGTGGTCGATGAGCACGATGTGGTGACTGGTCAAGCCACTCGAGCAGAGGTGCATCGGCGCAAATTGTGGCACCGAGCGGTCCATGCATTGGTTTTTAATAATGTGGGACAGGTTTTCCTCCAAAAACGCTCCATGGCGAAGGATATGGCCCCAGGGTGTTGGGATTCGTCGTGTTCTGGGCACCTGGACACGGGCGAGGGTTACGATGAGGCGGTCGTGCGGGAACTGGGCGAGGAACTCGGCGTATTTCTGGCGGCTCCCCCCGAGCGTATCATCTACGAGCGCGCCCGGGCGGAGACTGGTTGGGAATTCGTCTGGGTCTATCGGCTGGCCCACGAAGGTCCGTTCGAACTGCACCCGGCGGAAATTGAGACGGGCGAGTGGCGAACGCCTGATGAGGTTTCAGCTGCGATTGCGTCCAATCCCCAAGTCTACGCTCCGGCCTTTCGATTCCTCTGGCACCGGTTTTGTGAGATGGAACTTTAACCAATATGGTTAAAGTTGGCAGTGGGATCGTGTATTTTGGGGAACGGAATATAACTGGCGAAGTTCCCTATTGGGATACCATGGGCGATGTCATCCGGTGACGTGTCCTCGGACGAATTCGCCGATCTTTTCGAAGGCGGTCAATGTCTCAGGCATGTTGGGGACTACGTGGGCACTGTTGTGCCAGCCGTGAATGACGTCGTCGTAAGCATCCAATTCGATTTCGATACCGGATTGTTGAGCTTTGTAAATATAAGCGAGTGAGTCACCAAACATCGTTTCGGATTTCCCTACTTGGACTAGCATCGGAGGCAAACCGCTCAGGTCGGCAAATACGGGGGAGGCCAAGGGATGTTTCGGATCGGTGTCACCTAAATACCCAGCCGCCGCCCGATCCAAATAAGTCTTGGAAATAGTCGGGTCGGAGTGGGCGTTGGTATTGAAGGTATCCGCACTTTGAGTGAGATCAGTCCACGGCGAAAGCAGTATGGCTGCGATGGGCAGCGGTTCGCCGTGGTGTTTTAATTTGTTGAGTAGCGCCGCCGTGAGACCACCCCCGGCGGAGCTTCCTCCTACAACGATATTCTCCGCGGGGATCCCTTGGGCCAATAGCCAGCGGTAGGCGGTGTGGGCATCGTCAATCGCCGCGGGGAATTTGTTCTCGGGAGCCAGTCGATAATCCACCGTAAGACAGCGGCAGTCGCAGGCCGCACTGAGATTGGAAGCGATTAACCGGCTTTCCACGGCGGAGCTACGATAGTAACCGCCACCATGAAGAAACATAAACACGCCCTCGCTGCTGGGAGAACCGCAGGTGACCCATTCGCAGGTGACGCCATTCGCGTCGCAGGAAACCACCTCAGTGCCATCGCGGGGCACACTGCCTCCACCCTGGCCGGTCCCGCGCAGAGACTCGATCGATTGGCTGGGGTCGTAAGGTTTGGCGCGTTTCAATGCGATGAGCGCCTTAAGTTCGTCACTAGCCATGGTGGTTTATCTTTCTGCGGAGAGTGGGGTGATGTGATTCTTCTCGGTCCGCCGCACTAAAAAGTGGAGACCTCCTGCGATGCCAAACAGCGTGAGAGAGAAGGTGAAGAGTAGTCCGGTATCGTGCCCATTGAATAGGGCTAACCCAGCCATGACGAAGGCGACGACGATCAACGAGAGGATCACCATTCGAGCTGGCAAAGTGGATGAGCTCAATGGGTTGGCGTCTTGAAATACGCGTTGGGCATTCGTGACCCGTTGCCAGCCCGGGTGCTCGTTTTTGGCCCGCATTTCCAAAGTCACTAAAATTGAAAAAGGGCAGACGATGCCGACAGTGAGATCGACAATACGTTTATTTGAAGCAATGAAGTCGACCAAGGGTTGCAGCAGTGCGACCTCGGTTAAAAAGCCCTGATTCGAGAGCCCGAACTTCACGAGGAATGCGGCGAGAAAACCGGAACCGATGGTGAACCAAACGGCACCTAATCCGATCTTGCGCGAAAACAAGCCCCAGAGGGTAGGCAACAGCAGGGGGCCATTCAGCAGCGCATTCATCTCGATGATGAAGCTGGTGTAGCCATAGCGGGGAATCAGTAGTGCCCCGGCCAGAACGACCCCACCTAGGATGATGGTGGCGATACGACCGACTAAAACCAGCCGGGTTTCCGAGGCCGTTCGGTTAATGAGTCGTTGATAGACTTCCGACGTAAAGGCCCCGGCAAAGACATTGAGGCGGGTGGTGGCCATGCTGGCGGTGGCGGAAACCATGGCCGCGACCATGAGCCCCATCATACCCGCCGGTAGCACCAATTGACAGGCGAGGATGTAAGCCTGTTCCGGATCCGCCTCGGAATTAACCACGCGATAAACGAGGGGCGGCAGCATCCAGAATATGGGACTAACCAAATAGAGCGCTCCGAACAA